>JAKSTC010000020.1 GCA_024402765.1 Alphaproteobacteria bacterium
GTTATTATCAATACTTATTCCATCACCAGCAGTATAGGTTGTACCTTGCAAATCCGTTCCCCACACCATTTTACCAGAGCCATCTATCTTTAACACCTGATCCGGCGTTCCGTCTGACGCTAACTGAGCTTTACTTACCGCATCACCTTTTTTCATATAATCTGATAAAGCATCATTTTTCGCATATTGTGATAATGCATCCTCACTAAGCGATATGGTATTATCCTTAATATTTATTCCTGTCCCCTGAGTATATATTGTACCGTTGTCCATTCCCCATACCATATTCTTACCAGAACCATCTATCTTTAACACCTGACCCGGCGTTCCGTCTGGCGCCAAACGTTCCACAGGCAACACACCAGAAACAGCAATTGTATTATCAGGGCTTATGCTTATATTGCCCCCCGGAATTAAACTACCTTGTTTGTCATCCAGTACATTTATCACATCTGTTATAGAATCCTGGGCTTCATCAATACTCTTTTCTATATTAGCAACCTGATCCTCTAATTCATCAACGCGTTGGGCAATATCTGTAACTTGTTGATTTGAAGAACTGCTACTGGTCACTGTTGCAAAAGACGGCACAGTAATTGCACTAACATGCTGTGTAAAAGGCATACGCTGTGAATCAGAAGATGCCCCCCCCACAGAATTTACAGTTTTTGTATTAGTTGTGGTTACACTCGTATTCTTTTTAGTTGTTATCGGCAAAGAAGAAGCCCGAGATATTGATAACGTATCAGCAGCGTTGTCCGCGACAGGATATGAAGCCCCCCCACCCAAAGAACGTACAGAGGAAGCGCCATACACAGAAAAAGACAAAACCGTTGGTATCAAAAAAGTACAACAACCAACACAAAAAAGGTTTTTTTTCACGACAACCACCATTTATCCTCTCTTATGGAGATAAAAATATCAGAAATCAACATTTAAATCAATATAAAAAATTAATTTAATTACATCTCTGATGGAATTTTTAATCCCATAAGGTCTATTGCAGTTGCCAAAGTATCACGTGCAATACGCGCAATATACAAACGCCCCGCCCTAATACTCTCATCAACATCGTCACGCAAAATTGGACAATTATGATAAAATGTATTTATCAACTGGCACAAATCGTATGCATAATTTGCAATCATATCCGTTGCACGATTTTCAAACGCAGTTTCTATTGTTCGTTCAAAATCCAGAACCTGAATTAACAAATCACGTTCGTCATGCCCCATTTGATATTGCGACAATTCGTTCACAGAATTTGCACGTTTTAAAACGCTATTTAAACGAACAGCTGTATATAAAACATATGGCCCAGTTCGTCCCTCAAAATTAGTAATTTGTTTTGGATCAAATATATAATCTGACTTTACATCATGCAACAAATCGTTAAATTTTACCGCCGCCAACGCAATTATCGATACGGTTTCATCATCTAAATTTTTACCACTTTCAATAACTCGCACCCTCACCGCATCATTCGCAATATCCAAAATATCATCCAACCCCGCAGCATTTCCATCACGCGTCTTGAACGGCTTACCATCAGCACCATTAATAGTTCCGTATCCAATATGTTCAAACCTATCATAATCGCAAATACCTGCCAATTCAGACACACGAAACAGTTGCTCAAAATGCAAGCCCTGACGCAAATCTGTAAAATAAATCAATTTATCAGGATTATCTGTGATCTTACGACAATAAACCGCCGCCAAATCCGTAGAATCATAAGTATCCGCCCCACGCGAATCGGTCCACATATATGGTGGCATTGGCGCGGTATCACTGTCGCGTTTAACAACAATTATTTCCGCACCGTCTGATTCTTGGATTAAATTTTTAGCACGCAGAATTTTTTCAACATCTGGCAAATATTTTGCTGCATTGCGTTCACCCAAATCATAATCAAAAGGTAAAATATTTAGACGTTTAACAGTCTTGTTCATCGTTTCCAAAGAAATCTTTAAAAACTTTTCGTATAACGCAAAATATCCTGGGTGTCCATCCTGGAATCGCGCCTTAATCATTTGTGCATGTGTTTGGAAATCCGGATTTTCCTTGGCAAACTGACTCGCACTGGGATAATAAGTATTCAATTCCATTGGATCTATATCAAAATCAACATCTGTCCCTGCAACAAAATCATCACGAAAATACGGTAATTCCGGATGCATTTTTTCAATCCACGCAATCACCAATGCCATAGGTTTTCCCCAATCGCCAATATGATTCCATGAAAAGGTTTTATGCCCTAAAAATTTTGATATTCGATTAAAAGTATCACCAACAATAGACGTCCGTAAATGTCCAATATGCAAAGATTTTGCAACATTATATGCACCATAATCCATATCCAAGACCAATTGTTTTTGTTTTTTCATCGGTTTCGGTGCAGATGCGTTTTTCAATATGAATTCGTCTTTAATTTTAATGTTGATAAATCCGGGTCCTGCAATTGTCGCAGATTCAACAAAATCAAGTTCCTGTAATTTTGGCAAAATCTCACCCGCTAACTCACGCGGATTTTTATTTGCAGCCTTGGCCCCAACCATCGCTGCATTTGTTGAAAAATCACCAAATTCACGATTACGTGGAATTTCCAGATTCGCAGTAAAACCTAATTTTTCATTAATTGCATCAGATACATATTTATATAAATTCATTTTTTTTATCCTATTGGTAAAACGACACGAACGCGTAAACCGCCTAATTCGCTATTTTCTAAAAACAACTGCCCGCCATGGTTTTCTATGGCAGTTTTTGCAATAGACAATCCCAAACCAGTCCCCCCAGTTTTATCGCCACGTGCAGCATCCAAACGCACGAAAGGTTGCAACGCATCTGCCTTTTGGGCATCTGGAATGCCACAACCATCATCCTCTATTACAACTTCCACATTTTCATCAGTATCTTTTTCAATAATACGTATTTTTTTATTTGCATATCTCGCAGCATTTTCCATTATATTTGCAAACGCACGCGTTAATGCCATTGGGCGCGCATAAAACTGTGCCGGCATATCAGGAAAGTTCAATTCTATCGTCTTATCTGGTGCAGAATCACGCGCAATACGAGTAAGCATTGCCGGTAATTCTGTTTTTTCTTCTATCTCTGGTGCCTCACCTCTGGCAAATGCTAAATAACCGTTTATCATTTCAGTCATACGATCAACATCATGCAAAAGAGTCTCTTTCTCAGCAGTTTCTGTTTCTATCGCCAAACGCATACGTGTAAGCGGTGCCTTTAAATCATGGCTAACTGCATTTAACATATCTGTACGTGTCCGATTATATCTATCCAGACGTTCTTTCATATTAATCATTGCAGATGCCGCCTCACGTATTTCACGCGATCCTGTCGGCTGAAAGCCTGGGGCATCCAGTCCACGTCCGAAACGATTTGCCGCTTTGGCAATACGTCTAATACTGCGTGCATGCAATATAACAAATGGTGCTATCAATGCAGAAACAATCAACATCGCACCCAATATCCAGATTACAAAAACCTCTGTACTCGTAGAATAAATCCTATGCAACGATGTCGCAAAGGTGGCAATACGTCCATCCTTGGTTGGAACATCAACAAACAATAAACGTTTTGGTTTATCAATGTAAATTTTAGATTCACGCTTTAAAGCATTCACCAACGCAACAGACAGTTTACCAACTTCCATCGCGTCATTATTATCCTTACTTGGTCTATTAAGGTGGTCATTAATAGAAACATTAACCCCTATATCGTGTGCCATAGATTCCATAGCAGACATATTACCGCTATCAATAAAATTCATCATGGTAACAATTTCACCAGAAAAGGTTCGCGCCAAAGTTCCATGAACGCGCGACCAATGATTGCCAAAAAATACATTAGCAATAATTCCCAGTGCAACCACCAATGGTATCAATACCATTAATATTGTTCGCCATAAAAAACTGCGCGGTAATAAATGCATATTTAATCACCATTTGTGTTTACTATTTTATATCCCTGTCCACGGACAGTTACAATATTGATATTTGATAATACACCATTTAATTTGTTTCGCAAGCGTTTTGCAATCATTGGTGTTGTGACAACGATATTTCCAACCGGTGTTACCAAAGCATACAACAACTTTTTTTCTTCACCCGATATATTCAATAATCTACCCTGAACAAAAAAGTCATCACCTTTTATCACCAAACCATCGGGCAATTTTAAGTCAGCCCCCACAGATTTCTTTATAATATTATTTAACCGCAACACCAATTCACGCAATTGAAAAGGCTTTGCCAAATAATCATCAGCACCAGATACCAAACCTTCTATGGCATTTTCTGGGCCAGCCAACGCCGTCAACATTATAACCGGTACATGATTTCCCCCAGAACGCAAAGTTTTAAGAAAATCTAACCCATCTTGTCCTGTCATCATACGGTCCAATACAATCGCATCAGGTATTAATCGCGCCAAAACATCCTTTGCAAATTCTGCAGATTCTGCAGTAACAACATCGAAACCTTCTGACCGCAGTCCACGCGTCAATGACCCACGCAACACAGAGTCATCATCAATAATTAATACACACTTACTCATTTATTTACCAACTGGCCCAACCGCATATTCACCCGGTTGCATTGTCATTGCACCGCCACCACAATTGGACTTCGACTTTACAGCTGCTCTAAACTGTGTGCCATTGTTTGTAAATTCTGTTTTAAACAGCGCATACCCTGTTGCACCACCTGTGGTGGGTCCCTGAACCCCCAAGGAATAATAACCACCCAAGATACCATAATCTAAATCAATATAATCAATATTAACCAACAAAGAAACACTGCTGATACCATCACTGGTCATATTGCAAGCAAATTCACGATTTACCAACGTTGCCTGGGAATTAACAGGCACAACAATATCCATGATAGTCTGTTCACATTTACGATTAATACCATTTACCAAAAAATCATAGGTCATCCCTACAGTTGCACGCGACAATCCCGTTGATAAATTAACCTGGGATATAGTCGCCTTTGGTATTTTAACCATAGCATTCGCAATACCACTGCGTACCGGCAAAGATATACCAGATTGCAAACAATCACGTGAAAACGGATCTGCTTCACATATAAACATACGCGAATGTGCATTCATCATGAACATATTTGCTAAACTATTGAACAAAAATGTTTTTGTAATTCTGTCATTAAGATAAGTGCAACCAAAATTACGACAAATAACCATCGGTCTGTCGGCGAAACCCACCCCAGGCATTATTTCCATCGTTTCATTCCGCACATCAACAATATTTTGATCGTAATCAAAACTACTATCACGTTCCATAAACTCCGTTTCTGGAACAAAATTTTGATCATCAGGATAAGCATAATACGACTGAACGGGTGTTTCCGTATAGACGGTCTGATAAACATCATAATACATGTTGTCAGCATATGCCCCCGACATAATTAACCCCGCTAACACAGAAAACAAAATAACTTTAGGCATTTTTTCAATCCTTTTTTCTCTCGTTACATAAATAATAGAACATTATGCCCCAACCTGTCAAAGCAAAAAATGAAGACACCTAATTTTTTTATTGAAATTTTTATATCATTTAGATTATAACTGTAGAAGTAAAACAAACAAGGAAGTGATACAATGGTTGATCTTATAATTACTGGTGAATCTGGAAATTTGCATGCGGTTTATCATAAATCTGAAACCCCATCTGCACCATTAGCGGTGATTTTATCTGGGAATCCACGACAAAAGTATCATATGAATGATCGGGTATCATACGCGATGTTTCGTGCATTTGCAGACATTGGTTTTTCTGTTGTTCGGTTTAATTATCGTGGTGTTAATGATTCTGAGGGAACAATTGGAACGACATCTGAAAATATGCTTGATATTGCAACTGTGATTGATTGGATTCAAAACAAGAACGAAGACAGCGAACGCATTTGGTTAGCTGGTCACGGTTTGGGTGCATGGTACGTACTCCAGGCATTAATGCGTCGACCCGAAGTATCTGGTTTTGCGTTAGTATCACCTGATCCAACGATTACAGATTTTACATTTTTATCACCAAGTCCAAATCGCGGTTTAATTTTGCAGGGGGCAGATGAATCTGATGATGCACGCGCATACGCAACCAATCTGACCCAAATTTTAAAGAAACAGGCACAAATTGATTTGGAAACTATTCGGGTCAAAGGTGCAGATGCAAATTATTCACAGCCAGCTGACTTGCGTCAAATGTATAATGATTTAAAGGCATATGTTGGTCGTGAAGACGCGGATATCAAATTACTGTAATGGCACAAAATATGGAACAAAACAGATTTCTTGACCCGAACATTCCTGACGAAATGACAACAACCATTCGCCCCAAGACTTTATCTGACTTTATTGGTCATGATAGTTTAAAACAGAATTTGTCTGTATTTGTATCTGGCGCAAAAGCCCGGGGTGAGGCAATGGACCATGTCTTGCTTTACGGCCCCCCAGGATTAGGCAAAACAACATTAGCACATATTGTCGCAAATGAATTGGGAACAAATTTCCGCGCAACCGCTGCACCGATGTTAACAAAGCAAGGCGATTTGGCGGCAATTTTGACCACACTTGAGCCAATGGATGTTCTGTTTATTGATGAAATTCACCGTCTGCCCACCGCTATCGAAGAAGTCCTGTATTCCGCAATGGAAGATTTCAAATTGGATATTATGCTTGGCGAAGGTCCATCGGCGAAATCTGTACGTATTGATTTACCACCATTTACATTGGTTGGCGCGACAACCAGAACGGGTTTACTATCAAACCCATTGCGTGAACGTTTCGGAATTGATTTAAGATTATCTTTTTACCCTGTGGATGATTTGGCAAAAATTATCACACGCAGTGCGAATATTTTAGGTATGAATATCGATACTGATGGTGCAAAAATGTTGGCACAATCTGCACGCGGAACACCACGTATCGCGAACAGATTGTTAAAACGCGCACGCGATTTTGCAAACGCCCTTGACAAAGACATTATAACCGCAGATACCGTAAAAACCACCCTATTCCAGCTACACATTGACGCATGTGGTTTGGATGAAATTGACCGTGAATATATGACAACAATAATAAAACATTATGCTGGCGGTCCGGTTGGAATTGAAAATCTGGCGGCGGCATTATCCGAACCAAGTGATACCATTGAAGATGTTATTGAACCATATCTGATGCAACTCGGCTTTATTCAACGCACCCCACGTGGACGAATCGTAACCGATAGCGGTTATAAACATCTGGGGCTGGAAAAATAATTTACTCATTTGTAGGATAATTGGATTCAATATTAACAGGGAAAACACCACCTTCTTTTGTAATGAAACACACATCACTATCACACGAGAACAAAGTTTCTACCTTTTCTGCAACTTTATTTAAATCTTCTGTTTTTGCATATGCCGTTAAATCTGATTTAACAAGAACATCAG
>JAKSTC010000021.1 GCA_024402765.1 Alphaproteobacteria bacterium
ATCAAATAAAAAATCCCCACATTAATTTGTGGGGTTTATTTTCCTTTTAATATACGGGCCTTATTCTTATTCCATTCACGCGCCTTAATCGTTTCGCGCTTATCAATTTTATTTTTTCCATGCCCGATTCCCAACAAAACCTTTAACCGTCCGCGATTTGTAAAATATAGTTTCAATGGCACAATAGTTGCACCTTTTTCCTGTAATTGACCAATCAGACGATTCATTTGATTGCGATGCAGTAATAATTGACGTGGGCGTCTTTCATCAAAGTTTATAATGCGTGCTGCGGTTGGTAATTTTTGAATTTCGACCCCTGCCAAAAATAAATTATCACCACGCCGTTGAACAAATCCGTCAACAATCGTAACCAAACCATAACGCACAGATTTTATTTCTGCCCCGGTCAAAGAAATGCCAGCCTCTATTGTGTCTTCAATAGAATAATTGAATCGCGCTTTGCGATTTTCTGAAACCTGACCAAATTTTATAATACTGCGTACCATTATTTTATTTTTATCTTTGGGTATAATTGTTTTGTATTATTGGCAAGTATAGTTTCAAGTTCGTCAATTTGCAAATTTTTAATTTGTGCCAACACTTTTGCAGTTTCAACAACGAATGCAGGTTCACACTGTTTCCCGCGATATGGAACCGGTGCACAAAAAGGTGAATCTGTTTCAATAACAATTCTGTCGGTTGGAATTTGTGCGAATGTTTCGCGCACTTCAACTGCATTTTTGAAAGTTAAAATACCACTGGCGGAAAAATAAAATCCGCGGTCCAGCATTGTTTTTGCCAAATCCCAACTGGAAGTATAACAATGCATAACCCCATGATTTGCATTTGTTAAAATGTCGCGCGTATCAGATTCTGCATCACGCGTATGTATCGCCACAGGCAAATCAAATTGTTTCGCAATTTCTAACTGGTCCGCAAATAATTTAATCTGATTTTTTTTATTATCGTCGCGTTCGTGATAGTCCAAACCGATTTCCCCAACACCAATAACCTTTGGGTTGTTTAATACATCGGGCGTTAAATATTGTGTGGTATCCGCATTGTCGGCATATTCAGGATGAATACCAATCGTTGCGAAAACATTGTCATAAATGGATGTTAATTTTATTGCACCTTTAATATCTTTTGGCTCTGCAGTTGGACATACCATTACACCAACACCAGTATCCATGGCGCGTTTGATAACATCATCTGTGCCCCCATCACAGTAATTATCTGTTAAATGACAGTGGGTATCTATAAACATTTTTTTATCTCTGTAATAATTTTGAATAGACCGATTTCGGGTTCCAAATTTAATTTAGTAATATCGCTAATAGTTTTTGTTGTTGTTGGATATAATCCCGCCAAACTAAAGTGTGCAATCGCATTCAATAAAATACTATACAATTCCGGATACGGTGCAATAGTATGTGCAATTGCCATTAAATCAGAACTGGTTGATTGTTCATTTTGCAACACATCAATTAATTCAGCATAAATTTCATCGCCACCCGATTGTTTCATATCTGCAATTTTCCCAAAACTGCCGTTAACCAGACGCAAAGTTTCAACATCTATTGCCTCTTCGGGCATAAATTTTGCACACAATTCACGCAGTTCAGAAATAGTCAATGGGTGCATTTTTTCAACGCGTGCACGCGACCTTACTGTCGGTAACACATTTGCCAAGTTATGTGCGATTAATAAAAATAGAGTTTTTGCAGGTGGTTCTTCCAACAACTTTAATATCGCATTCGATGCAGCAACAGTCAATTCGTCCAGCGAGTCGATTAATACCACCCGCCAATCATCCGACATAGATGACAATTGCATTTTTTCAATCATTTCGCGGACAGTATAAACCGATATGGTTTTTGCATCTGATTTTAATTTAGAGTCTTTATCAATATTGTGTGCAGCATCAATTATAAAAAAGTCGCCGACATTTCCATAAACCATTTTAGCAATTTTGTACGCCAATGTTGCCTTGCCGATTCCGCGTGGACCACTAAAAATCCATGCGTGATGTATTGGGTGTGCATCGCGTCCGTTCCATGCGTTTGTAAATGCATTAAATGTTGTTGTGTGCCCAACCAAATAATCGTTGTCCATCGGATGTGGAAAAGTATAACAAGATGTCTTTAATTTTTTTATCATTATTGCCACCCAAAAATAACCCGTATATTTTGCATTATACGACCAAAAAATTGAACCCGTTTAACATCGGAAATAGCTATCAAATCAGCACTCGCGATTTCAACACCGTTTTTTGTCGCGATGATTTTGCCGACGATATCGCCCCTATGTATTGGTGCAGCAATTGGACCGTTATACCGCGCAACAACACGAATTCCATCCAGTTTTTTTGGTTTCGCCAGTGTGACAGTAAACGGTTTTGAAATGGTTGCAACAACAAATTCATCGCGCCCATACCATGTTGGAATTTTTACAATTTTATCCCCTGGTTTATAAAAAGTATGATTTACCGTTTTATCATAACCATAGTTTAATAATTTTTTCATCTCTAATGCCAACGCATCATGCCCCTTGGCCTTGAAACCGTTAATAACCCCGATTAAGCGACGACCACCAATCTTGGCACTTGCCACCATACCGTATCCACCGACATCAGTATGACCCGTTTTTAATCCATCTGCGCTTTGCATAGTGAACAATAATTTATTATAGTTCAATGTATGTGTGCGGCCCCAATCACGACACCAATCAGATTGATAGTCATTAAATTCGAATTTCTTGGTTGCGAACATCGGATATAAATCAGCATGTTCGTCAATCAGGTGCTGTGCCAACATGGCGAGTTCGCGTGATGTCATTAAATTAGCATCGTGGGGCAGGCCACTCGCATTACCGAATGTCGATTGCATCATACCAATTTCGCGTGCTTTCGATTGCATCAACGATGTGAATGCAGATTCAGACCCCGCCAATTTTTCCGCCACAACAACGGATGCATCACCACCAGACAAGACAATTAAACCCAAAATTAAATCACGCACAGAAATGGTTTGACCGGTGCTTAAACAAATCTTACTCGCCGGATACCACAGCGGATTTTGATAATCGGCATTTTCACTGACGGGGAATCTGTCGTCCAAACTGATGTTACCCGCCTTAATTTCGTCAAACAAAACTGCGAGAGTCATTAATTTAAGCATTGACGAAGGTGGCATAAGTTTATCTGCATTTTTTTCAACGATTACAGCCCCAGATTCATCATCAATTAAAAAAGCAGATTTTGCATTGGTTGAAAATTCTGCCATTGCGCCACAATTTGCAATCAAACACAATAAAAATATAGGTAACTTTTTTATCATATCTGCATCCTAGCACAATAAGTTTTCTTTTCCATAATTATTTAATAAAAAACGCGTCTGAGACGCGTCTTTTATTTTTCGAAAAATCTATCATAAACTTTTTTATTTATTTTTGTTGGGTATTTGCGTTTCAGAAATTCATTATAATCATCCCTGAGCCCGCGCAAAGCCGATTCTTGCATTTCTTTGCGTAATTCGTCTGTCTTTTTCGTGTCTGCCTTTGGCATTTTTTCAGACTTTACCGACAAAACATAAAACGCATCATCTGTTGGAATAATCGTATTTGTCTTAAGCGCGTTGTTAAATGCGCCCGACAACACCGCCATCGGTGCGCCCGATGTGCGCGACACAGATACACTTTTTGCGCCCGACAATTTTTTCCCATTATTCAAATCAACCAATAATTCGTTTGCGCGGATATACGCATCCTTGGTCTGGCGATCGTGTTTCCAATCTGCAATTAACCCTTTTTTCACCGTTTCAAATTCGGCATTGTGTTCAGGGTTAACCGCATCAATGTGGATGATTACAAAGCCGTCCTTGGTTTCCATTAATTCACTATCTTCGCCCTGGGCCATATCAAAAACCTTGGGCATAACATCGTCTGTAATAATTTTATCGTCAATCTTGGCAAATTTAGCAAATGGTTTTATTGAAATATATTTTGCATCGTGTTTTTTTGCAGTTGCTTCCATATTCTCGCCCGCGATAATGTCATCTTCGACCTTTAACGCAATCGCGTATTTTGCATCATATTCATCAGGCTTACCCATATCCGCAGGAACCAAAACATACGACACCGCGCGTGTTTCTGGCACAGTATGCGGGTTTTGTGCATAGAAAGTTTTTAATTCATCATCGCTTGGATTTGCAACCTTGAAATCTGAAACCTTTACCGTCGCATATTCAATATCACGTGTTGCATAGCGCGCATTATACGCGGCATTAATTGCAAATTGCGGAACAGACATTGGCGCGGATAATGCACCCAACGTCATGGAACGCATAATTTGACCACGCAAAATAGATGCAAATTGTTCTTCGGTTAAACCAGACTGATTAAGAACCGTATTAAATAAGAATGATGAAAATTGTCCATTTTGTTGAAATTCTGACATTTCACGAATTTCGCGTGCAACCCTGTGGTCGGAAACAACAAAGCCCAAATCATTTGCACGATTTTGCACCATTTGTTGTGTGATTATTGTTGCTAAAACCTGGGCAGATAATGCATTTGTCTTGGCGGAATCAGCATATGTTGCGCGTTGTTCTTCGCGGGTCATATTTGCCAATGTGCGCGATTTTTCGTTGCTATATTGTTGCATACTGATTTTTTCGCCACCCACAGTGACCAATGTTGTGTCACGTGCGGCACCACCCAAAATCCATTCAGCAACGCCCCAACCAATAAACGAAAACGCCAACAGTGCAATAAGAACCTTGGCCAGTGGTTTTTCAGATACATTACGTAAATATTCTAGCATTTTTTTTCCTTTTCGGTTATCCTAGCAAAAGATTAAGAGAAAAAGCAACGAAAAAAAAGGAATATGGATGAAAATAATTGTCGGCAACTGGAAAATGAACGGCTCAAGTCAACTGTTGACGGATATGCTGGCGCGTGTTGATAATAAAACCCATGGGAATAGGGTGATTTTATGTGTCCCGTATACTCTATTAAGGCACGGCACAAAACACATAGAAATTGGTGCCCAGGATATCAGCGAACATGAATCTGGCGCATTTACGGGTCAAATTTCTGCATCGATGGTGCGTGCTGCGGGCGCGAAATATACCATCGTTGGACATAGTGAGGTGCGAACACATAACAAAGATTCCAATAAAACCGTCAAATCAAAGGCGATTGCCGCAATATCCGCGGGAATTACCCCGATAATATGCGTGGGTGAAACAGGTGCGGAACACAAATCTGGCAACACAACAGACATAATAAAGAATATTGTTAAAGGTTCGGTGCCAAAAACAGATGCGAATACAATTGTCGCGTATGAGCCGCGTTGGGCAATCGGGGCGGGGATAACACCAACAGTGCGTGAAATCACAGATGTGCACAGGGTTATACATCAAACATTAACTGAAATGGGTATGGAAAACACCCCAATACTGTATGGCGCAAGTGTAACCGGCGCAAATGTTGCAAAAATCACAAGTATAAAATATGTTGATGGGGTGTTGGTTGGTGGTGCATCCTTGAAAATTGATGATTTCGTCACTATAATAAGAAATGTCAAATAATATAAAGGGTATATCAATATGAACGAAGATAAAGAAGTAAAAGTAGAAGAAGTGTCCGTTGAACAGCCAACAGATGCCCCAGAAACAGTTGCCGGGGACGAATTGCAAAAACAAATTTCAGAATTAAATGATAAATATCTGCGTGCGGTTGCAGAATTGGAAAACACCCGTCGTCGGACTGCGCGTGATATTGAATCTGTGGCGCGGAATCGTGCGATGTCGGTTGCAAGTGAATTTTTGCCTGTGATTGATGCGGTTTTTGCGGCATTAAAATTGTCGCCTGATGATTCTGGCATTAAATCAATGGTGTCGGCAGTGGAATCTGTATTTGCGCGTGTTGGTATTGTAAAGATTGAATCAATCGGTCAACCATTAAACCCCCAGTTTCATAATGCGATTCAGGTTGTTGATAAACCAACACCTGAAACCCAATCAAATACAATTATTGACGAACTGCAAACAGGATATATGTTTGGCGATGTCGTATTAAGACCCGCCATGGTGGTCGTTTGTAAATAAAACACAGGACGTTGAAAGCGCCCTGTGTTTTTTATCGTTGCTCGGTTATTACACTCTTACTCTCTTTTGTCATTGCGAGCGGATGCGAAGCAATCCAGTGAATATGTCATTTGCATTATTAACTGGATTGCTACGGTCGTTACACTCCCTCGCAATGACAAAGGGGGAACGAAACATAATAAAAATTATTCAACCTCTGGGCCGGCAATAAAAGAACCGGTGCCAGAATTTGTAAAGAATGTTTTCGTTACAGTATCATACATACCAATTACACCATCACTATTGCGTTTCGCAGGGATAAAGTTACGAACCATGTCTCCTATCCATATTTTCGCTGAGAATAATCGACCCTGATACTTATAAATCGCATTCCCCGACTTATTATCTGCAAACAAATAATAATTCAACCCAAAATCATGCACCACTTGTGTAACTTTTCTTGTTTGCGAAACTCCGTTTACCGAACAATACGCAACTCCATCAATGTAACTATATAAAACATGTTTTAAACCCAACTCATATGGAATATCTAAAATCATATCCACATTTTCTTCGCCTGTTAATATCATCGTTTCTTGTAGAGAGTCCTGTTCAGTATACAATACATACAAACCGGCTTTATAATCAGAACTATACAACCCAAACAAAATCTGGCGAAGTTCCAAAGAAGTTTTGTAAATATCAGCTTCAAATCTAGTTATTTGTTGTGACACTCCCGTATCAATATATTGTGTTCCGGTGGATTCAATATATTCTAATCGAGTATAACCAGTGGGCAGGATACTGGTCGCATATCGCTCAAATACATATTCGTTCGTTGTGGCGTTCCATATCATCATATGTTTACCAGATGTCGGTAATGTCCCCAGGTTTAATTTCTTAATATCTATCATCCCCGCCAAATCTGCATTTGTTACCGCACCATCCGCCAAATGCATCGTTTCTATCGCCCCATCCGCAAATAAATCTGTCCCAACCGTCGTTGCAATTACATTACCAGAATTATCCGTCTGCAATACCATATTTTGGGTATAATTGGCATTGTTTGCCTTTTTATCTATTTTTGCCTGAACATTGTCGCGCATTTCATTTACATATTCACTGGATGCGATATTCGCAACACAGGGTGATATAATTATAAATAAAAACGATATTACACTAAACA
>JAKSTC010000022.1 GCA_024402765.1 Alphaproteobacteria bacterium
GGTTTTTTTGGTGGCGTATTTCCACGCATTTATACGCCACCACCAAGGATTAAAATCGGGGGGATAAATGAAACGATTGTTTTTAATTTTATGCTTAATAACGATATGTAATATATCATATGCTGATATTGCATCGGTGGGCTATGTGGATAGTGTTGTTGCGACCAAGCAGGATACGATTACCGATATTGAAACGATTCGAACTGGTGCGGGATTGGGCGCAACGGCGGTTCAACCATCATCATTATCAACGGTCGCAACATCTGGTTCATATAATGATTTAAGTAACAAACCGACAACCATAAGTTCATTTACGAACGACAGTGGATACATAACAACCAGTTACCACGATTCAACGAAACAGGATAAATTACCAAATGGTCCCAGTGACGGTATATATAAACTGGTATGGAATAGTAATCTTAAACAATTTATATTTCAGAAAGAATCAGATGTTCTTACTTGTTCATCTGGGACATACGATATTGGTTTTAGCCAATGCATAGACCCAACGATAGCGGGAACGACATATACACACGACGCGGGTGCGATGACATGGAAAACAGTATTTCCATACGGGAATGTATCGGGTGTTGCAGTATGTAACGACACATCGGGCAGTTTTGCTGTATCATCGACGACTGAACAGGTGGAAACTGGTGGTAAAATGTGTTGGTGTAAGATGACGCATCCGGCTGCCTCAAATTGGGTGTTCGGCGCCGCGTACTCGTCGTCTTCCGATTGCGCGGGCGATTGCGCGAACAACTGCGGGGGCAGCATCCGGGGCCACTCGGCCTTTCGTTCCGGCGTTTTTTCGTCGGTCGGTAATTGATGCCCCCTGTCGCGACGTAGTAATTCTTTCGTTCACCACCGCCTTTTCAGCGGTGTTTTTTTGTTTTACAAAATTTATTTCAAATAAATTTTGTCATTGCGGACTTGGTCCGCAATAGGGTCTTTAAGACCTGTGACGCAAAGTTTGTTTTTTTGTCGCACAGCTCATTTCTCCCCCTTTGTCATTGCGAGCGAGTGTAACGACCGTGGCAATCCAGTTATAATTTTTACAAAATTTATTTCAAATAAATTTTGTCATTCCGGCGCAGGCCGGAACAGGGTCTTTAAGACCTGTATCCCAGAGTTTGTTTTTATTGTGAATATTCGTTATTAATTTCATAGTCCCTATTGCGGACCAAGTCCGCAATGACAAAAGCACTTAAAGTGCTTTTGTAAAAAATAAGCATGAATAACTGGATTGCTTCGCATCCGCTCGCAATGACAAGGGAGAGTAAGAAAGCAATAACACGCAATGACAAAGGTGAAAAAACTACACAGAAAAAACAAAAAATATTTTGTATTGCGAATATTTTAAATTATTATATCTGTGATATGAAACAATTAACCGATGATGATATTCAAAATATGATTCATGATGCACCGATTGTTGCCGATGCACAAACTGCACACGATGTCCGCAAACAATTGCATTTAAGCACACGTATTCCGCATAGTTCCCCTATTCCCGAACACACAACCATAGACTTTCATAATCATACAGAGCAAGAAGCATGGGATATGCTGATACGGGTTGCCACATCTGGCACACGTTCTGCAACCGTCATTACGGGGGCGAGTGGTATTTTAAAACCAAAATTTCAACAATGGGTGTCGGAAAGTGTTTTATCGCCATACATTGTGTCCTGCACACCACTAAACAACGGCAGTTTTGCCGTCAAATTTCGTAAAACAAATTAATTTGCCCGACCTGTATATGCCGATGGATCCAGATAGTTTCCAGACTCATTTTTCATGCTGTAATGCAAATGTGGCCCCGTAGATTGCCCCGTATTATCCGACAGCGCCACAGGACAGCCAGCAAACACATGTTCGCCATTTTTTACCGTTACATGATCTAAATGGCAATATTGGGTCCGAATACCAGTTGCATGTTTAATCAACAACCCGTTTCCACACCCAGAATTGTCCGTCCATGTTTTTTCTACAATACCGTCAGCAGTGGTATAAACTAATGTCAGTGATGGCACTGCATAATCAATACCCTTATGCAATTGGGGTTTACCGGTTACAGGGTGCGTCCGATTGCCATAGGGCGAAGAAATACGCGGCCTATTCGCAACGGGTTCGCCACGGGGAATTGCCTGGTGCAATGGAATATCCATGCGTTGATTTTGGCAATAATAAGCCCCATCACCGTTTGGTTTGGTTTGCTGTCCAGATTGTGTTGGTTTATTTGACAATATCGGTTGCGTTGGTTGTTTTTGTTGTGCCTCGTATAAAGCAGACTGAACCAAAGATGCGGCCGTTTCTTTTTGTGTTAAAATATTATCTTGTTCTATGGTAATTCCAGCATACGTGCAGCCCGATATACATACACCATTTGCATCATATTCTGATTCATAATCTTCATATCCATCTTGCAACACCACGATACGGTCAGTAAAAGACAAATCTTGAAAAGTCTCTGGAAATGATTGCGCCGTCAAAAAACCGCGACCAAATGCCGCACCAGCAATAAAAACTGTAAACACAGTAAAAGCAAAAACTCTCTTCCTCATCGATGTGCATTATAGCACATTTTGTCTAACTCTTAAAACAAATATCACACAAAAATATATTTTTCCTTGCAATCTGAATAAAAAGAGATAGAATTGTGTGCGTTGCGCCCATGGCTCAATTGGATAGAGCATCTGACTACGGATCAGAAGGTTGAGGGTTCGAATCCTTCTGGGCGCGCCA
>JAKSTC010000023.1 GCA_024402765.1 Alphaproteobacteria bacterium
ATACATTAGAGTCAACTTCGTGATATTTACCATCTACCAATGTTGCTTTGAAATCCACTGTTGGATAGCCAATCAAGACACCTGTCTGTTGTGCTATCTTTAAACCTTTTTCTACACCAGGGATGTATTCTTTTGGAATCGCACCACCAACAATCTTGTTTTCGAATTCATATCCCTTACCAGGTTCCAAAGGTTCAAATTCAATTTTCACCTGGGCATACTGACCCGAACCACCAGACTGTTTTTTATGTGTGTATTCTTCGGTAATAGGTTTGCGGAATGTTTCACGATATGCAATACGTGGTTCACCAACGCTAACATCAACCTTAAACTCACGCGATAAACGATCCACCAAAATTTCCAAATGCAATTCACCAACACCTGCCAAAATTGTTTGACCTGATTCTTCGTCCACAGAAACGCGGAAAGAAGGATCTTCTTTGGCCAATGCCTGCAGACCCAATGCCATTTTTTCAATATCAGCCTTGGTCTTTGGTTCAACTGCAATACTAATAACAGGTTCTGGAACATGGATGTTTTCCAAAACAATTGGGTTTGCTTCATCACACAATGTATCACCCGTAATTGTTTCTTTCATACCAACCAATGTAACAATGTCACCGGCTGACGCTTCTTTAATCTCTTCACGATTATTAGAATGCATCAACAACATACGGCCAACGCGTTCACGTTTATCGCGGTTAGAATTGTAAATATAAGAACCAGATACCAATTTACCAGAATAAATACGTATAAACATCAAGTTACCAACGAATGGATCGTTTGCAACCTTAAATGCCAACGCACTAAATGGTTCTTTATCACTTGGATGACGTTCTGCAACTGTTTCACCGTCCATTTTTGTTCCCTTAATCGCAGGAACGTCCAATGGGCTTGGCAAATAGTCAACAACCGCATCCAACAATGGTTGAACACCCTTGTTCTTAAATGCAGTTCCGCACAAAATTGGGTTAAAGTTTTGATTAATTGTCCCCTTGCGGATTAATTTTTTAATTGTTGCAACATCTGGGATTTTGCCTTCCATATATGCTTCCATAATTTCATCATCCAATGTTACAACTTCTTCTATCAATTTGCTGTGTAATTCTTCGGCCTTATCCTTCAATTCCGCAGGAATTTCACCATAAATTGGATTAGAACCGTTTTCATCTTCCCAAACAATAGAACGCATTTCAACAACATCAACAACGCCCTTGAAATCTGCTTCTGCGCCAATTGGGAAATTAACGACCAATGGATTTGAACCCAAACGTTCGCGTATCATATCAACACAGCGAAAGAAGTTTGCGCCTGTTCTATCCATTTTATTAATAAAACAAATACGTGGAACATTGTAACGATCTGCCTGACGCCAAACTGTTTCTGTTTGTGGCTGAACCCCAGATACAGATTCAAACACAGCAACAGCGCCGTCCAAAACACGCAATGAACGTTCAACTTCCATTGTAAAGTCCACGTGTCCCGGTGTATCAATCAAGTTAATACGGTGGTCACGCCAAAAGCATGTTGTTGCAGCAGATGTAATTGTAATACCACGTTCTTGTTCCTGTTCCATCCAGTCCATTGTTGCAGCGCCATCGTGCACTTCACCAATTTTATAGGTTTTACCGGTATAGAACAAAATACGTTCAGATGTAGTTGTTTTACCCGCGTCAATATGGGCCATAATGCCGATATTACGATACATATGTAAGGGTGCGGTTTTTCCGACTGACATTGTTTTTTCCTTCTTTTATTTAGATTACCAACGGAAATGAGCAAATGCTTTATTCGCTTCTGCCATTTTGTGTGTATCAATTTTCTTTTTGAACGCGCCGCCCTGACCATTAAGGGCATCACGCAATTCGCCAAACAGTCTTTCTTCCATGGAACGTTCACCACGTTTACGTGCGAACATAACCAACCAACGCAAAGCCATTGTTTGTTGACGTTCTGTACGAACTTCTACTGGAACCTGATATGTTGCACCACCAACACGACGACCCTTTACTTCAACCGAAGGCTTTAACGCATCGACCGCCTCTAAAAATGCGGACAATTCATCACCATCTTTGGCAATAGATTTCAATTTATCTAATGCGCCATAAACAATATTTTCAGCAACTTCTTTTTTGCCGTCCCACATAACAACATTAATACATTTCGCAACAACCAGATTGTCATATTTTGAATCTGGCAAGATTTCACGTTTTGTTGCAGCTTTACGTCTTGACATT
>JAKSTC010000024.1 GCA_024402765.1 Alphaproteobacteria bacterium
ACGCCTATACAATTGTGTTTGGTTACCGTAGAGACGTGGTGCACCGCGTCTCTACTATTTACAGCAAAAAATCGTCATCTTGCGTTCCCCACCGCGCAACATTTTCCTCAATATATTCGGCAATGCGGTTCATTTCGTCAGTGTTGCGTATTATGCGGTCGTGGAAACGCTGTTGCCACGCAAATGGTGAACTGGTTTCGTTGGCATAATGCGTGATGGCACGTTTCAGACCACCAACAACGACAGATAGCCATCCCTGCATTTTGCAAATGTCTGTCATTTGTTTTGATCGTTGCGTATCCGTAGAGACGTGGTGTACTGCGTCTGTACAACACCATATTTCTGTAATATCGTTCTGTGATGTTGTGTTGTTTTGTGATTGATTGACGTTTCGACGTTTGTCGTTTGGTATTTTTCCCCCGTTAATAATAACAATCGCGTGAATATGGTTGGGCATTACCACAAACAATGGTATTTCGGCATACAGATAATGTGTTTGGACATTTGCAAATTGTTCGTAGGCAAATTGTCCGATTTCCGACAATTGCATTTGTGGCTCGGACATTGACGATTCATCCTTATACGTGATTTCACCAAAATAATTTTCCCGCCCCGCTGTGCAGACGGTAACAAAATACATGCCCTCGCTGTAATCGTGAAACGGCGCGCGTGTCGATGGTATGCGGTATTTGTCTTGGAATTTGTCTGGCATTATTCGTTTTTAATATTTGTTATTCATTTGGTTACCGTAGAGACGTGGTGCACCGCGTCTCTACTTATTTCAATATCAAAGATAACAATATTAAATTGATAAACAATCAAGATATAAACAAATAGATTTATCATTAGAATAATCGTGATTTCTGATTAATTTTCCCCGTATTTTCTCCCAATTTTCACTCAATTTTGACCAATTTTACTATTTTTTACCCCAAAAACACGAATTTTTAAAGTTTTATTTTCATTTCAAGTTTTATTTAATTATGTATATTATGATTTAAATTTCTGTTGTTTTTTTTAAAATTATATCATTAAACACATACTCCAAAAAAATAATTCGTACTTTGGTTAGTTAACACAAGTTTGAAATAAAAATAATTCGTACTTTGGTTAATTAACACAAGTTTGAAATAAAAATAATTCGTACTTTGGTTAATTAACACAAGTTTGAAATAAAAATAATTCGTACTTGTGTTAGTTAACACAAGTTTGAAATAAAAATTTTTCGAACTTGTGTTACTTAACACAAGTATATAAGCAAAGGTTTTTCGTACTTGTGTTAGTTAACACAAGTATATAAGCAAAGGTTTTTCGTACTTGTGTTACTTAACACAAATTTGAAATTCACTTTTAATTGTTCTGTACTAAAATTTGTATTATTCTTATAAGAATTGAGAGATAATTTGTATTTGATTGGTGGATTAATCCCGTAGAGACGTGGTGCACCGCGTCTCTACAACATGCAATAATTGTACAAAATGCGCAACGTCTGTATAATTGTGTTCGGTTACCGTAGAGACGTGGTGCACCGCGTCTCTACAACATGCAATAATTGTACAA
>JAKSTC010000003.1 GCA_024402765.1 Alphaproteobacteria bacterium
TTGGTTGGAGCGCACGGATTCGAACCATGATAAAGAGAACCAAAATCTCTTGTCCTACCATTAGACGACACTCCAAAAGCAACACCATTATAGATTACTTTAATGATTTTGCAATAATAAAAATTAAACTATTTGAAATTTTATATTTTTCATATATTATTATGCCTAAACCTATCGCGCTCCCATCGTCTAGCGGTCCAGGACATCAGATTCTCATTCTGGTAACATGGGTTCGATTCCCATTGGGAGTGCCAGTTTTTTAACCATTTTCCCAAAAATATTAATTTTTTTACAAATTTGTGAAAAAAATCCTTGCATTATATTTGTTAAAATATATAATCATTAAGTTTTTTAATGAATTTGTCAAAAGGATAAAATATGGCGCGTAAAGAATTTGTTCAATTAATGAAGGAAAATGTCATAATTGTTGACCGTCTGGCCAACCGTTTGAAATGTGATTTTTCAAAAATAAGTGAATATTCTGCTAAACATATCAGTATTTTGGTGCGGCTATATTTAGGGGGGCGGGCATTATTAAAAGACATTGCACAACGCGAATTTGTGTCTGTGCCAAACCTATGTGCGACATTCCGTAACCTGGAACATGATAATTTAGTATTGCGGACGGTTGATGAAAATGATCGGCGTAACACGTGGTACGAAATTACCGAGGCGGGTGCAGAATTGGCAAAAAAAGCCCTGACCACACTGGGTGACGCGGTCGAAGAACTGTATCGTGGTTTGTCGCGTGATGACGAAGATGAATTGGTGCGTTGTATGAAAACAATGAATAATATTTTGAAAAAGTTGGAGGTTTCTAATGCGTAAATTATTGTCTGGTATTATTAGTGGTGTATTGTGTTTTGTGTCTTGTGGCGCATTTGCACTTGATTTGTCGCTGAATGATGCGGTTGAAAAGGTATTATCAGAATCGCACGATTTAAAAAAGGCAAACGCAAATGTTGATAAGGCCAAGGCTGGATTAAAGGCGGCAAACGCAAACCGTTGGTTCAAAGTTGATGCAACTGCAACATATATGAATTTAATTAATGTCGCAGATCCACGTAATCCGCAAACTATTACATTACCACCTGAATTTGGTGGGTTTATTCCTGCAGCATTAAGCGATAAAATTCCAACTTCGTTTGAGGTTCCCGATAACGTGTTTATGGCGGGTGTGTCGGTTAGTCAGCCAATCTATACATTTGGTAAAATTGGCAATGCGGTTGATAGTATGCGTTCTGCAATTAAAATGTCTGAATCTTCACGCGAAATAACACAACGCGCAATAAAATATAGCGCGGCAGATTTATATTGGACCGCAAAAATGACAGATGAAATTGTTAAATTGGCAAAGAAAGATTTACAAAATGCCAAAAATTCAAAATCGAAATTAACATCTGCAGGACGCGCAAACCGTAGTAACTTGGTTAAAATTGAATCTGATATTGCTACACGTGAAATCAATGTGTCGGATGCAGAATTTAATCGTGAAACTGCACATCGTATGTTGAAAATCTTGGCGGGTATCGATATTGATACAGAATTAAATTTAACAGATGAATTTCCAAAAACATTTGAACCAATGGAAGTTGGAAAATTGAAATCTACCCCAGAATGGGATGTGTTAAACGAACAGATTAATATGTATGAGGCCAAGGCAGCCTCGCAACGCGCCAACAATTATCCAACATTGGCGGCAACCGCATCATACAACTATTTTTCATTGGCAAACGAAGCAGGAAAATTATTTGATAAAAAGGGTCAACAGGCGGCTTATTGGGGACTCGCCCTGCAGGTGCCAATCTTTAATGGTGGTTTAAATCGTGCAAATGCGATGGTTGATGTTATGAATGCAGAGGCTGCACGTCAAGATTTAGAAAAATCTAAAAAACTAACATCTGAAAAATATGATAATGCGATAAAGTTATATAACCATTTACGTGAAAATTTGTCCACTATGGAAGATGCACGTAATTTGGCGGCCAAAGCATATCAGTTTTCCCAGGAAAGATTTGCAACCGGGCAAACTTCTGCGGTTGAATTGGATGAAGTATCACACGGTTTGTATCAATTAGATTTAGGTTTATTAAATGCAAAATATAAAATTTTGATGGCACAAGAATCTGTGAAACAATTGGGGGAATAATATGAAAAAAAATTGGAAGAAAAAAATTTATATTGTTTGCGCCATAGCGGTTGCATTTTGGATTGGTTTTAGAATTTTTTCTTTGATTGCCGTATCAAATAAAACTGTTTTTAATGAAGTGCGCAATGATGCGTCTGGTGGTATTCCTGTGGCAACAATGGTTGCACAAAATGTTAATGACAGTTTACAAGAACCATTAAACATCAGGAACAATCGTGCGTTGGTAACGGGTGCGCGTGTTGGTTTGTTTCGTGCGGGGCAACGCGTGGGGGGCGGCGAAATTGTTTCTGTATCATCACGCATAGATATTGATTCAGGAATGTATGTTATAAAAACACGTGGTGTTGATGACGGCCTGCAGTATGCAAAATATACGCGCAACGGTTATTTTGTGCCGGTGTATGCGATTGTTGATGATGGCGTTTTTGTTGTTGAAAACGATACCGCTGTATATAAAAAGGTTATAATTGCGCGTCGGGATGCAAATCGCGCGTTAGTAACCCAGGGGTTAAATGAAGGTGATGTCGTTATTTTATCAAAAGTTTCCGATGGGGAAAAAGTTAAATTGGAAGAATCTAAATAATCAAAAGGTGCAGATATGTTAAAATTCTTTGTTCGCAGACCAGTAACAACAATTATGTTCGTTTTGTTTTGGGTGGTGTTGGGTATTTATTCGTATCCAAAAATGAATGTGGAAATGACACCACCTTTGGATTTGCCAATGGTTACAACAACTTTTGTCTATCCAGGTGCTGCACCATCCGAAGTAGAATCCCAGGTAATTAAAAAAGCAGAAAATGCGATTGCACAAATTTCTGGGGTTAAAAAAATTACGTCCCAGGTATTTGAAAATGGTGGATATATTGCAACGGAATTTAATTTGGGCGAAGATGTTAATACCAAAGCGACCGAAGTAAAAAATAAAATCGATGCAATTTCGTCTGAATTTCCAACAGATTTAAAGACGCCTGTTGTTGATAAGTTAAATGTTTTGCAACAATCTGTGTCGGATATTGCAATATATGGCGCAGAACCAAGAAAAGTTGTGGAATATGTTGATGATGTTTTATCTACGAAAATTTCTGGTATCCCAGGTGTTGCACGTGTGTCTGTGTTCGGTGGTGAAAAAAGGGCGGTGCGTATCCAGATGTTACCTGATGAAATGTCTGCACGCGGTGTCGCAATTACAGATATTGTATCCGCATTGGGAAATAAAAATTTAAATGTCCCTGGGGGAAAAATAGAATCTGGGGATAATTCTGCAAATGTTCGTTTAATTGGTGAATTTGATAATATTTCTGAAATTGAAAATTTTCGTATAACAACCGCCGAAGGTTTAGATTTTAAATTATCAGATGTTGCAACAGTAACAGATGGTGCGCGTGATATAGAAACTGGTGCGCGTTATAATGGCAAAGATGTTGTTATTGCATCTGTGGAAAAGGCGTCTGATGGCAATGCAGTTAAAATTGCCCAGGCATTAAAAAAACGTCTTCCGGAATATCAGGCGGCATTACAGGAAAAATTCCCTGATGCACAAATGGAAATTATTACAGATTCTTCGATAACGGTTTTGGAAGAAGTTAATGGAACAATAAACGGTGTTGCGTTAGGTATTTTGTTCACAGTTCTTATTTTGTTGGCGTTTACCCGTAATTTGCGTTCAACAATTATTGCAGGCGTTGTGATTCCTGCATCGTTGATTGCTGGATTGTTCTTTGTGAATTATAGTGGATTCAGTATAAACATGATTACATTGTTGGCGTATTCTTCTGCGCTGGGGACATTGGTATCAAACGCAATTATTTTGATAGAAGCAGCATTGCAAGAAATGCAATCTGGTAAGTCGGCCGAAGATGCGGCAATTGATGGAACAAAACGTGTTGCGGTATCGGTATTGGCGGGTGTCGGAACAAATGTCGTGGTGTTCTTGCCTTTGGCATTTATGGGCGGTATCGTCGGTCAATTTATGAACCAGTTTGGTATGACAGTTGTGTATTTAACTTTATTATCTTTGGTGTTCTCGTTTAGTTTAACACCTATGATGATTGCAAAGATTTTGCGTGCCAAGAAAAAAGATAAATCTGTTAAAGCAAAGGTTGTAAAGCAGAATGATAATTCGCGTTTGCGTAAGTGGTATGATTATCAAATTGCCCATCCTGGTCGTGTTTTATTAATGGCATTGGGAGTGTTAATTGGTTCTGCACTATTGATGAATTTTGTGGGTAGTGAGTTCCAACCAACAACTGATGCAAATGAAATAAATATTACTGCGCGTGCACCAATGGGGGCAACATACGAAAAATCTGAATCTATTGCACAACAAATAGAACAGGCAACCTCACAGTTTCCAGAGGTTCAATCAACAATTGTAAAAATTGGAAATCGTGGTATGCAGAATATTTCTGTAACACTGAAGTTAATACACCATGAAACAAGAAATGTGTCTGATAAAGAATTGGTCCAAAAAATATTGCCAACTTTGGCAAAAATTCCAGATGCAGAAATTCAAATGCGTACAGGACAAACCAGTTCTAATGCGGTATCTGCTGACTTGGTTTTATATGTTTACGGTGAAGATGATGCTAAACGTAATGCGTATGCAGACAAATTAATTCACGCAATAAACGGTATAGAAGAAGTTCAAAGTGCGGTTTTGGCACAACAAAATCCAAATGATGAAATTCGTTTTGTCCCAGATCAAGAAAAAATGGGTGCATGGGGTATTCAGAATTCTTATGCTGGGATGGTGTTGCGTGCGGCACTATATGGAAACGATACATATAAATACAAGGAAAATGGTAAAGAATATCCAATCGTTTTGGAATTTGCCAAACCGTTTAAAGTGTCGTCTATGTTTGATAGTATATTTGTTAAATCGCCCAAGGGTATGGTTGCATTGTCTGAATTGGGTGATATTCAAAAAGTTCCTGCGACATCAAATATTACACGTTTGAACAAAGAAAGAATTACTGAAATAGATATTAATATCGGTAAATCTACGATGGGACCTGTGCAAAAGAAAATCGAAGCAGAAATTAATAAATTGGATTGGGAAATTGGTTATAAAACAGGCTTTGGTGGTATGTCTGAAATCCAAGATGAAACAACAACAGAAATTGCGATGGCATTTTTGCTGGCGACGGTATTGACCTTTATGTTGTTGGCGGCAATTTTGAATTCGTTCACGCACCCATTGACGATTGCAACATCTATTATAACCAGTTTTGCTGGCGTGTTTATCCTGATGTTCTTGTCGGGCGCAACTACAAACGTTGGTGCGATGTTGTCATATGTTATGTTGGTCGGATTGGTGGTTAACAATAACATTTTGGTTTTGGAACCAACGGTTAATCGTGTGCGCTCTGGCCAAGATGCAAAAACAGCCCTGTGGACAGAACTGAATGATAAAAAAGATATGGTTTTAATGACCTCTATCGCAATTATGGCGGGTATGTTACCACAATTATGGGCGGTAAATGGTATGAAGGTTGCTATGTCCGCTGTGTTAATTGGTGGTATGGGGGCGAGTTTGGTATTTACATTTGTCCTGACCCCGGCATTGTTCTTCCTGATGGAAAATATGCGTAGTAAATTAAAAAAGAACAAAAAATAATAAACGCCCGCATGGGCGTTTTTTTGTTTTAACATATGATATTTTTGTGATATAATTAACATTAAGTATGAGGAAGTTTTTTATATACCTTTTTTTGGGTGTCTGTTGTTCGACATCTGCTTTTGGCGCAGAGCCGGCTGGTCGTACATTGCGCACTACAAATACCGAACGTCAATCGGGTGAGGTAAAAAACATTTCCCGGCAATCTGTTACTGACGACAAAAATACAGTATCACGTACCACGTCAAATGAAACAATGCCACGTTCAGTTATAAATACAAATAAATCTGTTGGTGCGCGATCTGGAATTGTCCAACGCACAGGTTCGTCTGTAATAAATCAACGTTCTGGGGCGGGGCTTAAGAATTTACAATCACGTTCTGTGCCCGTTATAACAACACAACCAACGGGTCAAAATATTTCTGTTCGTGCTGCAAAAAAAGAAGTTTCTGCGGAATCTATTGCTAATGCCAAAGAGATTTTGGAACAAACAGCACAATTAAATAAATCGTGTCAGGATCAATATAACGAATGTATGGACCAGTTTTGCGCGGTCGTTGATACAAACCAAAAACGCTGCAGTTGTTCTGCGAATTTATCAAATTATGCCAAGGTAGAAGAAGCCGTTACAAACGCAAACGCAGAATTGAATGAGGTTGCACAACGTATTCGTTATGTGGGGTTGTCTGCCGATGAAATTAGGGCGATTATGTCCGCAACAGAGGCCGAAGAGGCACTGGACGGAAAAAAAGATACAACCGAAACCCGCAGTATGTTGGATGATATTGAAAAGTTAATTAAGGATCCAACCGCATCTGCATCATATTATTCGTCAAGTGCGTCTGATTTCGGTTTGGATATGGATTTGGATTTTTCTGCGGATTCGTCTGATATGTTCAGTTTAGATTTCCTTGGCACAGATACCGGTAATAGTATATCAAATAAACGTGGGGTCGATTTGTATAATGTTGCAAGGAAACGTTGCACAACGGTATTGAACGAATGCAAGAAAGCAGGCGGAACAACACAACAAATCACGGGTAATTATGATTTAGCCATAGACAAAGATTGTATTGCATATGAACATGGGTTAAGTAAGATGAACGATACACTTGTTTCTAATGTTCGCAGTGCAAATCTGTTATTGCAAAAGGCGCGTTTAGCGGTATTACAAAACAAAACACAATATGATGCACGCGGTTGTATAAGTGCACTGGAAACATGTATGTTGGATGATATGGTTTGTGGGGCTGATTATTTCAAATGTGTTGATCCAACCAAGAAATATATTGATGAAAATGGTCAGGTTGTATTGGGACAGAATATTACAAATATTACAGGTTTGATGAGTACTTATGTTGCATCAGACGTTACTTCTGGTTGGGTTGATGAGTCGTCTAGTGCTACAGAGTCAGACACGACTGGTAAATATGTTGCCCAATATCTGATGTCTAAAATAGGAACGTCTGACACATCTACGGGGGTGGGCAGTGGTTTGTGTCGCCCTGTATTGGATAAGTGCCAACAATACACCTATGTTAATGACGATGACACGTATAAACCGTATAATGATATTGTTGTAAATTACATACAACGTGCGTTAACAAACATACGTTCTGCCCAGGCAAAAATAATTTCTGATTATGCGTCATCGTGTATGGTGGATGTTGCATCGTGCTATAATCAACAGGTGACCCAGGTTAATGCGTGGACTTCGGCAGCGAGTGTGAATAACATTCGTGCAGTGATGTCGGGCGCATGTCGTAATGTTGCATTAACGTGTGCGTATGCAGTGTTTGCAAATGATAGCACCAGTTGCCCGTCTACTAATGATGCAGATTGTTTGGAAAATATATCACAGATGTTCTATCAATCTCTGTTATGCCCTGAACATTCAACGTATACCCAAACAGATTGTTCAAATATGGCTTCAGGTTGTGCAAATACACAATGTAAATGTAATGATGGTTTTGATGCGTATGCTGGTAGTTGTGTTGTGGAATGTCAACCTGGTGAAACACGCGTAAATGGTGTTTGCACAAAAACAAATAATTAATCAGGATTTTGAATTTTATCCATAAATTCGTTGTGTGTTTTTAATTCTTCATCTGGGACAGTAAAATGCCGTTTTGGAAAATTTCCACCAATCTTTGGGTGATTTAGCATGTGGTCATGTTGTTCTGCGATTATTTCAGAAATATCACGCGCAGGTGTCGTGTTGGCCAGTTCCAGATATACCTTGGCCAATATTTCTGCGTCGATTAATGCACCGTGTGCCTCTGCACGGGCTGTCAATGGCACACCAAACCATTTTGCCAAGGCGTCCAGTGAATAACTTTTGGGACCAAAAACGCGGTTGCGCGCAATAACAATGGAATCGAGTTGTTGTTCGCGTGGAATCTGGGGCAATCCCAGCATGCTTAATTCGTGATTCATAAATGGAAAGTCAAAGTCCAAACCATTATGTGCAACAATTTGACTATCCCCAATAAATTCTAAAAACTTTGGCGCAATAACCGACATTTTTGGTTTGTCTTCCAAAAACGCATTGGAAATTTTATGAACCATATATGAATCTGGGGGGATAATTTTACCCTCTGGGTTAATATATTCATGGAAAGTATTATCAGTTAATTTTCCGTCCAGCAATTCAACCGCACCAATTTCAATACAGCGGTCGCCACGTGCGTATTCTAACCCCGTTGTTTCAATATCAAAACAGATTATACGTGCCATAAATTTCCTCGATTGATAACTTTGTTTTTTGTATTATAATAAAGTTGTGGAATTAAATCTAGGAAATCTTAACGATGAACAATTAGATGCGGTCAATGCGGTTGAAAACGGGCCGGTGTTGGTTACGGCGGGTGCTGGAACCGGCAAAACCAGTGTTTTGATTGCAACAATTGCGGGTGTTGTATTGCAAAAAAAGTTGGCAACACCATGGCAAATTCTGGCGATGACATTTACAAACAAGGCGGCAAATGAAATTCGCGACAGGATTCGTAATGCGACAAATGAAAATGTTTCGTGGCTTGGCACTTTCCACAGTGTATGTTTGCGTATTTTGCGCTATCATGCGGATAAAGTCAGCCTGCGTTCAGACTTTTTAATTTATAACGAAGATGACCAGGCGCGTGTTATAAAAAATATTGTTGGCACAACCACAAAAAGCCCAGCAGAGTATGTTGAAGAATTTTCAAGAATCAAGGATGGTGGAACATCTGCATTTAATTATGAAAACAAAATTTTTCAGCAATATAATGCAGAACTGGCGCGTTTGGGTGCTGTTGATTTTGGCGATATTATTTTATATACATTGAAATTATTTAATGAACATCCTGAAATTTTATCTGAATATCAAAATAAATTTAAATATATTTTTGTTGATGAATTCCAAGATACCAATGCTGCCCAGATGGAATTTTTAAAAACCCTGACGCGTGGTATTGAAAACCCACATATTTATTGTGTTGGGGACGAAGACCAATCTATATATTCTTGGCGTGGGGCAGAGATAAAAAACATTGTTGATTTTAAACAGACTTATCCAACCGCAACGATAAAACGTCTGCAAACGAATTATCGCAGTACTGGAAATATTTTGGGCGCGGCAAATTCATTAATTGCGCATAATGCGGATAGGTATGATAAGGTGTTACGGACATCAGAACCTGAAAATATGGGTGAACCTGTATACGTGTTGACTCTGCCGTCCGACTTGGACGAAGTGCGCTTTATTACTGATGAAATTATTCATTCAAGCACAGATTATAATGATATTGCAATTTTAATTCGTAATGGTTCTTTGTCGCGAACTTTTGAAACAGAATTTACGCAACGTCGTATTCCATATCGTTTGGTTGGTGCACAAAAGTTTTATGAACGTGCCGAAGTGCGCGATGCAATCGCGTATATTCGCCTGTTGTTACACCCGTTTGATGATATGTCTTTTATGCGAATAATTTCAAAGCCTTCGCGCCATATTGGTCCATCTGCAATTCAAAAAATAAAGGCGGCTGGTGTGAATTTGCTGGATGGTTTACGTAACGCATCGTTATCGAAGCAACAACGTATTTCTGCAGATGAATTTTTGTCTGCATTTGATTTTGATTGGGAATCCCAGAACCCATCGGATGCGGCGCGTGAATTATTGACGCGCACCGGTTATATTAAAATGTGGCAAGAATCCAAGGATGAAACCGCCACTGACAGACTTAATAATATCAAAGATTTAATAAATACCATTTCAAAATATAATTCGTTATCAGAGTTTTTAGAACAGGCGTCCCTGCAAATGACGGACGATAATGCCGATATTGATTTTGATAAATCAGCGGTAACAATAATGACGATTCATGCCGCCAAGGGGTTAGAGTTTGATACAGTATTTTTACCTGCGTGGGAAGAAAATATTTTTCCAAATGAAAAATCAATTCGTGACGGATCGCTGGCCGAAGAACGCAGGCTCGCCTATGTTGCGATAACGCGTGCAAAAAGGCGCGCCATTATAACAAATGCGATGTCGCGATTTGTTTATGGTTCGCGCCAGTATAATCAGATGAGTCGTTTTATTAACGAAATGTCGCCGAACTTTATTAGTATGCAGGGTGCAGCACCAAAACAGGTAAAACAAACATTTAATGCAACACCAAAAAAACATTTTTATCAATCGGCATCCCTGGTCGGTAAATTGGTGGAACATTGCGAACTGGGTGCGGGTGTTGTTATCGAAGAAGGAACAGATATTTTAACGGTTGCGTTTAAGAATAAAGGTATCAAAAAAGTCGCAAAAAATTTCTTAAAAATATTGTAATTATTTTTTACTGTCTTTTATAACTTTGCGCCAATCTTTGACGGTTGTAACACCACGATTCCATAATCCAGTTACATCTTTTTTCACCTTGTCACCAAATTCACCCTGAATTTGACCGCCCCATTTTTTAGCGATTTCATCTGTTTTGGTTGCCAGATATAACACCAACCTTAAGATTAATATTATTATGATAAAACCACCGGCTTCAACAGTTGGCTCGACACCAAATAAGTCAGCATTAAATATACCACCCAACAATGCGGCACAAATTCCAATTACCGCAGACAGCGACACATAATATACCGCTGCAGCAATAAACTTTTTGATTTGCACATCCAGTTTTTCAGGACTAAATAATTTCAGGAAAGTATTAAATATATCACCAATTATACCCTTGAATTGTGTTGAACCTGTGGTTTCTGCAATGGCGGTAAATGGCAACAGTAATACGGTTAAAAACAAATCAGCAACAACACCCAACGCCATAAACAAGAATTTCCAAATACACATAATTGATAACACAATTAACGCAATACCTGCCAAGAAAGTTAACAAACTGTGTCCAACACCCACCCCTAGCCATTTAAATCCCAGCATTAAGGTTGTTTTAAAGAAGTCACCCAAACGCGTGGGCAGGCAAATCATATCCGCGGCAGCATTTGCATCAATTAACATATCAGGCTTTGCGTTTGCAGCGGCGTATTGCGCAATGGCGGAACATGTGTCGGGCATTGATACGCCGGCTGTAGTCGTTACCGCATCTAAAATAAGGTTTGCCATATATGTGCCCAGTGATAATACCGGCCCCATAATCCACATAAATACTTTGGCGGGTCCAAAACCGATAATTATTAACCATATTGCGATTTTAACACCGCGGGTAATAATGTCTTTGGCTAACTGTTTTATATCCGATGTATTTGTCATCATATTGTATGTTTCCATCCCAATCCAGAAAGCATACATAATCAAAATAAATATCAACGAAAACCGCACCAATGCAGAATCTAAAATTTGCCCGATATAAGTCATGGCATTCATAAATGCGATACTAACCTTGGCCTCAACAGGGACGTGCTCTGGAACGATTTGTTGTGGTGCAAAGTTAGATAAATCTGTTTTTAAATTATTGGTTATTATTTGACGATTGTTTTCTGTGGCCCATGTGCCGTAATCACCAATATCGCCCATTGGCAAATCGGTACCCGCAGCATTTGCGCCCGGGGCCACAAAAGTTATTGCCATAATCAGAACAGATAAAAATGCACATATTTTTTTCATCATTTGCCTGACTCACTTGCCTTTTTTAATGCTGACTTTATCCATTTTTCTGGGGCGTGATACATCTTTTGTCCTAAATCATGCACCCATGCACCATAATCAAATTGTTCGCCTGTGGATACATCAGAAACTTTACCATCTTCGGATTCACCGGGTATTGGTAATTTTATTTGACCTTGTGGGATTAATTTATCAATGCGTGGTGCGATTACATAATAATACAGCAAGAATAATCCCAACATTAACATAAAGAATTCCCAACCATTTTCCATAAAGTCAAATGCCCCCGGATACACATTTTCAACAACCGCCTTTTCACGCATAAAGCATGCCTTGAACACATCGCCATCAACGACGCCTGTTGAGTCAATAGATTCATTTTCGCATGTTTGAAATACATGCATCACAGACATATTTTGTGAATTAACATTTTGAGAATCGGTTTGAATCAATGGTGGCAATATCGCGGTATAATTGTCGGTGGGACCGGGTAATACTGCATCTGCCGCAACCCAAATTGTTGCGTATAAAATAATAACTTTTAGTGTGATTGAAATAATACGCAGGGCAGATGTTACAATCATACCAATTGCTTTACCCACCAAACCCGATGCTAATTTCCAAGTTTTTTCAAATGCCGCCGCCGCCAAGAATAATGGCAAGAATATTATTATAAATACTAACTTAAATATCACAGATAAAATTTGAAATACTAAATCAAACCCAATAACTAAAAACATTAACACCAGGGCCAGTCCCGCAATCCATGTAAACATTCCACCACCCAATCCCATCCATGCATAATTCATTAATGAAAAACCACCAGCCGCGCCCGCCAACATAACGGTATTTATATTTCCAATCACACACATAAACGAACCAACAATGGGCGCCATAACATCATTTTCTGAATTTACTTTTTCAATGGTATTGCATTGTGTGATTCCGATTGTGCTGGTCGCCATTTGCGCCAATTCTGTACCCAGGTATAATACCGGTGTGATTGTTACGGTTGATACAGTTTTCAGTGCATCTGTTCCCCCCATGCCCAGCATCCCAGACAATGCCCCAACAATCATTATTCGCGCGCCTGTGCGCCATACTTTGTCGAACCAACCCTTAAATTCCAATTTTTGTTCAGATGTATCATATTTTGCAGATTTTTTTGCGGTTTCCCATATATGCTTTGCGGTATGCAGCAACAAGAAAATACCAAACCCAATCGCCATTAACAACCAGACATACTTTAAAATTGCACCCCAAAACATTTCTGTGGCTGTGCCGATAACATCAAATAATTGTTTTATGTAATCGCACAGGAAACAAGCATTTGTGCTTGTAATATCACCATTGGATGCACCAATGGCGGTCATAAAATTCGTCATGCTGGAATAACTTATAGAATCACCACCCAGTGAAGATGAAAGATACCATATACCCACCCCAAGCGCGACAAAACACATCACGATACGAATAATAATACCGATGATTTTTGCCTTTAGTGGTGTCATTTTTTGTCTTTATCATCCTTTGGTTTGTCGTCTTTTTTTGCGCCGCCATCAATAATGACTTTGCCTGCTTTTTTAATATCATCAACTATCACTTTTGTAACCGCCATCATATCATCTGCGACCTTGTCACCAAATTCGTTCTTTTCAAGTTTAATGTTAAACGCTTCCATAATTTTGTTTGTTACCTGTGGAATTTGTCCGTATATAAAGTTTAACACATACACCAATACAACAGAACCCATAATTGTTATTTGCGCCAGGTTGTCAGAATCTAAATCCGCCTCAAACACTTCGCCAGATGTTATTGCCAACATTAAATCATTAACAGTCGTTCCGGGTGCCGAAAAGAAGCGCGCAATAATAACCATAATAACAGTATATGTTATAACCGCCGCTGCCAATGATACGATTGCACTGATTAATTTTTTTATTTGATCTGCACCCATGCCTTTGCCCAGGTTTGACATCCATGATGGAACATTTTCTGCACCCTTGAACGACATCATTATCAAAGACAATGGAAAGAAAAACGCGAAAAACATCATTGCAACAATGATGTCTGCAAAATAACATAAAAATTTGAAAAAGAACTTAAGAAAGTACCACGAAATATATATACCAATAAAGAATAAAATAATATGTTTTATAAAACTACCAATGCCTAATAGCATTTTCCAAGTAAGTGCCTTGTCTATAATTGCCAAACCTAATTTGATATAACTTTGGAATTGTGTGATTGTGGTTTTTGCAATCTGTATAATTGTGTCACGCAGTTGCGGACGGAAAAAGTATTCCGATTCATCTGTGGTAACCGCGGTGGGTGTATATTGGACACGACTATCAACATCTGCGCGTGATTGTTGTAACATATTTTCTTCGTAAATTAGTGCAATGTTTGCAACCGGCTCAAATGTTATTTGTGTCATAAATCGTGGTGCGGCAACACCCATACCCAATATAGCAAACACGAATATAGAATTTATGAAAACGTGCTGTACAGATTTTGTGTACCATGAATCTTTTGCGCCACCTTTGATGTTTTGCCATACGGCATTTAAAACAAAAAATGCAAATAAAACACAAAACAAAATTATACAAAAGTAAGATATTTTACTGTATGCAGCAGCGGCAGATTTTGATATAACCATAAACAGGTCATCAAATATAGAACAACTCCAGCATTGAACAGAATTATCAATCAAATTGCTTATCATATTGTTCATTATTTTTTGACCCACCCTGCAATTTCAGAAACTTTTTTAGGTAACACCTTTGCTTTACCCCACATAATACCCGCATCAGTTTTGACACTGTTATACAAACCTGTCATATCTGATTGTGTATATTGATTTATTTTATCTTTGGTTAATTGGAATATGCGTAGCATCACAAAAAATGTTAAAACCGAAGATAACCAAATCATAGAATGACCACCAAATCCAACCGAATTTGACGACGCCATTGGGACATTAGAATTCGCCATTCCGCCAGCCGCCACAGAAAATATAGATTGATTCCAATTAAACAACGAATGCACCACAGATACATTTATGCCCAGTATAAAACCACATGCAATCATCGTTACAATTAAATCGAGTAATGCTTTGGTAATGCCAGAAATCGCGGGCCATATGTTTACCCATTTATCATCTTTTTTTGCAACCCAAACCAATATTTGAAATGGATATAATATAAGCGCCATACCAAAATTAAATATTGCCTGAATTATAAGCAAAGCCATAAATATATTACACGACACAAATGTTGTAACCAAAATAATACCACTGATTACATTAAGGAAGTTTTCACCCGCGTTATGCAGCATCAATGTAAGTAATCCGCGCAGGCCATCTGTGATAAATTTAAATCCGCGTTTTACAATTTGATTGTTTGCATGTGATAATGTTGCAACCGGTTGAACCAAGAACTCACAAGAGTCTTTGGATATCCATCCTTTTTCAACAATATCAGGTGGACATTCAATTTGTGGCGGATTAATACCTGCGTGTGGAATTGCCTTGACCAACGCTTCTGTATATAGCGAGCCGAAACGCAAAAAAGGATTTACCAACCAATCTGTAACAAATATAGGTTTTATTTGTAATAAAATTGTAACTGCAATAATTGCGCGCACAGCAGGCTTTAAAATATTTTGTGTCATTTTTATTTCGTCCACAGAACCAATGGTATCTGATGATGCAAAACCAAAAAAGTCCAACCAAGATTTTGGAAAATACATTTTTAATAAATACCCGGCAATAGATATTGCCAAAACACCCCATACCAACATATAGATAATGCCATCACCATGCCCAACGAAAAATTCATAACCACCTGTGGCAATTGCCATAAAGGCATCCAATACTATTGGTATTAATGGTGATACATCCAATGCGTCAATAATTTTCCATTCTGCAAAGCAAGAAAGTGGCATAAATGCCAAAGATAAACTGGCGATTATTGGTAAAAATCGGCGCAAAAACTTCATTCTCTCTCAATCTTATATTTTGTTCTTGTCAATTATATCATATTTTGTGCAAAATATGGTATAGTTAAATTGAGTATGAGGGGAATAAAAAATTTTTGGCCAATATTTTTATCGTTCTTGCCATTATCGGCAGGGGCAGTTGCGCCATTGGTTGTTGGGTTGATCGCCGGTGTTGTTGGTTTTGCAGGGTTTTCAATATATCGCAGTTTCGCACCGGTCAATATGTCAGATGCGCTTAATTTCTTTTCCAGTTGTTGGTCGTGCCAGATGTTTTCTGATGTAATGATGGCGATGTCTAATATTTTGCCGGTTGCGTTTAAATCAATTGGTATTGTTGTTGCACCTTTTGCAATCGGATTAACGGCGGTATGGTTTGCATGGAAGTTGGTGTCGGGATATCTGGGTGGCGATGCCAAGGTTCAAGACCCATGGGCGGTTGGTGGTGGCTTGGGACTGCATGTCGCAAAATTGAGTTTTGTGTGTGCACTATTATTTATGCCATTACCACGTTTATTAACCGATGTTATGATTGAACCGATATTCAATATTGGTCTGTCGCTAAATCATGTTGTTTCAGATATTGATAAGACCGCACAAACAAATTACGCAACATGTATTGTTGCGACCGCTGCTGCCGATTCGGTGTCTGTAAATAATACCACTGGTGCATTTTCACCAAAACTGCGGCACAGTTTGGCATGTGAATTGGCAAATGTTCATCAAATGACGGGTTTGGGGATGACTGTTGGTTGGACGATGTTAAATATGGCATTTGATTATGACTATACACACAAGATTTTGTGGAAAATACCAATATTTCCGAATGTTCCAATTTTCTTTGCGGGTTTACTGGTTTTGACATTGTTTTTGTTGGCATTATTGCCAGTGCCATTATATTTCTTAGAAGTGTTTATTAAATTGTCGCTTGATTTGATAATGTTGCCGTTTTTCTTGCTTGCGTGGTTGTTTGATGGTTGGAAAGTTGTGCCGGCGGGGTCTGGTAAAACAAACATTCAAAAAATTGTGGATGATGTTGTGTCCGGAACAGTTGGTATTGCGATGGTTGGGATATTTGTAACATTTGCGATAATGTTTTTGAATGCGGTGTTCGGTATGTGGGACGGTGCATCGGTTTTACAGACGGCACTATCACAAAACGATTCGAAATTATTAATAGATGGCCTGATGATGCGTAATGATAGCCTGGTTACAATAATATTGATGGGAATCTTTATGGCGATGTTTATGATAATGATTCCTGCACTGGTCAAGACTTTGTTCAATGTTACGGTGCCGGATGGTTTTTATAATACTACTAAAAAAGATTTAAATATTATGTGGAATGGTCTTAAAAACTGGTGGTCCGCAATAAAAAAATAAAAAATCAAGCGGTTTATTTAACATCACCCCCTTTTTTCTTTCCTCCGAATCTGATATACTGGTATGCGATGAGACAAAATCCGATTCTTTATTGGCCACGCAAAACATCAACTGATACAGAATACCAGTTGGCGCGCAAGGCGATAAATTCCCAAACCGGTGTCATGCCAGAGGTTATACATGATAATCTAGATTTGTCTGACATTATGGAAAAAAATCCCGAATCGATTGTGTATTATCCTGTTTTTTGCGAATCGACTGGTTGGTGGGGTGAATTATTGGGCGCGGACGCGGTTGTTGTGGATAAAATTATCATTTCGCCAGAATGTCAATTAATGGTTATAAAATCTGATACTATCGCAGAAACCAAGGGTCAAAATCATTTGTTCGCTGCAGAAATTTGTCCCAGCAGTGGTTTCTTTAAAAAGATGAGTTCGTCTATCGCAACGATTACGGATATGCTCGCCACGGATACAGGAACGATATTGGCGCTGTTTTCCGGTAAAAATCAGAATCAGTTTATAAATATCTTGGAATCTACGGGAAATTCATATTTGGGTTGTATTGGGCGGTATTAATTACTTGATTTATCGAAAATACTTTGTATAATCGTGGGACTTAAAATATCAAAAAGGGTTATATTATGAAACAAGGAATTCATCCTGAATATTATGAAATCAATGTTACACGCACTGATGGTAAAACTGTAAAAATGTATTCTTCGGTCAAGAAAGATTTGGTTTTGTCTACGGATAATTTGAATCATTCTGCGTGGACTGGTCAACGTAATAATGAATCAGCCAAGGGTCAACGTGCCGCTGAATTTAAAAGTAAATTTGCTGGGTTTAAATTCTAAACTGGGGCAAAAAAATGGAATTGCTGATAAAGGGTTCAACGGAATTAAACAAAATGTTCGCAGCATTGGAACGAACTGCGTCTGGTCTGCGTCATGACTTTGGTGAGGTTGAAAACCTGCAGCAATCGATTCGTGGTGCGCGTGATTTTGTTAAAAAAGCATCTGAGCGAATAGAAGAAAGTATTTTATCCGATTTGTTGTTGGTTCGCCCGTCTGCGGGTTTGCTTACGCCAAACGTGTCACGCGAAGGGGATGGTCGCGACGAATTTGTTTTGGCAATTTCTGGGGCATCTAATTTCGTGCGTGCGAATTCGCATTTTGCAATTTCATTGGCATTGCGTTCAAATGGTGAAACAAAAATAGGCTTAATTTATTCCCCAATTACAGAACAATTGTTTTATGCAGAGGCGGATGCCGGTGCATACACTTATTCTGCATTTCATTCTGCGCGTGTTCGTGTTTCCAATATTTCTGATTTGTCTGAATCAACAATCGCATATAATACATCAGATGCGCGTTCATTGGTTGGTGATGTCCGTCGGACGGGTTGTCCTGCGTTGGATATGGCGTGGGTTGCATGTGGCCGGTTTGATGGTTTTGTTTCTGATGCATTGGACTATGCGGAAATCGCCGCAGCAGAATTGATGTTGCGTGAGGCAGGCGGTAAAATAACTATGGATGCCGACCTGATCGCAACAAACGGCAAAATAGAATTATAAAAATGCGCTGAAACGGCGCATTTGTTTTTCATTTATCTTGCAATCGTAAAATATTCAGATAAAATTATATGTATGCAATTTAAATCTTTCTGGCGTAAATTTTTAAATGTTATGTTTTGGGTGATAACCGGTGGAATCGGGGTGTTGGCGGTTACACTTTTGATATTTGGAAATGATTTACCTGACTATAAAAATCTGGCGACTTATGCGCCACCAGTGGCATCGCGCCTGTATGCATCAGACGGTTCACTGCTCATAGAATATGCCGAAGAAAGACGCGTGTTCTTGGACTTTAATGATATGCCACCACAACTGGTTAATGCGTTTATTGCCGCCGAAGATAAAAATTTCTGGACACATCCGGGAATTGATTTTATGGGTATTGTTCGTGCAACCGCGAATAATATTATGCGCAAGGCGGGATTTGGTGGTGATTTTTCTGGGGCATCAACCATCACGCAACAGGTTGCAAAAAATTTCTTTTTAACATCTGAACGCACCCTGTCGCGTAAGATTAAAGAGGCTATCCTAGCATTACGGCTCGAGCGTAGTTTTTCCAAACAACACATTATGACACTATATCTAAATCAGATATTTTTGGGTGCGCGTGCGTATGGTGTTGCGTCGGCCGCATTGATGTATTTTAATAAACCTGTATCTGAATTAACTTTGTCTGAATGTGCGTTTTTAGCATCCCTGCCCAAGGCACCAAATGACAGGGCGCGTGCGGTTGAACGCCGTAATTATGTTTTGCGTCGTATGGTGGAAGAAGGCTTTATTACACAAGCACAGGCCACAGAAGCCGCCGCCGAAGAATTAAATATCAATAGTGGCTTTACCGAACAAATGGAGGAAACATTCCAATATTTTGCCGAAGATGTTCGCCGCCAATTATTGAATTCTTTGGGACGTGATGCTTTGTATAACCAGGGGTTATATATTAAAACAACGATTAATCCTGAATTGCAACGTGCGGCATCAAACGCATTGAACAAGGAATTGGATAATTATAATGCAGACAAATCAGATGAAAAATTACAGGGTGCAATATTTGCAATGAATCCGCATACTGGGCGCGTTGTCGCAATGTCAGGTGGCCGTAGTTTTAGGGAAAGTTCTTTTAACCGTGCAACCCAGGCATATCGTCAAATTGGTTCAACAATAAAGCCATTTGTGTATTTGGCGGCACTTGAACGTGGTTATTCGCCAGAGGCATTATTGTTGGATGCGCCTATTGTTGGATGGCGTGAAAACGATACTTTATGGAAACCCGAAAATTATGATAAAAAGTTTTTAGGTGAGATACCACTTCGTCTGTCACTTGAAACATCGCGTAATGTTACGACCGTTAGATTGGTTCAACAAATTGGTGATATTAACGCGATAGATGTTGCACAACGTTTTGGTGTGTATCCGCAAAATATGTCTGATATCAATTTATCCATGGCATTGGGATCTGGGGAAACGACATTGCAAAAATTGGTTTCTGGTTATTCTGCATTTGTAAATGGTGGACATGTTATTAAACCCAAATTAGTGGACTATGTTGAAGATAGGTATGGTAATGTTGTTGGGGGTGAAAAGACTAAAATGGAAAAATGGTCGCCAGATTCGTTGCCGACAATAGAAGAGAATGATTCAGAAACCTTATCTGATCCACAAAGTCTGTATCAGTTGGTATCAATATTACAGGGCGCAGTTGAACATGGTACCGGTAAACAGGCACGTGTGGCGGGTCGTACTATTGCAGGGAAAACAGGAACCACAAATGATGTTAAGGATGTTTGGTTTATCGGTTTTTCCAAGAATTTAATTACAGGTGTTTATTTGGGTTATGATACACCGCGTCCATTGGGTAAAGGGGCGGGATCGCACATGGCGGCGCGTGTTTTTGCAGAATTTATGACAACCGCACTCGCGAACGAAACGAATCAACCTTTTGCTGTGCCAGACGGCCTACATTTTGTGCGTGTGAATCGTGCAAATGGTGTTGCGGCAAGCCAATCATCCGATGGAATTATAATTTTAGAGGCTTTCAAAGAGGGTCAGGGACCAAATCCTGTTAACAGACAAACCGATGTAAACAAAAAAGCGGTTGTAGGTGGCGTATTTTAAAAAAAATCTGTAATCTGATTTGTTTTAGCGTATTTTTATGATAAAATATGTCTAAAAGCAAAGGAGATTTTATGCTTACAGATTACTTCTTATCCCATGGAATAACATTTTTTGCAAGTGGTTGGATGCAATTTGCATGTGCGTTTGCGTTGTCGTTTTTAATAATGGCAATTTTTGGAAAGTCTTTTATCGCATTGATGCACAATTGGCAAAAACAGGGGCAACCAATCAGTGAAAATCTGCCAGAAGCACATCGGAAAAAAGCAGGTACACCAACAATGGGTGGAATTTTAATTTTGTTTGCGATTTTTGTTTCTGCGATTTTGTTTATGCCACTTCATAATTCTGCAGGTTGGGTTGCGTTGCTTGCATTGGCGATGTTTGGCATGCTTGGATTTATGGACGATTATAAAAAAGTAAAATCACAATCTAAAAAGGCATCAAATGGTTTGTCGCCTGCGTTTCGATTGATCGCAGAGGGTGTTTTTGTCGTAATGTTGGCATACCTGATAAACAAGACAATGCCATCGTATATCCCAGGGCTGTCTTTGGCGATACCATTTGGAATAATTATTCCGTTGGGTATATTTTATTATGTGTTTGCGTATTTTGTTATTTGTGGTTCTGCGAATGCAACGAATATTACAGACGGTTTGGATGGTATGTTATCGAAATTATATTTACCAGTATTGATAGTCTTAACGGTTGCGTTGTATGGTGCAACCAGAATCGGTTTTATGGATACGGTTATGTTCCTACCTTCGGCGAGTGCGCTGTATGCGCCACTGGGTGCGGCATTCGGTGCAGTGATTGGATTTTTGTGGTTTAATTCAAAACCTGCAGCCATATTTATGGGTGATGTTGGTTCGCTTGCACTGGGTGGATTTATGGGAACGGTTGCGATGTTATTAAAGTCAGAAATTGTTATGGCAATTTCCGCAGGAATGATGGTTTTGATATTACTGTCATCTTTCTTGCAAACAGTTGGGTTCAAAATAACACGCAAATTGACAGGAACAGGTAAAAGAATATTCCTGCGTGCGCCCCTGCATCACCATTTCGAAGAACTGGGGTGGCCAGAATCAAAAATTGTTGAAAGATTTTTTATAATTTCTGTTTTGTTTTCAGGATTGGCATTGGTGTTGTTAAAGTTCGCGTAACCATAGGATTGTTATAAATGTTGACCACCCATAGAACAGATGATAGTAAATTAACAGATTGGTATTATGGGGTTGATAGACCTTTGCTGTTTTGTGTTTTGTTGTTGATATTGATTGGTGGGGTTGCTGCTATATCTACTGGGTCGGCAATGATGGTGTTCAAAAAGTGGCACTGGTATCATTTTATTTTAAATATGTTGCCATTTTACATTGTTGGTTTTGCTGGTATGGTTGCCGTCAGTATGACGAATAAAAAGTGGGTTTTATGGATTGCGTGGGCAAATGTGATAATTTGTACTCTTTTATTGGCATTAACAAAAATAATGCCGTGTGGAACATACGGTTCTGAACGTTGGGTGTGCTTTTCTGGAATTAAACTAATGCCGTCTGATATATTAAAACCTGGGTTCGTGATGTTGTCTGCTTGGTTTATTACAAAAATGAAAGAGTGTTATGGTCCCGATGTTTTTATCAAAGATGCGTTTCAAATTAAGAATCACTATAATTGGTGGTATTATTTGGTAGTTGTATTTTTTGTATTGTTGATATTGGTATTGCAACCTGATTATGGAACTGCGATATTATATTGCGGTGTTGTTGGTGGATTGTTGATTTTTGCAGGATTACCAAAATTGTGGATAGGTGTTGGTGTCGCATTTATGGTGGTCGGTGGCACTTTTGCATCTTTGTTTGAGCCACATGTCCACAGGCGTGTTATGGCATTTATTGCACCCCTGGACCCCACCAGCCAGGTTGGGCGATCTATAAACGCAATTCGTCAGGGTGGACTATTTGGTATGGGGGACGAGGCAAGTGTTACAGAAAAACTGCCGATGGCAGAAAACGATTTTGTGTATGCGGCATTGGTTGAAAATTATGGCGCGATTGGTGGGTGTTTATTACTGGTATGCTGTGTGTATATGATTCAGCGTTTAATCACAGATGCACGTGGTGCACGCGATCCATTTGTGTATTATGCCACATTGGGGGTTATGCTGATGTTTGCTATTCAGATTTCTATTAATCTAGCAACAACATTACATATTATGCCACCTACGGGAATAACATTTCCTTTTGTGTCATTCGGGGGCAGTGCGTTTTTAAGTTCTTGCTTGATGTTCGGTATGGTTTTGGCAATAATTCGTGAAGATAAGTGGAAATAAGCCAAAGGGGGCACGCATGAAAATTTGGATTGCAACAGGTGGAACGGGTGGACATGTTTTTCCGGCACTTAGTGTCGCAACCGAATTGGCAAAACGCGGACATAAAATAACAATTTCTTGTGATGGTCGTGTGCATGATATGGTTAGACGCGATGCGCCACGTGGGGCAAAAATTGTTCATATTTGGGCATCGGGTGTTGGTGCAAAAAGTATAATTAATAAATGTTATTCATTGTTTAAAATATGTGTGTCTGCGATTGCGTTAATTTTGCGTTTTATGGTATTTAGACCAGACCGTGTTGTTGCGTTTGGTGGCTATGCTTCTGTGCCGGCGGTATTTGCGGCGCACGTATGGGGGGTGCCAACATTTCTGCATGAACAAAATGCTGCGATTGGACGCGCGAATAAGTTTGCTATGCGCTGGGTCAAAACATTGATGACCAGTTTCCCAACCGTATCCGGTATGCCTGAAAATTCGCAAACGCGTGTTGTTTATACTGGCCTGCCCGTTCGGGTAGAGATTATGGCGATGGCGGGGCATCCTATTCCAAATAAATCGAATTTGTTGGTAACGGGTGGCTCATTGGGGGCGCAAATATTGGATGATGTTGTCCCAAGTGCAATTGCGGCGATGAAAAATAAAAAGATTTTTGTTACACACCAAACGCGTCCTGAAAATGTTGCGCGGCTCCAGGCATTTTATGCCCAGAATAAAATTCATGCAAATGTATTGTCGTTTATTCATGATATGGCGGGTGCGATTGCTGAATCTGATTTGATTATCGGGCGTAGTGGGGCGAGTACGGTCATTGAACTTGAAACAATCGGTCGTGGTGCGATATTGGTGCCACTGAACATTAACCCAGACCAGGCAGCCAACGCAGCATCGTTTGCGCGTTTGGGTGGTGGTTTTGCGATTGAACAAAGCAAGTTCACACCAAAATGGTTAACTGCAACATTGTCAGAATTATTTGATAATCCGTTGCGCCTGAAAAAGATGGCAGAAAAGTCATTGGTGAAAAACGAAGCAGTGGAAAGGATTGTCCAACTGGTTAGCAAATAATTAAACCCGTCCAGAGGAACGGTTTTTGTTGTATTTCTCGTGCTTTTTTATTTTGCACTTACTTTCTGTGTATTGTTTATTGCAAAATTGTTTTTTTATATGTATCATTATGTGCATTGTCCCCATAGTTCAACTGGATAGAATAAGGGTTTCCTAAACCTTTGATGCAGGTTCGATTCCTACTGGGGATACCAAGAATTTGTAGTCACAGTAGGAAGCGAACCGGTCAGAGCGACCTGGGTTGGGTCGCGAAAGGTTCGACACGATAGTTGGTGCGAACAAGCATAGCGCAGTTCACACCTTACGGGTGGAAAGGGGCCCATTGTGACAACAATGGGAATTACAATCCTACTGGGGATACCAAGAATTGTATAGCGACAAGTAGGTATCTTTGTCATTGCGAGCGAAAGCGAAGCAATCCAGGTATAATAATGACAATGACATATTTACTGGATTGCCACGGTCGTTGCACTCTCTCGCAATGACAAAAGGCGTTCATGCCTTTTATAAAAATAAACAAAGGACAAACAATGAAAAACAAAGCTGTTAAAATTGGAATTATTGCATCTGTGTTACCACACCTGTTTTGTTGTGTGTTGCCGATTGTGTTATCTGTGGTCGGTTTGGTTGCACCTGAATTCGCACACAGTGGGAACTTTATCCCAGAATGGATTGAACCATGGTTGTTTGTGTTTTCTGCATTGATGTTGGGACTATCTTGGATTTTGGTCGTTCGTGAATGCAGATGCGGTTGTGAACATTGTCATGGGCACGATAATCACAAGGTACAAAAAATTATTTTGGTGGTTGTAACGATATTATTTGTCATCAGTATTATTTTACACCTGATATCACACCATTAATTTTTTTTTATTTTTTGTAAAAAAATGTTTGCATGGCATTTGAAAATATGATATTATTGTTCCATAGGAAATGGAGATTATATCATGAAGAGATTATTCGTTGTTGTTGGTTCTTTGCTGGTTTTGCCCGCATTTGCAGAGGTTGCACCGCAAATAATTTACGCTGATGGTGTTGAATATATTGACGATGCTTTTGCCGTTAATGATGCACCGGTGATGGCCCCGGAACAAATTCAACAACCAGAAATTAATCAAGATGTGCAAAATGAACAAAATGTTGCACCGAAACAGGATACTTCTTCTGTTCGGGCGCGTGCGCGTTCAGCTGTGCCGTCTCGGACTGCTTCATCTCGTTTAACTGCAACACGGTCAGGTAATGCAAACACATCTTTGCGTTCTGGTGTTAATAGACGTTCAGTTGCTACGCGTGGTTCTGTTACAGGTAATACAAACACCAGCCCCAGAACGGTTGCGCGTGCTTCTGTTGTGGCACCAAATGTGGTTTCTGGGACAAATGTCCAAACATTGTCTGAGCCTACAAGCAATACGAAAACATCTGTGTTGGGTGGCGGAACAACATTATATAACGGCAATTCTCGTGTGGCGGTATCAGGTGCACGTGTAAGTTCACGTAACTCTGGTTTGTCGTTTAGTGCATCTAATTCGACAGCAACTTCTGCACAGCCAACAACCGAAGATATGGATAAATTAGCAGAGGTAACAGATTATTACAAGGCACAATATGCATTGTGTATGGATAATTATTGTAACGTCTTGGATGATAACCAGGGTCGTTGTTCATGCTCTGCGAATTTGTCTAATTATTCCAAAACCGAAGAAGCATTGACAGAGGCAACAGAGGCCCTGCAAGAAATTGCCCAGCAAATTCAATACATCGGTTTATCTACCGAAGATGTTGAAACATTATTCAAACAGACAGATGCAGAACTTGCGTTGTCTAACCCAGATAATAAAGACAATAGCAATATTCAAAGCAGTTTGGATAAAATTAAACGTATGATAGTAGAGGTTAAAACCGGCAAGGCCGCATCATCCAGTGCTGCAACCACCGCAGGTATATCAATGGACTTGTCTGGGTTACTTGATTTCTCATTCGATAATACAGGCTTTGATTTATCATCGTTATTAACAACAACACGCACAACCGCAAATACAAATAGTATTTCAAATCAACGTGGTGCAAATCTGTATAAAACAGCGGCTGCACGTTGCAAGGCGTCGGTTTTGAATTCTGCCGCGGCCCAGGGGGTGGATATTTCTGTTATATCAAATTCGTATGATTTGGAAATAGACAAGGCATGTTTTGCATACGAACGTGCGTTAACAGATGCAAATGCTAACATGAACGCGACTGTGCGTAATGCAAAATCCGTCCTGCAAAAGGCACGTTTGATGGTTGCGCAAAATAAAAACGTATATGATCTGCGTGGCTGTGTAGAGGCTTTGGATTCCTGTATGCAATCTGACTTTATTTGTGGTACAGATTACGAAGGATGTTTAGATCCAACTGGTCAATACATTGTTGATGGCGAAGTTGTTATCGGGTCCCAACCTGGTAGACTTGAGCTTGACAATGCAAAAGGATTGTATGCAACAACATGGGGTGACACTTCCACAGGTAACAACCCATGGAAATGTACTGCAACTGCAACTGACGGCTGTAAGGATGCGACGTTACAGAATTTTATTACAAAATCAGTACCATCAACAGGTACATATCCGGAGGCAACGGATAATAATATAGCAAAATATTTGCGCTATCGCATAGGGTATCATCACAATGATGAGAGTCGTAATTATGGTATGTGTATATCTGTGTTGAACCAGTGCCAAAATTATACGTATGAAAAAGGTACTGAGGACTTCAAAGTGGACAACAGAGTTGTAAGCGAATATCTGACACGTACACTGCCACGTATCAAGACGGCCCAGGACGAATTGTTGGCAGAATATGCAGAAAGTTGCATCAGTGATGTTGAAACATGTTTGTCTAACAATGGTTATAATACTACAGCGAGTACATTTGATTTTTCAAAATATAACGCTGTTAAAACAGCATACGAAAATGCGTTGAAAAAAATTGCGACAGATAAAATAGTAGGTAATACGGCGTTAGGTGATGCGTTAGCTGAGGCGGAGACAGCAGCAGCAGCAGCGGGGTATTCTGCTAACTTTAGACAAGTTGTGAAAAACTTAGCTATTAGACTTGCAGCACAAGAAAAAACCAAAGACGAAGCAATCGCAACGTTAGACAATTATCTGGATGCTGAGAAAATGACAGTATCAAATGATGGTTCTACAACTACGAACACTATTGCTATGAATGCATGCAAGATGGTTATTACAACTTGCAGATCGGTTAATTCGAATCCAACCGACGAGTTTACTGAAGCATCTTGGGTTCAGTCCGTTATGAATGGCTTAGCAGGAACAAAAACAGAATAAAAAATGCCCAGTTGGGCATTTTTTTTATAAAAATATTTGCCGGGAAATCTGGCATTTTTTTATTTTTTTTGAAAAATTTTCATTTTATGAATTTTTTTCTCTTGACCCCCGATTCGTTTTTGTTCTAAGATGTTTGTATAGACAAGGAGAAAAATTTTTATTTGCCGGATTTCTGCGAAAAACGCGTATTTCTGGGCAAAAAAGAATTAACAAATTGGATTTTATGATGTTTTTGTAAATACCAATGTAAATACAAAAATAGCGTAAAATCCTTACAAACACACCGAAAGGGGGGAAAAATGCAACAAAATATAAAAGACATTATGATTGCACTCGACCAAATCTTGACAACAACCGTTTGGGTGAATCAGGATAGGCAAATCGTTTCACTCAGTGACGAACTGCATATCGGAAATAACAACGCGCCGCGTTCTATCGAAGATTTGCCACGTTCATCATTGGTTGGTGCATATGTTTCATTGCAAATCAGAACAGATAATTTTGATGTTGCTGCTGAAACATTGGAAACACGCGATTTGGCGTTGCGTGTCAAAGAAATGGTATTTTCTGAGGCGAAAAAGATACTTGATGCCGGCATCACAGCCAAAGACAAAACAGTTATGGCGGCATAATTACAGTTTCCAGTAATCTGGAAGGAAGGGAGCCCCGTTGGTAAAGCAATTTACCAACGGTTTTTTTATTTCCTTAAACCGGTTTTTCTATCTATCCAAACCTGTTCATCTGAAATTTCCATTATGGGCGTATCAGATTTACTATCGGAATAAGAACGCACAACATGTGGAACATATTTGTTTTTTGCCGCCCACCTATCCAACGCAATAACCTTATTCTTGCCATAACATAGGAACTTATATTTCCATGGGCGTTCACTTTCTGTTTCTGATGTTAATATTGCATCAAATTTCATATCAGAAACCAATGGTTTTATTAAGTGTTCTGGGCTTGCCGAAATTAATACAACAATGTTGCCGGCCTTTTTTTCTTTTTCTACCTGATCGGCTGCCCAACCAAAGCGATTGGTTTTGTGCCATTTTACAAAACCAGGTACCAAATCATGCACCATCTTTTTTGTGATAAAACGACGCATGCCCTGGCGCCACCAGATGCCATCAGGGGAAATCTTGCGAAACAGACTAAAAAATCCAACGATGGGCAAATAAAACCATGTTAACGGGCGATGCCGAAAACACCAGCGTCCAAATTCAAAGTTGGAATCAGATGCAGATAGTGTTCCATCAAAATCAAATACAACAACATTTACTTTTTTTTGCATAGTTTTTCCTTTATTCAAAGTCCATATCGCGAATTTTTTCTGCGCGTGGTGTGATTTTGCCAATTGATGTTTGAATTTGTTCTATATCCGATACCGTTTGCCCAAAATGCCGGTTCAGGTTTTCCGTCCTGTCCGCCAGGCGCCCCAGGTCGGTTAACAATGCATCCAATTCTTTCTTTATTTGACCCGCAACGCGTTTTATTTTTATGTCTGACAATACCGCACGTACAGTATTTAATGTTGCCCACAGGGTCGATGGCGATACAATAAACACCTTTTTACGCGCACCGTATTCCACCACAGACGGAAAATCACGATGTATTGTTTCAAATATAGATTCAGACGCAATAAACATCATCGCAGATTCAGCTGTTACGCCGGCGATAACATATTTTTCCGCAATCGCATCAATGTGCGCCCTGACATCCAGTTCAAATTGCTTTCTGATGCCTGCATCGTTATTGTTTTGTTTCATACGGTTAAATGATTCTAATGGAAATTTAGAATCTATAACCATGTCCCCCGGTGGATACGGCAGGCGAATAACACAATCAGGTCGAACACCCGTTTCCAAAACACATTGGAACGCATAAGATTCAGGTGGCATAATGTCGGAAACCAAATCTTCGAGTTGTCGTTCGCCGAATGAACCGCGCGCCTGTTTATTACCCATTAAAATATCCTTAAAATTCGCGATGTCCGCACTGATTGTACGTAATTCGTTCGCGTTTTGGGTTAATGTACCCAACCTGTTTGCCAATACTTCGCGTAATTTTGTGTTTTCTTCGCGCAGACCCGACATATCAATTGTTGGACGGCGCAATAATAAACACACCAATAAAACAATAATAATGCCCAGCAGTATAAAAATATAAGTTGTCATTCCAGATTCCTTTGCTACAATTTATATTATAAAAGGGTAAATGCAATGTTGCAAATGAAACTTTGTGGTGATTTGGTGTTGCGGTCCAAATGTGACGCGGTGGACACTATTGATTCCGAACTATTGAAAACCATGGATGAAATGGTCGCTATGATGCATGGGCAAAGTGGCGTTGGTTTGGCGGCACCCCAGGTTGGCATTTTAAAACGTTTTCTGGTTATGATGGATCCTGAATCAAATCAGGTGTTTCGCATGATAAACCCTGAAATTTTGTCGCACAGTGATAAAACTTGCACGATGGAAGAAGGTTGTCTGTCTGTATTGGGACCTGATAATTTACCAGTATTTGCAAATGTTACGCGCCCTGAATCTGTAACTGTGAAATGGACTGATGAACAGGGGCGTGAATGTAGGGCGGATATGTCGGGTGTTCCGGCACGCATTGTTCAACATGAAACAGATCATTTGGATGGGAAATTATTTATTGACTATTTACCACCTGTGCGCCGCGAAATGGTAATGCGTAAGGTGCGGAGAAAAAAATGAAACGCAATCTAATTTTAATGGGAACAAATGATTTTGTTGTTCCTGTATTTGATGCACTTAGCAATTCGCACAATGTTTTGGCGGTTTATACGCGCGCACCAAAGCCGGTTGGTCGTAAACAGATTATGACAAAGTCGCCTGTGCATATCTGGGCGGAAAGTAAAAATATTCCTGTGCATACTTCTATTAAGGAATTTGAAAATACTGGTGCAGAATATATTGTTGTGATGTCTTATGGTGTGATGCTGAAACAAGATGTTTTAGATTCTGCCAAATGTATAAACATTCACCCCAGTTCGTTGCCGAAATATCGTGGGCCGTCACCAATACGCAGTGCGATTCTTAATGGTGATGATAATATGGATGTGTGTTTAATGGAGATGGTTTTGGATATGGATGCGGGTGATGTATTATTGCGGAAAAATATCAAAATTGATGAAAACGACACAAATGAAATGGTTGAAAAAAAAGCATCATTCGCCGCAATTGATGTGTTGGATGAATATTTTGCAAATCCTGATAAATATACACCAATGCCCCAGGTTGGAACCCCAACAATAACGCGTAAATTTACAGGTGATGATGAAATTATTAATTGGAATGATGACGCAAAAAAGATACACAATCTGGTGCGTGCTTTGGGGGCAGGGCGGACAAAGATAAATGGCATAGATGTCAAAATACTTGAAACAAAAATCAAAGACGGCAAACTGGAGATTGTAAAAATTCAACCCGCTGGCAAAAAACCAATGGATTGGAAAAGTTTTGTAAATGGCCTGCGTGGTGCAGAAATAGAATTCGGAAAATAATATATGACACGATATAAAATTATTCTTGAATACGATGGAACAAATTTAATTGGGTGGCAGGAAAACACCCAGGGTGATTCTGTTCAATCTGTATTAAAGGATGCAATTTATAATTTTTGTAATGAACGCCCTGATGTTGTTGGTGCGGGGCGCACAGACGCAGGTGTTCATGCAATCGCAATGTGTGCGCATTTTGATTTAGAAAAAGAAACAGATGCAAATACTGTTATGCGTGCACTGAATTTTTATCTGAACGACAAACCTGTATCTGTCATTGATTGTGAAATTGTTGATGATGATTTTAATGCGCGTTTTTCTTGTGTTGCGCGTCATTATAAATATGTTGTTTTGAATCGTTCTGCTAAACCCGTATTAAACAACAATCGTGTTTGGTGGGTTCCGCGCAGATTAGATGTTGTTGCGATGGAAAAGGCGGGTCAAAAATTAATTGGTAATCATGATTTTACTTCTTTCCGTTCAACCGAATGTCAGGCAAAGTCGCCAGTTAAAACACTTGATTCGTGCGTTATAAAACAAAACGGTGATGAAATAATTTTTGAATTTTCTGCGCGTTCTTTTCTGCATCACCAGGTTCGAAATATGGTTGGTACATTGGTTGAAATTGGTTTGGGAAAACCATATGATATTGATGAAATTTTTAATGCAAAAAATCGCAGTGCCGCCGGTCCAACCGCGCCATCGTCGGGTTTGTTTTTTGTTAGTGCGTCTTATCCCAATAACGATTAATTGGCGTATATTTTATTCGTCCTGATTTATATATAACAAATCCATTTTTAAGAATTTTGTGTGCGCAAGTTTTGGAATCTATATCAAAATAAGACGCAATATAATCAATGTTTTTGTCAGCACATAACGCGGGTAGATTTTTCTGAAGCGGAACAAACTTTTGAATATAAGCAATAGTAAATTTATCAGATTTATAAATACATACGCCCTGGTCACATTTATGACGAATATTTTTATCTGATGGTTCTTCGCCATTTAGTTTACGGAAAGTATTAAATGCAAAATAATGATTTGATGCGCGTGCTTTATTAAATTCCAATTTCCCATCATAAACCATGCCAATTAATTCATGATCGGGGGTTATATAAAATACTGGTTTGGGTGTGCATAAAATAATAACGATTCCAATACAGATAAATATACCTGATAATACATAATTAATTTTTCGTTGTATCCATTTTTGTGCATTGTTATCTGGGGTAATAAATATTAATAAAAACAGCCCCAGTGTAATAATAGTTAATGCCAACCATGAAATATGCGGAATAGTTATGGTTGCATATGGCAAATTCGCAATATGTGAAGCAACATTTAGCATCCAGTTATAAAGCGTTTCACACAATGTTAATACAAAATGTCCATTAAACAATGCACATATTGTTCCAATCGCAACAAGTGGCATAATCACAATAGAAAATATCGGAACAAAAATCAGATTACCAATCAATGTGTATATCGGTATAGAATTAAAATGTGCCATTATAAAAGGCGCAGTAAATATAGTCGCAACAATAGTTGTCATAAGTGCCGTTTTTATGTTGTTAAGAAATTTATTCTTTGGTTCGCTGGCGATAAAAACATTTGTTGGATCTTTGCCAAAATACCATGTGATTCCAAAAATGGCCGCGAAAGATAATTGAAAACCTGGCTGCAAAATATAGTGCGGATTAATTAAAAACATTATTAAAAATGCAATACATACATTACGCAGTGATAGGACACTTCTGCCGAATAGTATTGCAGCAAAAACCAAAGTCGTCATTAAAAATGCGCGCAGTGTTGCAATTCCAAATCCAGATATCCCCAGGTAAAATAATAACCCCACCCATGCACATATTGTTGCAGGAATTCGTGCCGGTATGCGTCGCGTGATATATCCAATACTGCGGAATACAAAATAAAAGATCAAGAATAACCATCCGCCAACCAATGTCATGTGGAAACCACTAATTGACCAAACATGTGCAATACCGATGTTTGTCCATGTTTGTTTTGTGTTTGGGTCTAATGCGTTTTTATACCCCAGATACAGGGCGTCTGTTAAAAAAGATTTTGCATGATTATGAATAAATGTGCGTGTTGTATTTGTGTTTATATCATTTGATTTATTTATGATTTGATAATCGCTGATAAAACCTGTGGCACTTAAGTTATTAAAATATGCCCACCGTGCATAATCGAATGTGTCGGGGGCCTCTGATCCGGATGGTGGGAACAGGCCCGCACTTATACGCAATGTATTGCCAATGTTTATAGGTTCGCCAGATTCAGGAAGTGTAACGCGAACATTAATTGGTTTGTCGTCAATATTTATTTGTAAAATTGCGCGTGTTTTGTCCGAAGAAAAGTCCAGATTTTTTACATACGCATTTGTTGTGAAATCACGCAGGGGATAGTTAATGCTTGGTTTGTTTAATAAATGTGTAAAACATGCGCTGTATAAAAATCCAAACAAAAATACACCAATTGCACGCAGACCGATATTCATTTCCTTAAATAGCAAAATTATCGCCATCGTGATTACTGTAATTAATGGGTGGGTGATATCTGGCTCAAACGGAAGAATAAAATACAATGCGCCACCCAGCGCCACAATTACGGTGGCCCACAAAAACATGTTTGTCTTTTGCTTTTCTAAAAACTGTTTCATAAATAAAGTATAGGAATTTATGCGGGCGTTTATCAACCCTTTATTTCGCACCAAAAACAAATTCAGGATTTGTGGTTAGTTTTATTAATGTGTCCACATCATCATCGGCTGCACTGTGTTGCCGTTTTGTTTTTCCGCATATTGTGCATTTGTGTGTTATGATAAAACCGTCACCACTTGGTTCGGCGGAAATTGGTTCCATCATACCACCGCAATTCGCGCCCCTATCGCCGGGGTTGTTGTCAACGTGTCGTGACCATAAACATTTTGGACAATGGTTTGTATAGCCATTACCATGAACAACTGCGCCACAGTGGGCGCAGTTAAAATCTTCAATATTTTTTGTAAAAGACTTCATAAATTAAATACCCAATGCATTACGATACATTTGTGTTAATTCGTCTGCTTCGTCCAGTTCATCAGGGTCCAATTTGCGCAAACGTATCATTTGGCGAATATATTTTGGGTCGAAACCTGCGGATTTAGCCTCACTATAAATCTCTTTAATATCAGCGGCGATTGCGGCAGTTTCTTCATTTAATTTTTCGATTCTTTCGATAATGCTGACCAATTGTTCGTTATCAATTGCACCATGGTTTGCGTTTTTCATATTTGTTTTCCCCTTGTTTATTTTACGATAATATGATATACCATAATTTGAAAAAATCAAGAAGAGAGAGAATATAAAAAATGCAAAAGTTTACAAAGATTACTGTTTCAATTGGTCCGAAATCTTCGAATGCCACGATTTTGCGCGAAATGATGTTGGCGGGTGCAAATGCTTTTCGTTTGAATTTTAGTCATGATACCGGTGATGTTCAGGGGACCAAGATTGATACGATTCGTTCTGTGGCGCGCGAACTTAATAAACCATGTTCAATAATTGTTGACCTGCAGGGACCAAAACACAGAATTGGTGATTTTGTGACAGAGGATAAATATAAATTAAAAATTGGTCAGCATTTTATTTTTGATGACAATCCTGCGCCTGGGAATGGTGAACGCGTATGTTTACCACATCCTGATGTTATGGCATCACTGCACGTGGGCGATAGGATTTTGCTTAATGATGGTAAATTGGAAATGCGTGTCGATAGCGTTCGCCCAAATAAAATAGATGCTGTTGTTGTTCGTGGGGATGAAATTTGGTCGCGTCGCGGTTTTAATCTGCCGGATACATTAATAGATACACCGATATTAACCGACAAGGATAAATCAGATTTAGAATATGCAATAACAAAGAATCCTGATTGGGTGGCGGTGAGTTTTGTGCAAAAGCCCGAAGATATTGCATTTGTGCGTGACTTTATAACCGCGCGCACATCACACCAAATAAAAATTATTGCGAAAATAGAACGCCCCCAGGCAATTGATAGAATCGAAGATATTGTTCAAATATCTGATGGTATAATGATTGCACGTGGTGATTTAGCGGTAGAGATGCCGTTCGAACAGGTCCCTGCAATATCGCGTAAAATTATACGCACATGCCGTATGTATAACCGCCCTGTGATAATGGCAACGCAAATGTTGGCGTCAATGGTGGAAAACGAATTTCCAACACGCGCAGAAATTTCAGATGTTGCAACCGCGGCATACCTGCGCGCAGATTCAACCATGACATCCGAAGAAACCACTGTTGGAATTAACCCGGTAAATACGGTTGGTGTTATGGCGCGCATTTTAAACTATTCTGATATGGACACACTTGCGAATCCATATGATTGGTTACGCATAGATAATGTGCCTGAAAATGATTGGTCGCGTTCTGTGTCGTCCATGGCTCACCTGAATAAGGTTGCGGCAATCGTGGTGTTCGATAGGGATGGTCAAACGACAACAGAAATTTCATGTCGCAGACCCGATGTGCCAATTATTGTGGTATGCGGCAGTGAGACGATAGCAAATCAATTATGTTTATCGCGTGGTGTTTATGCCATATATGATGCAGAATTATTCTCTATGCGTGATGCATTTGGTGCCGCGCGTGCATTTGGAATAACCTATGGTGATTTGGTAATTGTTGACGACCGCAAAATAAGTTTACGAACTTTGGTTTAATAATTGTTATTTTATTTTTTCTCTCAAAATAGCGGAGTGGATATTGGGTGTATGCTGAAAATATACTGGTTTAATACCGATACTTTTGAGAAAATCATTTTCAATTTTTTGTTCAGGTAAATGTCTATTGTCATCACCACGATAATATTCAGACACATTGATTCCAGATTCTAAAAGTTTTTGTACTAAGCTTATTCCGTTTTCTATTATATATGCATCATAGACAATTTTAAATTCTTTGATAATACTTAATCTATCTTTCTCGTTTTGTATCGGGTCATGACCTTTTGCTGCTTTTATTCTGTTGTCACTATTTACACCGACAATTAATTTATCGCAGTGTTTATAGGCCTTTTTTAATAAATTTATATGACCTATATGTATTAAATCAAATGATCCACAAACAACGCCGATTTTCATTTTATTTGTCCTTTGAGCAAAATTGATTAAAAACGTCTTGGTCGGATAAATTTAAAAATTCTCGTAAAGCGATAAGTTTTTTTGGTGATATATCTTGACTAAACATATGGTGTCGAAACATGTCATTAGGAAAAGAATAAATGTTACCCCAACATTTTGTTGCATATAATTCTAAATCTTTTGGAAACCAAAAATAATATTTGTTAAATTTTAAACGTTTAGTAGGAAATATTGTGCTGTAGTCATAAAATTCTCCTGGTTTGCAATCGGCATGCATAGGGAATATCGTTTTAGATTGGTCTGTGTTGTTGCAAAAAATAGATTGGTGTATTTTTTTTGTTAACTCAAAATCTGCTTCTATTATATTGTATTTTTTTTCTATGTCTTTGTGCGTTAGAGAATTTGTTAATTCGAAATGCATAAAAGGTACATCTGAGCGTTTGGTGCGAAATTTTTCTAATTGTTCTCTTAATTTTTGTTCGTTTTGTTCTTTATAACAATTTGGTGAATGATGCACATCATATCTTAGAATGTCTAAAAAAGCTTTGGTTTCTGTATGTATAATTCGGCAGACATTACTAGTAAATAACGCATAAAAATATTTGTTGGGAATACAATGTTTAATTATTTTAATAAATTTACAATAATCGTCAGATAACATGCCTACATCAATATCATCATCCCATGGAATGCAGTTGTTGTATCTTAATTTCCCAGCAATAGCACCCCCTATCATAAAATATTTTATGTTGTGTATCTGAGTGAATTTATCGAAAGTGTTTAGTAATTTTAGATTAGAATCTTGGATATATTTCATAATTCCACGGGCTTGTGGTATATGATTAATGTCAATAGAAGCAGATAAAATATTTAATATTTGTCCTATATAATCAGGTTTGGTAATTTTTGGACCACCCCAACGTCTAACTATGTTGCGCAATTTTCTTGTTGGTAAAGGAAAAGCTAGTATTCTAAATAAAGTTCGTTTCATTTTATAACCCTTTTTGTTATTTTTTATTGTATTTTTTCATTACAGGAATTCCAAAAATAAGATAGTTTGTTGCTTTTGTAGATCTAGAAAAAATCTCTTTAATAAGATGCAAGCCAAATATTTTATAAATGGTTAAAGTTTGGTTAGGTGTGTTAATGCGTTCTTCTAATTCATATTTGTTTATAAATGTACGCAGGTGTTTTGCTGCATATTTATATTGTTCTTGGTGTTTTGGACTATAGGCTTTATTTAATAGAGAATTAGCATTAAAAACATAGTGGTAATAAGTATCAGGAACGGTTAAAACATAATTTGCTAATCGCATAGCATCGGGTGTAAAAAGTATATCTTCAAAAATACGCCCGTTTGCAAAAATTAGTTTGTTTTTATTTAAGAAATTGCGTTTGAACACATATCGCCATACTGTACAATTTGATAGTGCATTAGTTTCTATGAATTTTTCGGTAAGTGTTGTTAATATAGTTTTGTGTTTGTATTCTATATTATAAAAACTTCCGTTTTGTGATACAACGCCGGCGGCGATAATATCTGCGTCTATACCTTTATTCGCAGATATTATTTTTTCATAATAATCTAAATCTATGTAATCATCGCTATCTATGAAATGGATATAATCACCAGTTGCGTTTTTTAATCCTGTGTTTCGTGCCGCAGATAATCCTGAATTTGTTTGATATATAATTTTTATTCGCTTGTCAATTTTGGCGAATTGCTGACATATTTTATCGCTGTTGTCTTTACTCCCGTCATTGACAATAATGATTTCTAAATTTTTGTGGGTTTGATGAATAATACTGTTCAAACATTGTGGCAAAAATTGTTCTGTATTATATACAGGTATTATAACAGAAACTTTACTCATACGATTCCCCCTTTTTTTGAATTGATAAAAACCGCCTCTGAATCAAATGGCGGTCGGGGAGTTCAAAAATCATACAGTAAGTGACTCCATCGGTCTTTGGTTGAACCTGTTTTATAACCGACGGCTCCCCGACCGATGTGTCGGGGTATAAACAATAAATGGTGCACATTGCACCACACATTGCCTATGTGGATAACAACACTATATGTGCTGCTTACTGTACGGGCCTTTGAAAACCCTGAACCTTATTCCCACAAGATTCATAGTTATTATACACAATATTTTTCAATCTGCAAATCATAAATTTATTGACCTGGGCTAATATTTTTTACTAACCTTTGCGGTATGAGGAAGGTTTTAGTATTTTTTATATCTGTATTGTTTTGCATAACGGCGTATGCGGGCGGGTATCGTGCGGCGTTGGTTGCTGATATGGATTCAGGTCGCGTATTGTATTCTGAAAATGCAAACAATGCGAACTATCCTGCGAGTCTAACCAAAATAATGACATTGTATTTGACATTTGATGCGTTGGAGCATGGACGCCTGCATCTGGACGATTACTTAATTGTATCAAATAGTGCGGCAAATGCAGAGCCGGTAAAACTGGGGTTAAGTGCGGGCAGTAAAATCAGTGTCGAAGATGCAATAAAAGCGGTCGCGGTGGTCAGTGCGAACGATGTCGCGCGCGTTCTGGCGGAAAATCTGCAGGGTGGCAAGGAAGGAAATTTCGCAGAATTAATGACGCGTGTTGCGCGCCAGATTGGTTTAAGTGATGTTACTAATTTTGAAAATTCATCAGGTCTACCCAATGATGATCATATGTCAACGGCGCGTGATATTGCATTGTTGTCTATGGCGGTGTATAAACATTACCCTCAGTATTGGAAATATTTTGGAATCAAGACTTGGACATTTGGTGGTAAAACATATACAAACGGTAATCGTTTGCTGGGGGGGTACCCTGGTTGTGATGGTATGAAGACAGGATACACAAAAAAATCAAAATATTCTTTGGTTGCAACGGCTATTCGTGATAATCATCACTTGGTTGCGGTGGTATTGGGCGCAGATGACAAAGATGTGCGTGCGGTGGCCGCAACAAAAATGTTAAATCGCGGTTTTCAAGAGGTGGGGGTTGATACGACATCAAGTTATACATATCAACCTGTGGCGCAACAACAATACCCAATCACGCAAAGCAATCCAATGGCAAAATATGCGTCTGATGCACCAAAGGCAAAGACTGTTGCGGTGTCGTCTGGGAATGCGGGTGTTCAATTCGGTGCGTTTTCTACGCGTGATGCGGCGGTGCGCCAGGTGCAAAATGTTTCTGCAAAATTGGGTGTAACACCAAAAATAGAACAAAGTTCAAATGGCCTGTATCGTGTGCGACTGTATGGGTTATCTGAATCATCTGCACAAACGATAAAAAATAATGCTTCTGCTAACGGTATTGATTGTTATATTTTTCATTGATAAGGTATTGGTCTATGAATCCACAAATTGAAAAGTTAATAAAGATGTTTGCAAAGTTGCCACGTGTTGGAAATCGTGCGGCCCAACGAATCGTGTTGGCATTATTACAGGATAAAACAGGGCGCGCAAATGCTTTGTCTGAAATGTTAAGTGTAACCGCAAATACAATTCATCCATGTAAAAATTGTGGCGTTTTAACAGATAAAGATACATGTGAATTTTGTTCATCAACCGAACGCAGTAACGGGCAATTATGTGTTGTGCGTGATATGTCAGATGTATGGGTTATTGAAAAATCTGGATTTTATTCTGGTCGTTATCATATAACGGGCGGTGTTATTTCGGGAACAAATGGGACAATGCCTGATGATTTGAATATTGCATCAATCTCATCACGCATAAAGCAAGAAAATATAAATGAAATTATTTTTGCCCTGCCCAATACGGTAGAGGGGAAAACGACCCAATCGTATATTATGTCTGTGGTTGGCGAAAATTCAGGTGTCGCGTTTACTGAATTGGCATCGGGTATGCCGTTGGGTGGTGATTTAGATTATATTGATGACGGAACATTAACTTTGGCATTTGGGGGACGTAAAAAATTATGACGGATATGATTGTATCTTTACCACCGGTGTCAGAAATGATGCGTGATGCAGGTTTAGAACCCAAAAAACAATTTGGACAAAACTTTTTATTTGATTTGAATTTGACGGGTCGTATTGCACGCAGTGTCCCAGACATTAAAAACACAACGGTGATAGAGGTTGGACCGGGCCCGGCCGGCCTGACACGCGCATTATTGATGGCAGGTGCAAAAAAAGTTATTGCTATAGAAAAAGATAAAACAACTCAGCCGATTTTATCACAAATTGTTGATGCTTCAAATGGACGGCTGTCAGTTATTTATGGTGATGCGCTGGACGTTGATTTTTCGTCATTGGATATAAAAGAATACGCATTGTGTTCTAATTTGCCGTACAATGTTGGGACAGAATTGTTGATACAATGGTTGCACATTGTTGCACAAAACAAAACACCAAAAATTAAATCTATGACTTTGATGTTTCAGCGTGAGGTTGCAGACCGAATCGTTGCAAATGTTGGCGATAAACAATATGGACGTTTGTCGGTTTTAACTGCACTTGTTGCAGATGCCAAGATATTGTTTGGTGTTCCAAATACTGCGTTTGTTCCACAGCCCAAGGTGCAATCAGCAGTTGTTCAAATTATTCCAAATTATGACAAGATAAAAAAACTTGGTGATATAAGTCGTGTTGAAAATTTAACTGCGAAATTATTTTCATCGCGTCGTAAAATGATACGCGGAATATTACGTGATATTGATTGGAATTTGTTCGGCTTAACAGGTACAGAACGGGCAGAGAATTTATACCCAGAAAAATTTTTAGAAATTGCTAAAAAAGTGTTGATATAAAAATCTATTTTGTGCAATAGTGGTTTTGTCGAGAGGAGAGAGAATACCAAATGTCACCATCTATATTGCTGTTCGTTGTTGTTATTTTTGCGCTGGTCTGTATCTTACGTATGGCAAAAATTAGTGCGCTGGTCGCATTTTTAATTGGTGGCATTTTGGCAGGGCCATATGTTTTTAATTTTTTTACACTTAATGATACTTGGTCATTGTTGGGTAATCTGGGTATTTTATTTTTATGGTTTATGGTCGGATTGGAAATGGATATTTCGCGGGTGTGGTCAATGCGACGCAGTTTGTTGGGGTTTGGTGCAGCCCAGGTTTTGACAATTGTTTTTATGTTGTTTCCAATTTTGGCAATAATTACCGGTTGGTCTGTTTCAGGCGCAATGGTGATGGCATTAATGTTGGCATTGTCCAGCCAATCACAGGGTTTGCCACTGCTGGCAGACAGTGGAAAAATAAATAGTTTTGTTGGTAAAAAAAGTTTATCTATTTTTATGTTCCAAGATTTGTTGATAATACCGTTGATGGTTTTGTTGCCTGTGGTTGCGGGTAAATCTTTCAAGATTGGTGCAACATTTATAGATGTTTCTGTGTTATCAATACTATTGGTTGTGGGTGTAATTTTAATTGGTAAGTTTTTATTAACACCATTGCTTAAACGTGTTGCGCGTTTGAACTCTCGCGAAGCAATGTTATTAACCGTATGGGCGAACATATTATTGTGGGCATATGTTATGCATTTGATTGGCTTGCCAATGGGGTTGGGTGGTTTCTTGGCGGGTATGCTGATGTCTGAAACAATTTATAAAAATCAAATCAGTGCAGATATGTCGCCATACACATTATTGTTTATTGCTTTGTTCTTTGTAGCATTGGGGTTGGAATTGAATATTCCTGTGCTATTAAGTAAGTGGTACATAATTATTCTTGCTGTGGCTATTTTGGTTGCGATAAAATTTGCGGCGGTGTTTATGGTTGCACGCATTCGCAGGGTTCCTGTAAATGATGCAACTTTTATGGGATTGCTGTTGGCACAAAGTGGTGAATTCGCAATATTATTTTTACAGATGATGCGCAATAATGGTATAGAAATAATTCCGTTACCACACCAGGAAGTATTAACGCTTGTAATCATTTTATCTATGATAATTTCACCTTTGATATTGATGGGGTATAATAAAATCAGTCGTTCTGGAATGTTTGGGACCAGGAAAAAATCTCATGAAGTCTCGGACAGTTTAATCAAAGAAAAACCACGTGTTGTAATATGTGGGTTTGGGCGCGTTGGTCAAATTGTTGCCCGTATGTTACAGGAAAAAAATATTCCTTATGTTGCAATTGATACAAATGCTAATGCCGTAATACAGGGGCGCGAACAGGGTTTGAATGCCGTATATGGTGATGCTACAAATATTAATACTTTGCGCAGGTTGGGTTTGTCTGTGCCTAATACGCGGGCGGTTGTTATTACAATTGATAGTCTGAATACGGCACAACGTGTTATATTATCGATTCGTTCTGTTGCGCCACATGTTAAAATTTATGCGCGCACACGCAACCTGGGGGATACACAAAACATTTTGCATCTTAATATAACCCAAGCATTCCCAGAAACCATAGAATCTGCGTTTTGGTTGGGTTATGGTGTGTTAAGTCAATTGGGCGTTTCGCGCGAAGAAGTGCGTGATATGTTGCATGATATGCGCGCCAATGGTTATGAAAAATTAACCGGTGTCCCAGAACAAAATTAACTAATTTTAATTGCTTTTACGTGCTGCTATTGCTATATTGCGATAACAGGGGTTTAAAATGAAAAAAGCAATTAAAAATATTGGTATAATACTCGGCGTTATTGCCTTGGATTTTATCACAAAATCGTATTTGTTGTTTTTGATAACTGGGCGTGTGCCACTTTTTGGAAACGCATGGGGACTGGTTCCTTTTCCTTATTTGATGACACATGTTACAAATTGGTTTAATATTGTTTTTACATGGAATCCGGGCACAGCGTTTTCTATGTTACGCGGATTGGGTAACAATGCATCGTGGGTAATTTGTGTCATCACAGGAATTATTATATTTGTGATAATGCGTTATTTGTTTAAGCGCGCATCTGATTATGAACGTTTGCCGCTTGCTTTAATTGTGGGGGGGGCGTTGGGTAATTTAATAGATAGAATTCGTTTTGGCGCGGTTATTGATTTCATAGATTGGCACATTGGTGGCTGGCATTGGCCTGCATTTAATGTGGCGGATGTTTGTATTTGTGTTGGTGTTGGCTTGTATATCATAAATTGGTTGTTTGCACGTAATAAATGTTTAAATAAATGTAAAGGTGGAAAATAATGGTTGAATTTTTGAACAATAATAATTCTGGTTTTAATCAGTGGAATGCAAATAAAAACGCAAAGACTAAATCTGGCGGTTTGGGTGGTTTCTTTTGGTGGCTGCTGATATTTTTAGCATCATGGTGGTTACTGTCATCATGGTTAAATCCAAATAGTAAAAAGGTTCCGGTTGATGAAACAAACGCGTCCATACCAGTTGTTGATTTGTCATCTGTACCGCAACAAAAAATTGAATCAGATAAGATAAATGCAAATTTACAAGGCCTGCGAATTTCCAATGTAAAATTATCTGAATTTGCAGGCGGCAAATCTGATGATGTTGTTACATTAATTTCTGGTGATGGCGCATATATAGAGGTTGGGCTGACCCCAACCGGCACAACTGCGCCAGATGTAAAAACAAAATGGACGAAAAATAAAGATGGTTACACATGGCGTAATAAGGATGGTGTTGTTTTCAATCGTGTAACAACAATAAACGATTATGTTATTACAATTACAGATAAAATAACAAATAATTCAAATCGTGATTTTGGTTTTGCGCCGTATGCAAAAATTGTTCGTGCAAATAATATGAAATCATCTGCGGGTGTTTATACGGGGGCTGTTGCGTATGCAAATAATAAACTGGAACACAAAGATTGGGTCAGTTTTGATAAGAAATCATATGCATATTCAACAACAAATGGTTTTGCTGGGTTTGTTGATCAATATTGGGAAACAGTTGCATCAATCGATAGCCCTGATCAAACAATGCGTATTAAAAAAGCGGGTGATTTATATAATGCTGATATTACCGCAGGCCAGGTTAGTGTTGCCCCAGGGAAAACAGAAAGCATAACAACAAACATTTATGTTGGGCCACGCGATAATACTATTTTAAAAAGTGTTGAAAATGTAATTCCTGGGATTAAAAAGAGTATTGATTACGGTTGGTTTTGGTTCCTGGCACAGCCAATGGTATGGGCATTAAACAGCTTAAACGCATTTGTTGGTAATTATGGTGTTGCGATAATTTTGTTAACGTTGTTAATTCGTTTATTGATGTGGCCACTAACACGCAAATCATATACATCAATGATGGATATGCAAAAATTACAACCTGAAATGCAACGTATTCAAAAACTGTACGCAAATGATAAACAACGTCAACAAATTGAAATCGCACGTTTGTATCAAACACACAAAACATCGCCTATGTCGGGATGTTTGCCAATGTTGATTCAGTTGCCAATATTCTTTGCGTTGTATAAGGCGTTATTGGTCTCAATTCAAATGAGAAATGCAAACTTTTTATGGATACACGATTTGTCCGCAATGGATCCATATTTCATATTGCCGATTTTAATGGGTCTAACCATGTGGTTGCAACAGATTCTGCAAACACCGCAAAGCAAAACATCAGATAAAAATGATGTAGCCGCACAAACACAAAAGGTTATGAAATGGATGCCTTTATTATTTACGGTTATGTTTGCATGGATGCCGGCTGGTTTGGTTTTATATTGGACGGTATCAAATATGTTTGGCATTGGACAAATGTATTTCATAAAGAGAAATATAAAATAAAAAATGCGCACCAACTGGTGCGTTTTTTATATGATATGACGATATAAACTATCGGGTGTTTGAATAAAAATGTTTTTTATTTTTAATGCGGACTTTGCCATATCAACACATGTTCGCGCGGAATAGGGGTTAAAGTTATGCGCAATATCATATGGCAAATATACAAATGTCCAACCAAAACGCCGCAGTTGTCCAATAGATTGATTGGATATATTTATTTTCGCAACATTGCCGCGTCGCACAAATTGATACATAATCAAATTATTTTTGTGCGGCACAATAACAACACAATGCTTAAAATTCCGACATAAAATTTTTGGTAATATCAAAGAAGTCTTGTTTGAAAAACCTATAATAATCATAATAAATTTCCTTTTATATAATTAATCAATCCAACCGTTTTTACGGGCAGCAATTTCAATAGTTTCCATTGCACGCCGCCATAAATCTGCGGCGCGATTTTCTGCCCAAATATATTGATGGGTGGCACGATGTTTATCACCGTATTTTTTCATCACTAATAATTGTTCGTCTGTTAGTTTGCCAGACAGGTATAATTTTGTAATAAGTGTTTCTACATCTAATAATTCGCATGCGCGTTTATTTGACAGGTTGCTTTTTCGAACAAATCCCATCTGCACAGATTTAGAGTAAACAAACCAAAACCACATTTGTTCTGCGCTGTGAAAGGTTTCTGATGTATAGTTTTGTTCTTTTGTTTGTGTATTCATTTTCTTTCCTTTTGTTTTTTATGTTAAGTGTTTTTTAGACGAATATGGGAATATATTCAAAAGATACAACTTTTGGTTGAGACCAAGATTTAAAAACTGATTCGTTAAATGTGTTTTTTATTTTGTTGTGCGAATCGTTTTTTATAAAAGAAATGCACATAAAAATATGTGCATTTCTTTGTTTTATATTATGCGTTTTATAATATTGGTGGGAAACAATCACCACCCGATGTCGGGCAACAATTAAATCCTTGGTCACCCATGTCGGTATAAACCTCACCGGTGCAACAACCGTTTATATCAGGCAGTTTGCCATCTTCACATGTAATCACAGGTGTCGTATCTGTGGATGCTGCAGGCGTGTTAAACGGATTAACAATTTTATCACCATCATATGTTAGCCCCAGAACATTAGTGTTATAGTCTTTATTGGTTGTATCATAGTTATATGTGCTGCTACCTGTTGACACCTGATTTTGATATAAGGCTTCTTGTTTTGCATTATTTATCGCCTTATAATTAGATGCCTGGCAATATGCCAACACAGTTCTGTAATCGTAACCCTTTAACTGCATTTCTATAATTAGTCCTTCGTCTGTGGTTGCTGTCCACGCACCACTGTCATTTTTTACACACCATTCATCTGGAATATTAAACGAACGAACCTGACCAATCCAGCTTCCATCAGAATAGTTTGGCTCTGGGGCTGCGTCTTTCATAACTTCACTCCAATTACGACGTGGATTTGTACCGTATGTTGTGATATTGCACTCTTTTGAACTTTCTTCACCACATGTTACAATTAAATCAACAGGCGAATATACGGTTATACGCGTTCCCGCGGCAATTGAAAATGGTGGGGTTGTATTATTTAATGCATCAACTAATAATTTTTGTGCAACCTGGTTCCAGGCGGTTATAACCTCATTCTTGGCCAGTTCTGACGAACGCACAGTTCCACTTTGGACAACGGTATTATTATCCAAATCAATTTGATTAACAAATGTATCTGCAATTGGTGCAATTAAATTCACCGCCGCCGGAACCATTGCTGTTAATAATGGCATAACAATTTGTTCAACATAATCGGTACTGCCATGTCCGGGGACACCAACACGACCCTGGGCATCCGCAGAATATGGATCCTGGGTTATTTTCGAAAAATTAAATTCTACACCATCTGGGCGAATAAATTGATACCAATTTATTTGCATACGACCAACGGCCTTGTAAGGGCCTGGGATAGTCCCGGTTAAATATCCCAACAACAAAGTCCCAGCAGGTAAAATAATTGTGCGACCATTATCAGAATAAACATTTCTATCCACCGTTGCACGAACAGGCATTCCCCTGCCTTCTGTATAAACACTGGGGTCTGCGCGTATTTCAGATACAATCGTTGCAGGAATTGGTTTGAATTGACGTAATATAAATGTTCGATCATACGGACGCGATGATACTATAGACTCGTTCTTGGCTGCTGATCCCAGATATTTGTCTTTTTCTATTGGATTTTCTTTTGCAACATGTCCCATTTCACCATATTTACGATTTTTTTGATTTATCGCCACAGTTGTTGATTGACGTTTTTGCAGTTGTGGTAATGTGCCATTTCCAATAATTGAATAACCAATATGTTCTGCATCTGTTCCAATTTTCTTACCACGGTTATCAATATCTGTAATTATGCCATTGTCGGGATTATAAATACCTGTTGGGTCATTACAATCTTTGTCATCAAAAGGATGAAAATAGTATGTGCCACCCTCTGGTTTTATCCAACCAATTTGCACCCCCGATGTATCATAGCCGGGCAGGGCAAAATCAGAACATGCCTCTGGCACCTGTTTCACAGGTTCGGGTTCAAATTTTTGAATAACAGGGGCAATATCCTGGACCGCACGTACAACCTCTTGCTTAATGGGGGTGGGTTCATACTTTACCTCTGGCTCTTCATACTCTATCTCTGGTTCTGGGATAATAACGGGTTCTATTTTTACGGGTTCTGCAACCTTGGTTTGTTTGGCACCAATTTTGATTTTTATTGGCGTTTTTTGTATCATGTCCGGTCTATCATTCACCGCATGCCATATAACATTAGCCGTAATATCAGTATTTTTATATTCAGATGTTGGCTTGTATTCAAATGTTATTTTACATTTCATTTTTGCGGTTATCTCTGAACGTATTGTACAGGTATCACTTACCGTTAATCCTGGAACATCAGATGCATCAATGTTTTCAACCTTAATAGGTGCATTTGTTGATAAAACAATGGTGGCATTTGGTTTTGGATTATCTATATCTGTATCAGAAAAATCAATATTATCAGGTGTAACAGTAACCATAATTGGTTGATTTTGTGTTGTCGCTGGCACATCTTCTTTGGTTTTTTTATTGGTCAGTAATAATGTTAACAATATTATTACAACAACAAATGCCGCCGCCAACAACAGCCACATGGACCCCTTGGGCATACTATTACGCAAATTATTAAATTTTTCTTTTATTTTGTTCATTTATTTACCTGCAAATTATTATTGAACCCGAACAACATGACATGTTGCACCACTGAACTTTAATAACTGATCACACAATTTTTGTGCAGTATCTATATCAGACATTGGTCCAATGCGCAGACGATACAAACGTGCGGTTGATGCGGTTGAACCCAGTTCACTAACACCCTGTTCGTCTACAGCAAAGAATACCATATTTTTGTACGGTGTAAGTAAGCCTGAACCCGAATCGCCACTGAATTTAGCAAGTAACCCTGTCCAGTAATCATCCAATGCCTTAACAGACGTATCTGACTTTAATTCCACAGCAATTCCTGCCTGGTTACTGGATATAAGTGGTATGTTTGATTGTGGCAAATACGAACCTGCTGTTTCACGTGCAGTTGGTATCATCGACAACCCAGACGCGCCGCCCGCATACGCAGGTGTGTATTGATTATTAGAAACATACATCGGTGTTCCTGTATAATTGTTCACAGACGCATCCATTGCATACATATCTGTATTATATGCGATGTTGTTTAATGATTGGTTGGACATCATACTTTGGGCAACATTAGCCTCTGCCAACGCCATCACACTCGCAGTATCTGCAATCAAGAAAGGTTTTGCACGCTTTTTGATACAGACAACGCGTTGCCCACTGCGCAGAACCATATCACCAACAGCCTCTACTATTAATAAACGACTATCTTCGCCATCGGTTCTGAAACTAACCGGGGATTCGCCACCCTCGACCAACAATGAAACAACTGGGCGTTGCGTCATTGCAATAACTTTATCCCCGAAATCAATATATGTGAATACGCGGTCGCGCCATACACGTTCAGGTGCAATCACATAGTCATCAGGGTTTGGAACAAATATATCCAAATCAAATCTAAATTCAGATGGATCAATCTTCATAGATTTTATCCAGCCATAATCTTCGCCATCAACCCCAACTGTATTGGATGTTGTTTTCTTTTTATTAAATATAGAACCCATAGAACCGCTGGTGGTGTTGGCATTCGTTGCGCCTGCGATAACACCGTTACCGTCCAATACAACATCAACCTGGGAATAGGCAACCTCACTCGAATTAATAGGAACTGCGGTCAGATAGAAAATATATTTATTGCCAGATTGACCCATAACAATCATATTCGTGCTGACACCCTCTGTTCCGCCCTGGGGGGTAATAAACATTGTGCGCTCACCCTGGGTTGTTTCGACATTAAACAAACTATTGTCACCAACAACAGCATCAGCGATTTGTTCGCCATTTGGCAATGATAACATCGTAACCATACCTGCGCGTAATTTTACAGGTAATACAGATCCCTGGGACCAAGACAGTTGTGCGTATCCTGGTTTAACACTGCCCGCCGCCATATTGGCATTTGCATCATCCCAAGAAAAACTATAATCTTCGGAATACGCAGGAAACGCAATTGCCGTCAATATGCAAATCAAAGATGTACTAAATAATTTGTTCGATATTTTCATTTTCCTTTCCTTCTTTTTTCTTTTTAATTCCACGTCGTTTTGGATAATGGATCGCCATTATCATCCAAATGGTTATATTCTATAACCTTTATGCCCAATGGATTGTCTAACCTGTCTACCCATTTTATAGTCATATCTCCTTCTGCTTGTAACTTTACATGTATTCTATAATCTTTACTATGTGTTTGTCCATTTAAATTGCAATCATAATAAAAATGAACTTCGTACTCATCTTTTGTGCGGGAACCTGCATATGGAATAACCGAATAAGATTCTGGAAAATTGACCCGACACGTAAAAGCAGGCAATGCTATATGTTGTGTAATCGAAGTCATAATCGCACTCCACATATCTGTATCAGAAAATGTTGCCCAAACATCATCGCCAGATAAAGTATGAACAATGCCATCCCTATCATTCCATTTTTTTTGCATAGCCAAGGCATCTGGTGAAATTTCGTTCCTTGCTTTTACATATTCACGGATAAATTCTGTTTTATAGGTTTCAATATTGCCGGGCATTTCTGTGAGTCTAACTTCGGTATTTTCGGCAGGAACTCCCTCTAAGAAAAAGATTTGTGGACGTTCAACAGGGAACATTTTTACCAAAGTTATAACCAACACAACCAACACGACCACCGCGGTGGTTAATATAAATGTCAAAATGCGCGACATCAAAAATGGCGGTTCCATGCGGGTTTGCATAGTTTTCTCCCCCTGTTATCAAGATGATTGTAGACAAAAAGATAGTGGTGTTGCAAGTAAAAAATGCGAAGTTTTTTTGATAAAATATCAAACAAAATTATTGTTCTAATGTAAAAATGTGCTTGTGTAAAAAAAATAAATGCATTATAATATTTCCACTTGATTTTTTGTATAGGTGTGCTATCTTGGCACGGACTATCGGGGTATAGGGTTGTAAATGGCAGGTCTTAGGGGCATAGTTCAACGGTAGAATATCGGTCTCCAAAACCGCGGATAAGGGTTCGATTCCTTTTGCCCCTGCCAGATTTGTAGGGTTTATAACTTTGGCGTGATAGTATAGGAAAAAGTTGGAAAAAGTATGAAAAAAATACTGGAATATATTCAATCGGTACGCAGTGAATGGTTCAAAATAGTATGGCCATCACGCGATAGTGTTGTCCGTGCAACTATTATGATTCTGGTTTTTTCAGGGTTGGCGGCACTGTTCTTCTTTTTGGTGGATTGGGTGTTAAACGCAATTGTTAGTTGGATTTTCTAAAACGACAGGGGATATAAATGGAAGATAAAATGCAGTGGTTTGTTGTAAATGTTCATACCGGATGCGAAGATAAGGTCGCACGTGGCATTCGTGAACAGGTTGATAAACGTCGCCTTAACGCTTATTTCGGGGAAATTTTGGTTCCAACACGTGAAGTGATGGAGGTTAAGGCCGGTAAACGCGTTAAAACGGAAAAAAAGTTTTTCCCAGGTTATATTGTTGTTCAAATGGTTATGAACAATGAAACATTCTCGTTGGTTAAATTGATGCCCCAGGTTGTTATGTTTTTGGGTGCAAAACAAAAGCCAATTGCTGTCACCGAAGAAGAGGCCCGTCGTTTGTTGAAACAGGTCGAAGAAGGTTCTGTTATCACGGATGAAACAGTGTATGAAGTTGGACAAGAAGTTCACGTTATTGATGGCCCATTTAACGGCTTTAATGGTATTGTTGCCGAAGTGGACAATGTGAAACAAAAAATGACCGCAACTATTTTGGTGTTCGGTCGTGAAACCAGTGTGGAACTTGATTTTACACAGGTAGAAAGAGTTTAATGAGAGTTTTTGCGACCAAAAAGTCGCAGAAATTGTGGTAGATACGCCATATCGGACCACAACACAACCAAGGATGCATAACGCATCACAACAAATGGAGTGAAAACATGGCAAAAAAAGAACTTAAAGGGATTGTTAAATTAGTCGTCCCTGCAAAACAAGCAAATCCTGCGCCACCAATTGGTCCTGCGCTGGGTGCGGCGGGTGTTAATATCGCCGAATTCTGTAAACAATTTAATGACCAAACTGCTGATAAAGAACCTGGAATGCCAATTCCATGTATCATCACAGTTTATACAGATCGCACTTTCGAATTTATTATGAAATTGCCACCTGTGTCATACTTTATTAAAAAGGCATTAAAATTGAAAACTGGTTCACATAAACCAGGTCGTGATTTTGTTGGCACAATAACCAAAGACCAAATCAAACAAATTGCGCAAGATAAAATGCCTGACTTAAACTGCTCTACCATTGAATCTGCGATGAATATCGTTGCTGGTCAATGCCGTTCTATGGGCGTAAAGGTGGAGGGTTAAGATATGAAACAAACAAAGAAACAACAGACATGGGCGAATTTAGATAAAGAAAAAGTCTATACAATTGCTGACGCGATTGAGGCTTTACGTCCATATTGTTCAAAAAAGTTCGATGAAACATTGGAAATCGCTGTTCGTTTGGGAATTGATGTAACCAAGAATGATCAAAATATTCGTGGTATGTTGACTTTACCAAATGGTACTGGTAAAACTGTGCGTGTTGCGGTCTTCACAATAAATAACCAAGATGATGCCAAAAAGGCAGGTGCAGATGTTGTTGGTGGCGAAGATTTAATCGAACAGGTCGCTGCAGGTAATGTAAACTTTGATCGCGTTATTGCAACACCTGATATGATGCCAAAGATGTCAAAGGTGGCACGTGTTTTGGGTCCAAAGGGCTTGATGCCAAATCCAAAGCTGGGCACAGTTACAAACAATGTTGCAGAGGCTGTTAAAATTGCCAAGGCTGGTCAGATTGAATATCGTGCTGAAAAGAACGGTATTGTTCATGCTGGTTTGGGCAAAATGTCATTTGCAACCGATAAATTGGTTGAAAATGTAAATGCATTGATTGAACAGTTGAAAAAAATCAAACCTGCATCGTCAAAAGGACAATACATTTTGGCATGCAGTATCGCAACAACCCAGGGTCCAGGTCTGAAGGTTGAAGCAAAATAATACATTGGTGTGCGTACAAAATCGTACGCACATCGATACGGGATTTCTGTCCGAGACTGATGGTGCGCAAGCTTAATTTCCATCATAGACAAAGAAAAAATTCTTTGGGGCAGGAACAAAAGCCCCACCCGGGCAAAACCGGATGGAAAGTTAACAAATGAAGAAGTAAGGGTATGATATAATGAAACGCGAAGAAAAATCAGATTTGATTTCAGCGTTGCAGTCATCCTTAAAAGACGCAAACGGTGTTTTCGTTGTTGAAAACCATGGTTTGACAGTCCAGGAATTGGAATCTTTGCGTAATGAATTGCGTGATAAGGTTTCATTATTCAAAGTTGTCAAAAACCGTTTGATGAAATTGGCATTGAAAGATACCGATTTTGAACCTGTATCCGGTATGATGAAACGCCCAACAGCGGTTGCAGTTGCAACAGACGGTTTGGCGGTTACCAAGGTATTGGCTAAATTTGCGGAAGAACACCCAAATTTAACAATCGTTGGCGGCAAAATGGATGCGGATGTCTTGGACGTGGATGGCATCGTGCAATTATCCAAGCTTCCTTCCCTGTTGGAAATTCGTTCTACTATTGCGCGTATTTTGGTTGAACCAGCATCGCGCTTGGCGCGTGTTTCAGCAGAGTATGGAAAAAAGAATTAAACTAAAACTCTAAAGGAGTAATAAAATGGCAGATATTCAAAAGATAGTTGAAGAATTGTCAAAATTAACTGTTTTAGAAGCAGTTGAATTGTCCAAAGCATTGGAAGAAACATGGGGCGTTAGTGCTGCTGCTGCTGCTGCTGTTGCAGTTGCTGCGGGTCCTGCTGCTGCTGCTGCGGAAGAAAAGACAGAATTTGATGTTGTATTGGCAGATGCCGGTGCAAACAAATTGGCTGTTATCAAGGCAGTTAAAGACATTACTGGGTTAGGTTTGGGCGAAGCAAAAGCTTTGGTCGAATCTGCACCAAAGGCTGTCAAAGAAGCTGTTGCCAAAGATGAAGCTGAAAAAATGAAAGCGACATTAGAAGCAGCTGGCGCGAAAGTAGAATTGAAATAATTTCTACAAATTAAAAATCGTTATGGGAAACTATAACGTCACCGTTGCCCGTCACAAAAATTGTGGCGGGCATAGGTGCGAAAAAAAATAGATACAAACAGTTTCGTTTGCAAAACGCACAGAAAAAAAAGGATTGATACCCATGGCAGTTATCCAGAAACTTAGAAAATCTTTCGGTAAAAGTTTTTTGCAAACTCCACTTCCTGATTTAGTTGAGATACAATATAATTCCTACAAAGATTTCTTGCAGGCTGATGTTGAACCGGCAGACCGTAAAAACATTGGGTTGCAGAATGTATTTTCATCTATGTTCCCAATCAAAGATTATGCCGGTGTGGCAGATTTGGAATTTGTGGAATATACATTGGAAAAACCTGTTTACAATGTAAAGGAATGTATGTTGCGCAATATGACTTATTCGCGCAGATTAAAATTGAAGTTGAGATTGATTTTATGGGATGTCGCAGAAGACGGCAAAAAAACTTTGCGCGATATCAAAGAACAAGAAATATTTATGGGCGAAGTGCCATTAATGACAGAACGTGGTAGTTTTATTGCGTCAGGTGTTGAACGTGTTATCGTTTCACAAATGCATCGTGCCCAGGGTGTTGTGTTCGCAACCACGAAAGAAGCCAAAGTGGCTGGGAATCCAACAACTTATACTGCACGCATTATTCCAGAACACGGCAGTTGGATCGATTTTGAAGAGTCCAAGGGTGTAATCTATGTTCGTATTGATCGCCGTCGCAAGATTCCTGCAACTGTATTATTGCGTTGCTTACCTGCGGCCGAAGATGAAAAGACATGGGTAGCTGATCCACATAAATTGGGTATCCGTGGAATGTCTGATACGGAAATCCTTGGTGCGTTCTACAAACAATTACCTTTAGAATTTAACGGCAAGGTTTGGATTGGTAAAACAGCCAGCTTTGAAGGCTTAGAAAAATTCCGCCTGAATTATGATTTATTGGGTGTCAAAGATAAAAAACCATTGGCATCCAAGGGTGACCGTTTAAATGCAAAACGTTTGGCCAAGATTGCAACAGCATCCAAAGAATATGCTGTTGAATCTGAATCTTTGATTGGTGAATACTTATTTGAACCAATTATGAATGGCGATGAAGTTTTGTATACAGCAGGCACAGAAATTACAGATGAAGTTTTGTCTGATATTGCAAAATTGGGTGTCAAAAAGATATCTTTGATTGCAATTGATAATAACACAGTTACTGCACATATGCGCAATACTTTGGTTGCAGACAAAATTACAAATCGTGATGATGCGTTAATTGAAATTTATAACATTATCAGACCGGGTGAACGTCCAACAGTTGAAACGGCAACGAATTTATTCTTGCGTCAAGGTTTTGATGCGGCGTATTATGATTTGTCTGCAGTCGGTCGTTTCAAAATGAACAAACGTTTGAAAATTGATTCTGGTAAACGTCCCGAAGATGATTGTTTGTTGACCAAAGCGGATTTCTTGGCTGTATTAAAAACATTAACAAACATCATTGATCATAAGGATACAATTGATGATATTGATAATTTGTCTAACCGTCGTGTTCGCACAGTTGGCGAATTGTTGGAACAAACATTCCGGACCGGTATGTTACGTATTGATCGTTTAGTCCGTGAAAGTTTGTCTTCACCAAATATCGCAAATATGCAACCCCAGGATGTTATCAATGTGAAACCGTTAATGTCTTTGGTTTCTGAATTCTTGGGAACATCACAGTTATCTCAATTTATGGATGCATATAATCCATTAGCAGAATTGGAACACAAACGTCTTATTTCTGCATTGGGACCTGGGGGATTAAACCGTGAACGTGCGGGCATTGATGTTCGTGACGTACACCCAACACACTATGGTCGTTTGTGCCCAATTCACACCCCCGAAGGTGCGAATATCGGTCTGATTAACCATTTGGCAACCTATGCACGTGTTAATCCATACGGATTTATTGAAACACCATACTATGTTGTTAAAAATGGTAAGGTCACAGATGAAATGGTTTATTTGACTGCGGATGAAGAATTGGGGCATAAAATTGCTCAGGGTAATACTCCGACAAACGCGTCAGGTACTTTGACTGATGATATGGTAACTGCGCGTGTTGACGGTGAATTTACCATGATTCCAAAGGTTGATGTTGACTTAATCGATGTTGAACCACGCCAGGTGGTGTCAATTGCAACAGGTTTGATACCCTTTGTTGAAAACGATGACGCTAACCGTGCTTTGATGGGTTCAAACATGCAACGTCAGGGTGTTCCATTATTGCGTGTTCAGGCACCATTGGTGGGGACCGGTATTGAACGTGAGGTTGCACGTGATTCCCGCACTGGTAAGGTTGCAAAACACAGTGGTATTGTTGAATCTGTGGATGCAAATCGTATCGTGGTAAAATGTATGAATTCACGTAATATCGTAACAGGTGTTGATATTTATAACCTTGAGAAATTTGAGCGTTCCAACAGTGAAACTTTGATTCACCAGAAACCATTGGTTCATGTCGGTGATCGTATTTCTGCTGGCGACATCATTGCCGATGGTGCGTCTATGAATTACGGTGAATTGGCATTGGGACGTAACGTTTTGGTCGCATTTGTGCCATGGCGTGGTTATAACTACGAAGACGCTATTGTGATTTCTGAACGTATTTCACGCGATGATGCATTTACATCTATCAAGATTGTTGAAAAAGAATTCAAGGTTCGTGATACTCAATTAGGCCCAGAAAGTTTCACACGTGATATTCCAAATGTTAGTGAAGAATCATTAAAGAATTTGGATGAATCTGGTATTATTTATGTCGGTGCGCGTGTAAAACAGGGTGATATTTTGGTAGGTCGTGTTTCACCAAAATCTGAAACATTATTGACCCCCGAAGAGGCCTTGTTGCGTAACATCTTTGGTGAAAAGGCACTGAATGTAAAAGATACATCTTTGCGTGTTGGACCAAACGAAGAAGGAACTGTTATTGGCGTTAATGTTTTGACGCGTCATGGGGTCAAGAAAGATGAACGTACCCAAATGATTGAATTAGAAAAGATTGCAAAAATCAACAAGGATCGCGAAGAAGAAACTGCGATTATTGAAAAAGGTTTTGCAGATCAGGTTTTCCAAATGGTTGAAAATCAAACCATTGAATCTGGGACTGGTTCAATTAAACCTTTTGTGGGTAAGAAAATAACAGCAGAGGTATTTGAAGGTATTAAACCAACAGATGTCAAGAAATTGTCTGTTAGTGATAAAGAAATTCAGACCAAGATTGATGAATTGCGCGAACAATTAACAATTAAATTAAAATTGTTAAATGAAAGGGCTGATGCAGAAATTGCCAAGGCCACAGAAAGCAATTCTTTGGCTGCAAGTGTATTGAAAGAAGTTAAGGTGTACATTGCACATAAAATGAAATTGCAGCCTGGTGATAAAATGGCTGGACGTCATGGAAACAAGGGTATTGTGTCCAAGGTTGTTCCAATTGAAGATATGCCACATATGGAAGACGGAACCCCAGTTGATATCGTATTGAATCCTTTGGGCGTGCCTTCACGTATGAATATTGGTCAGATTTTGGAAACCCACTTGGGTATGGCAGCGCGCACATTGGGTCAACAGATTGGTGCTGTTTTAGATGAAGTAAAACAGAAACGTGCTGTGACCGATGATTTGCGTAATATCATGGGGCAGATTTATGGTAAAGAAACGGCTGAAAAGTTAGAAAAAATGACTGATACAGACGTTCGTGCAGAGGCTGCTTTGTTGCGCGATGGTGTTCCAATGGCAACACCAACATTTGACGGGGCAAGCCCAGATGATATTAAAGCAATGTTAAAATTGGCAAAATTGCCAGAAACAGGCCAGTTCACTCTGTATGATGGTATGACGGGTGAAAAGTTTGCGCGTCCTGTAACAGTTGGTGTTATGTACATGATGAAATTGCATCACTTTGTTGATGAAAAGATTCACGCACGTTCTGTCGGCAGTTATTCGTTGGTTACACAACAACCATTGTCCGGTAAGGCACACATGGGTGGTCAGCGTTTAGGTGAAATGGAAGTGTGGGCATTAGAAGCACATGGTGCAGCACACCTGTTACGCGAAATGTTGACGGTTAAATCTGACGATATTGTTGGGCGTAACAAGATGTATGAATCTATCATCTCTGGCAGTGATGATATTCAAACAGGAACACCAGAGGCATTCAACGTATTCGTTCGCGAATTGCGTGGGTTGGGTTTGGTGATGACACCAAAGAAAATAGACTAGTGGCAGCGGCCGCATGTTGCGGGAAACCGCAACACGCTGCCACACGCACTTTTACTTGACTAAAAGGAGCAAAATAAATGGCAAATATGTTGCAAAAGATATTTGGACAAATAGAAACAAAAGAACAGTTTGATGCTTTGCGTATTACTATTGCGTCCCCCGAAGAAATTCTGTCTTGGTCGCATGGTGAGGTTAAAAAGCCTGAAACAATTAACTATCATTCTTTGAAACCAGAAGCCGAGGGTTTGTTCTGTCAACAAATCTTTGGACCAGTCAAAGATTATGAATGTGCATGTGGTAAATATAAAAGAATAAAATTCCGTGGTGTTGTTTGTGAACGTTGCGGGGTAGAGGTCGGGCCATCATCTGTTCGTCGTGAACGTATGGGGCACATTAAGTTAGCGATGCCTGTTGCACACACTTGGTTTTTGCGTGAAGGCAAAATCGCAACATTATTAAATAACTTGCCGCAAAAGAAATTGGAACAGGTTATTTCTTATGATGCGTATATTGTTATTGAACCGGGTCTGACCAGTTTGAAATTGTATGATGTCATTAGCGAAGACGAATATCAGGCAAAAAAAGAAGAATTTGGGGAAGATTCTTTCCGTGTTGGTATCGGGGCTGAGGGTGTTCGTTCGATAATTGCGAACCTTGATATGGGTGATGAACGTACCCGTTTGCGCGCAGAATTAGCAGAAACAAAATCTGAGGCAAAGCGCAAAGCGATTATTAAACAGTTGAAATTGGTAGAAGCGTTTTTGGATTCTAAAACAGAACCAGCATGGATGTTGCCGGATATTATCCCGGTAATTCCACCAGATATGCGTCCATTGGTGACATTGGATGCGGGGCATGTTGCGGCATCTGATTTGAATGATTTGTATCGTCGTGTAATTATCCGTAACAATCGTTTGAAAAGATTTATGGAAATGCACGCACCCGACATTATCGTTCGTAACGAAAAACGTATGCTTCAGGAAGCGGTTGATTCATTGTTTGATAACGGACACAAGGCGCGTCCAATGGTGTCCCAGAATCGTCGTCCATTGAAATCGTTGTCGGACTCGCTACGTGGTAAATCTGGACGTTTTCGTATGAACATGTTGGGTAAACGTGTTGATTATTCTGGACGTTCTGTAATTGTGTCTGGACCAACACTAAAAATGCATCAGGTTGGTTTGCCAAAAACAATGGCATTGGAATTGTTTAAACCTTTTGTATTTGCGCGTTTGTTGTCTGGTGGTTATGCAAACACATTAAAGACTGCACGTAAAATGGTTGAAAATGGCGAAGATATCGTATGGGAAATGCTGGAAAAGGTTATTTACCAACACCCCGTATTGTTGAACCGTGCACCAACATTGCACAGATTGTCCTTGTTGGCATTTGAACCAGTTTTGATTGAAGGTAAGGCAATTCGTTTGCATCCATTGGTCTGTAGTGGATTTAATGCTGACTTTGACGGTGACCAGATGTCTGTTCACGTGCCAATTTCATTAGAGGCACAGTTGGAAGCACGCACATTAATGTTATCAACAAATAACATTTTGTCGCCTGCAAACGGTAATCCTATGACAGTATTGTCCCAGGACATGGTGTTGGGTATTTATTATATTTCGTTGATGAACGGCGAACATACTGATAAATCCCCACGTTTTTCTGGTATGGACGAAGTTCAGTTGGCATTGCAAAATAAAACAATTACTTTGCATACACCAATTATCGCACGTGTTAACGGTAAAACCTATAAAACAACCGCGGGTCGTATGATTTTGGGTGAATTATTGCCAAAGTCTGATAAAATGCCGTTTGATTTGGTGAACAAGGTTATGCCATCTGGCGAAATCAAATCTTTGCTTGCAACAACATATGAACGTTGTGGCGACAAAGCGATGGTATTGTTGGCAGATGCGTTAAAGAATACTGGGTTTGAACAGGCTGCACGCAGTGGTATTTCGATTGGATTTAACGATATTGTTATTCCAGAAGAAAAAGACGAAATGATAAAGAATACTGAAAAACAGGCTGCTGAAATTGAAAACCAATATCAAAGCGGTTTGTTGTCCAGCGGTGAACGTCATAATAAGTTGATTGACTTGTGGCAGAAAACAACCGATAAACTGGGTGATTTGGCATATGCTGCATTGGGTAAGACAGAGGGCAATAAATGGAACTCTATCTATATGATGGCTGATTCTAAGGCTCGTGGTTCAAAAACTCAGATTCAACAGTTGGCAGGTATGCGTGGTATGATGCAAAAGCCAGATGGTTCCATTATTGAAGTTCCTATTATTTCGAACTTTAAAGAAGGTTTAACCATGTCTGAATACTTTACGTCAACCCACGGTGCGCGTAAGGGTATGTCGGATACAGCTTTGAAGACGGCTGAGGCAGGTTACCTGACCCGTCGTTTGGTTGAATTGGCACAAAATACTGTTATTACAGAACATGATTGTGGCACAACTGAATTTATTACTGCGAAGCCAGTGTACCAGGGTTCAACATTGTCTGTACCATTGGGTGATGTTGTTTTGGGACGTACTGCAGCCAAAGATATTATTCATCCATCTACCAAGGAAGTTATTGTCCCTGCGGGTGAGTTAATTACCAAGGTTGCAGCGAAACAAATCAACGAATCTGGATTGCCAAGTGTTGATGTTCGCAGTGTTTTGACATGTTGCAGTGATGGACTTTGCGCAAAATGTTATGGTATGGACTTGTCACGTGGAACATTGGTTCATGTTGGTGAAGCCGTTGGTGTTATCGCGGGTCAATCCATTGGTGAACCTGGAACACAGTTGACATTGCGTACCTTCCACATTGGTGGTATTGCAGAGGGTGGGTCTGAGAGTCACTTTATAGAAGTCCCAGTTGCCGGAACAATTAAATTTGACGGTGTGAATACAATTACTAATTCTGCCGGTCGTGTAATTGTGTTGTCGCGTAACGGTGAAATATCTGTTGTTGACGACAAGGGTGAAAAGTTGTTTAGTACGGCATTGCCATACGCATCCATGTTGATTGTTTCCGAAGGCGACAAAGTAGCCAAAGGCGACAAGGTTGCAGAATGGGATCCTTATTCGAACACAATCATCGCTGAAAAGGACGGAAATGTTTGCTTTAATGATCTGATTGAAAACATTTCTTATCTCGAAGAAGTTGATGCGATGACGGGTATTGTTTCGCGCAAGGTTGTAAACTGGAAAACAAACACCAAGAAAGCATTAAAACCTGCGGTTACATTGGTCGACGCCAAGGGCGAAGTAATATCATTGGGTGGCAAAAAGATTGCAGAATATTTGTTACCAATTTATTCTGTATTGAATGTTAACAATGGTGATGCGGTTAAGGCGGGTGATGTTTTGGCGCGTATTCCTGTGCAAACCAAAAAGACAAACGATATTACCGGTGGTCTGCCACGCGTAGAAGAATTGTTAGAAGTGCGTCATCCTGCAAATCCTGCATTGTTGGCAGAAGTTGATGGAACCGTTGAATTGGAAGATGCGAAAGCCAAAATCATTATTCGTATTGATCCAACTGATGGAACAGCGCCGGTCGAATACGCGGTACCAAAGGGAACGAACCTGTTGGTGCGCAGTGGTGATACCGTTCGCAAGGCTGATAAATTGGTTGATGGTGAACCAGTGCCCCAGGATATTTTGCGCATCTTGGGTCAGAAAGCATTGGCGACCTTTATGGTTGAACAGATTCAACAGGTTTACCGCCTGCAGGGTGTGGCAATTAATGACAAGCATATCGAAATTTTGATACGTGAAATGACACGTCGTGTAGAAATCACAAATCCTGGTGATACTGGTTTCTTGATGGGTCAGGTTATTGATCGTGTCGATTTCGAAGAAGAAAATGCGCGCGTTGCACATGATGGTGGCAAAGTGGCCGTGGCTTCACAAGTCTTGGTTGGTTTGACACGTGCATCGTTGACATCACGTTCATTTATCTCTAATGCTTCGTTCCAACAGACGACCAAGGTGTTGGTTGATGCGGCTATTAGCGGTGCAACCGATAAATTGGTTGGTATCAATGAAAACTTGATTGTTGGTCGTTTGATTCCTGTGGGAACTGGTGCATACGTTCGTCGTGTGCGCGAAATTGCCAAGGAAGAAGAACGTGCTGACAAATTGGCACGCGAAGGTGGTGACCAACAACAGTTGTTGGATATGTAGTTAAAACAGAGGGGGACTTTGTCCGCGCCCCGATTTGCAGGCGCGGACAATTTTTTAACATGACAGAAATACCTGCAATTTTTTGTGATATTGACGGCGTAGTAAGTAAAAAATTTGCTGTTCCAAACTATGACCATTTTGGTGAACCAAACCCAAATATGATAAAGGTTTTGGAAACATTGGGTCGTGATTTTACGATTGTGTTTATTACGGGTCGTTGGGCAATGGGCCAGGCAAAGGTTGAAATGTTTATAGATGGTTTATTGCCAAATATAAAAAAACGCGTTTTTTGCAAGGCGCACGATTACCCCGGGACAACCGCAGAATTTAAACTTGCAACGATAACAAACCTGGAAAAAGAAGGTTATAAATTCTATTTTGGTATGGATGATCATGATGCTGTGATTGGTTTGATGCACAATCATGGAATGTTTGTTGCGCGTGTAATTTCAGAATAAAAAAAACTTGCAAATTGGTAATAATTGAATAAAATATACAAACTGTAGATAAAAGGATAGAAAATGGCTACGCCAAGAAGTAAAACAAGTAAAGCACGCAGTGCACAACGTCGTTCTCATGATGCGATTGCAGTTATGCCATGCAGTATATGTAAATCATGTGGCGAAAAGAAACGTCCACATCATGTTTGCCCTGCATGTGGTGCAAAATAATAGAACTTTAAACAAACAGAATTAGGGCACCATTCGTGCCTTTCTGCTTTTATAAGGGATATTGATGTCAACAAAAAAAATTATCGCAATAGACGCCTTTGGTGGTGATAATGGCCCGGTCGCTGTATTGGGGGGTATGAATCAGTTTTTGTATCAAAATGGTGAAGATAAGGTTTTCTTTCGTTTGTTTGGTGATGCAAAAAAATTAGGAAATTTATTGGCAAAATATCCACGTGTTATGCGTAACTGTGTTGTGATTGATGCGCCCGATGTTATAAAGGGAACCGACAAGATTCGTGATGTTATTCGTCATGCACAAAATACATCTATGTATATGGCGATTGATGATGTGCGATCTGGCAATTCCACAGCGGTGGTCAGTGCGGGCAATACCGGGGTTTTGATGTCATTATCTAAATTGGCATTAAAGACTATTGATGGAATATCGCGTCCTGCGATTACAACAATGTTGCCGTCTGGGTTGGGTGATACGCGCGTTGTTGGACTTGATTTGGGCGCAAATGTTCAATGCAGTGCGGAAAATCTGTTTGATTTTGCAATTTTAGGCAGTGTGTATGCAGAGGTTATTGGTCACATGCCAAAGCCAAAGGTTGGTATTTTAAATATTGGTGAAGAAAGCACCAAGGGTCGCGAAGCATTAAAACAATTAAACGAACTGTTAACAAAATATCGTGATAGTTTGCCATATGATTATATCGGATTTGTGGAGGGTAATGATGTTACCGCTGGTGTGGTCCAGGTTGTCGTTACAGACGGCTTTACAGGCAATGTTATGCTTAAAACGGTTGAAGGTACCGCAAAATTAATAACGCGTGTTCTAAAGGCGAATTTAAAACAATCTATATTGGCTTTGATTGGTGCGTTTTTCTTGGTTCACGTTTTCAAGCGGTTGAAACATAAAATTGATCCGCGTTCTTATGCGGGTGCGACATTTTTAGGATTAAAGGGTTTTGCGGTTAAAACCCATGGTAATAGTGATGCTCTGGCATTTGCGAATGCGATAAAATATGCCGCAGATTTATCAACGGCCAATTTAAATGATATAATTGCTGCACGTGCATCATCTATGGCGCAAATTCGTTCTGAATTACAGGATATAGCCGAATAATTTTTTAGGTATTTATACAAATAGAAATGCACCCATTTTGGGTGTATTATTTTTTTGTGTAAAACCAAAGGAGAGAACACATGACATGTGCAAAATCAAAATTGTCAGATGCGGGCAAAAAAATAAAGAAAACCGCAAAAAAAGTAGAAAAGAAAATTGAAAAAGATGTAAAACTGTTGTCGCATTGTGGTTGTATGCATCACGACAGATAAAAAACATTTTTGCAATAAACAATACACAGGGAACGGTTGTCCCCTGTGTTTTGCTTTAACAACAACTTTTCAAGAAAGAAATTTAGAACAATTTAAATTTATAATTCGTTCCAACGCGGAAAGATGCTTTTGTATCTTTACCGAATCCTAAACCAACACCGGCATTTGCAGACCAGTTGTCAGTAATACCCAACGCTGCGCCAAATGCGACCGCTGATTTAGAATTATAGTTACCGTAACCCGCACCGACAGACATTTCACCACGTTGAACATTGGCGACCGCGACCGATGACAATGCGACAGAACTCGCGATACCTGCAGACAAGTTTTCATCCAATTCATTAACCTTGGAATCCAAAGCATTGATCTCGTTACGCAATTTAGCATCAGCAGCTATCATATTCTGACTCAAATCATTAATAGCTTCTGTATTTGCACTAATAGCACCAGATAGTGTTAATTCATCACTGTATTTAGCACTACCTGCCAAGTTATAAATGCTGTTTGCAACAGAACCTTCTTTTCCTACACCGCCATTCAATGTAACAATTGCATCTGCATTAGTTTTTACTTGTGCATCAATTTTGTTATCAGCGTCTGCCAAAGTATCTGTTGCAGAATAGTAATTACCAGCAACACGAGTTCCTTCTACACCTGTAGCACGGTCAGTTTCAACTTTAACAGCATAAGCAACTGAACCTTCTGTTTCTGCATCACCCTTCAATATGGCGATAGCAGATGTATTAGTTGCAATCGCATCTGCATTAGTTTTTACTTGTGCATCAATTTTGTTATCAGCGTCTGCCAAAGTATCTGTTGCAGAATAGTAATTACCAGCAACACGAGTTCCTTCTACACCTGTAGCACGGTCAGTTTCAACTTTAACAGCATAAGCAACTGAACCTTCTGTTTCTGCATCACCCTTCAATGTGTCGATAGCATTTGTGTTTGTTGCAATCTGTGCGACTTTCTCTAAATCAATACCAGAATTTGCGGCTGCTAACTGTTCAGTAGACAAAGCATTCTGTTTACCCGCTAATGCTGCACCAATAGTTCCTTCACTATCACCTGTCAATGATGTAGTGATAGCATCGTTTGCACGAGTATCAATTGCACCTGCCAAAGAATTGTCATAGGTATTTTTAGCTGTTTGTGCAGCGGTGTAATTGTCAAAAGATGTCTTGGATGCTTGCCATGAACCAACGGACTGTCTGTATGATTCTATCGCGTTATTTACAGCAATTTGGTCGTCTTTATATGCTTGTATAGCATTATTATATTTCGTATTTGCATCGTTATAATTAGATAAAACATTACCATATGCAACTAAGGCCTCCTTATAAGCGGTAAGTGCAGCGTTACCGTTTACAACAAGAGAATCGGGAAAAGTGGAAGTATATTCCTGTGTTTCACTGTTGTAAGACACATAGTTAGCCAATGTTTTACCATCTTCTATGCCATCAAATGTATATTGAGTTAATGCAGGGGCGATATCTATATTTACTGACGAAGCTCCACCAGCATAATACGTTGGGTTAACTTCATAATCATAGCCAGTTTTGGTTAATACAGGGGATTCTACAATGTCAGTGGACTGCAATGGTGTGGGTGTGGCGGTGCCGCCTGTTGCTGCGGTTTTTTCATAGCTATATGTAGTAACATCAACGGTTATAGCTGTTGGTGTTTCTGCTGCATTGTCAATATCGTAACCCAATTTATATTCACCCAATGTTGTGCTTCCTGTTGAAAGTTCTAATTCTTGTGCTGTTGCTAATGGTTTATCCCCAGGGTTAGTAACTTCGCTTGTCGCTTTTTCGCCGTCAGAAAAAGAATAGGTTTCGCTATTCCAATTACTTGGTGTATATGAACCATCGCAATATTCTGGGGCACTACCTTCTGCAATTTGTGTGGCTAAAGATAACGGTTCGGTTAATGTTGTGTCTGCAACTGCGTTCGAAACCACTGCAAATGTTGCAATACCAGCCAAGAAAGCATGTTTCAATACCGCGCGGTATTGAGCAGTCAATTCTTTAATTGTTGTTTTTGATTGTCTCATTTTTTTTCCTTTTGTTTTGGTTAACCAAAGAAGGCTATGAAATTCATTCCCCTCTTGTAAAAAAAAACGGTACAAAAACCTAGGTTAAAATGTTACCACCCCAAAATATTTTATTGTCAACAACCAATCTGCTATAACACACAGAATTCTGCGGTTTTTTATGATTTGCAAAAAATGAAATTTTTTGAAAAAAGTGGTTGACTTTTAACCTAGGTTTTTTTTCCACCACTTTGTATTTAGAAAAACATTGATTTTTTATTGCTTTTCTGGTATAATCACCAAATGTGCATGCAATTAATTTTGCGTGCTTTTTTTGTGCAAATTTGTTAGCCATTTTTTTACATAATAAAAAGATAGAAAATATCAGAAATCAAAGGAGTATAGTATGATTTATGGTTATTGTCGCGTATCAACAGCACACCAACATGAAGAAAATCAGCACTTTGTTATCGAAAAATTCGCAAATAAAAATGATATAAAAATTGATGAATGGGTCGAAGAAAAAATTTCAAGTAGTAAAAAATTATCTGATCGAAAATTAAGCATAATTTTAGCAAAATTAAAACCTGGCGATATTTTAATTACTACGGAAATATCACGTCTGGGCCGCAGTTTGCTGGAGGTTATGTCAATATTACAAATGTGCCTCGAAAAAGAATGTCAGGTATGGACATTAAAAGAAAATTTTAGGCTGGGCGCCGATATTCAATCCAAGGTGTTGGCATTTGCGTTCGGGCTTTCTGCGGAATTGTCTAAAAGTTTGCTGCAGGAACGGGTGCGGGAAAGTTTGGCACGCAGACGTGCATCGGGTAAAAGGTTAGGGCGACCACGTGGCGCAAAATCTAAAACATTAAAATTAGGAAAAAATAAAAAAAAGGTTAAGGGTTTGATTGGCAAAGGCATTAGTAAAAATCAAATCTGCAAAATAATGAATGTAAGTAAAAAAACTTTGACTGCCTTTATACAACAGGAAACAGTGGGGCTTTAAGACCGCAAATTTATTGATTTTTTGTAATTTTTGGTTTATAATTAGGCATATAAGAGTGTAAAATGGCGACAATAACAAGAAATGATTTTGCTAATAATTTGCGTGAACGTTTTGGGTTGACTATGGCGGACGCATATAAATTAATAGATATTATTTTTGAAGAAATTTCAGAATCCCTGTCGCGCGAAGAAGAAGTGAAGTTCGCAGGTTTGGGAACTTTTAAAATTTTAACAAAATCTGCACGTATTGGACGCAACCCAAAAACAGGTGCGTCTGCGATAATTTCTGCACGTCGTGTGGCGGCATTTCGTCCATCGGCTGAATTTCGTGCGCGTGTGGCAAAATAAAAAGGATGACAAAATGGCAAAAGAACAAAATCAAAATGTGTATCAACGCACAATTTGGGACGAATTAGAAGATGGGTACAAAGAAAAATTGGCTGCGGCAGAAAAGCAAATCAAAGATGCAGAAAAACAAGTTGCAAGTGATGAAACTGCGTTGAATAATAATCGCGTTCCAAAAAATGAACTGCCTGAACTGCAAAATGATTTGCGTGAATCACAAAAGGCATTAAGTGAGGCCGAAAAGCAAAGAGATATGATATTAACTGAATTACAAGATTTAGAAAAATAAAAAACCGCCGTTAAAGGCGGTTTTTGTTTACCATATTTTTACACGTTTATCGGGCGCAATATACATTTTATTTTCTGGTTTAACATCAAACGCATCATACCATGCATCTATGTGTGGTAAAATTCCGTTTACACGCCAACGCGATAGGGAATGTGGGTCTGTTTTTGTCCTGCGCAGAATTTCTGAATCGCGAATATTGCCCGCTTCGGTCATTGCGTATGCGATAAAGAATCTTTGTTCCGGGCTTAGACCATCAATCGTTTCTGATGGTGTTGCAAAATTTTTATATGCGGTATAGGAAACGGTTACACCACCATAGTCTGCTAAATTTTCACCCAATGTAAATTCACCATTTGCATGTGTGTCGGGCGCAACAAGGATATTATTAAAGAAATCACGCATAACATTGGAACGCGTTGTAAATGATTCGGCGTCGCCCGTGGTCCACCAATCGCGCAGGTTGCCATCTTTATCAAACTGGCGCCCTTGGTCATCAAAACCATGTGTCATTTCGTGGCCAATCACAGAACCAATCGCACCATAATTAAACGCATCGTCTGCATCCATATCAAAGAACGGATATTGCAAAATGCCCGCAGGAAAACAAACTTCGTTCGTTGATGGATCGTAATATGCGTTAACTTCGTGTGCGTTCATGTACCAAATTGTTGGGTCTTTTCCCTGGCCGATTTTATCCAACCAAAATCTATCTTCGAATGCACCAACGCGCATCATATTTTCGAACAACGAATCGTTTTTTATTTCCAGTTTTGAATAATCGCGCCATTTGTCTGGATAACCAATTTTTGCCTTGAAAGTGTTTAATTTTTCCAATGCTTGTTTTTTAGTTGCGTTCGACATCCATTCCAGATTTTCAATTCGCATACCCAACGCAGACTGTAAATTTTTAACCAAATTTTGCATGCGCTCTTTGGCAGCGGCAGAAAAATATTTTTCGACATACAGATGGCCAATTTCTTCGCCCAATGAATCATCTATCATCGCAACCGCGCGTTTCCAACGGGGCTTTTTTTCAGTCTGTCCTGACATAGTGCGATTATAAAAATCAAATGCTATATCATATGTTGTATCATCCAACAGACCCGATGCAGTATTAACAATTCTGTATTTCAAATATGTTTTGATTAAACCCAGGTCAGTATCGTTTATAATTGCGATTGATTCAGAAATTGCCTCTGGCTGATTTACATTTATATATTCAGGGTTAATACCACGTGCATCAAAATATGCCGCCCAATCAAAATTCGGAAATTCTGCACGCAGTTGTGTTATTGGCATTTTGTGATAGTTCGCATGCGGGTCACGTAATTTTTCCTTGGTATAAAAAGATTTCGCCATACGTTCTTCGAATTTATAAAGTTTTTCCACATCAACATTGATGCCAAAATTTGCCATTTGTTTTTCAATGTATTCGCGATATTTTTTTCTGATTTCTACAGATTTTTCATCCGTATCAAAATAATAGTCGCGCGATAAACCCGTTCCAGATTGACCAATGTTGTATAAATAATGTTCGCTATCCATTTCGTCCAGACCAACACCATCGCCCCAAAATGCAGATGAATATGTGTGTGCCCGTCCCAGGTATTTTGCAATATCATCGCGTGATTTAATTTCATCTATTTCATCAATGTATTTTTGGACAGGTGATGTTTTTTCGGCATTTAATTTTTTTTCGTCCATTGCGATATCATACAATTTGCCGATTTTACCATTGTCTGATTCTGCGATTTTTCTGACGCGTTCCAGGTTGGTGTTTGCCAACACATCAAAAGAGCCATATCTGACATAATCATTTGGAATTGGATTTTTCGCGCGCCAACCACCCGTTGCATAATCGTAAAAATCATTTCCTGCCAACGCGGTTGTATCCATATTTTTTGTATCAATTCCAATGTTCATTTTTTTCTCCTGTAATAAAAATGTTGCTGTGATTGCAGATATTGCCACCGCGACAACGCCAATTAAGTTTAATAATTTGTTTTCCATTTTACTTTACCAATTCTAGTAACAAACTATCCAAAACCAACATACCTTTATCGGTTAATGAAAGTCTGTCGTTGTTAATGTTAATAAGATAAGGATTTTGTTTCACAAAGTCCATAGAAATTATATCAACAACATCATCTGATAATAATACGCCACGTGTTGTGCGCAGACCAGTTAAAATTTTTTCTGTGGCGCGTGTTTTTGTGTCTATTGGTGTTAATTTTATTTCACCGCCTGTTTGTTCATACCATTTGTTGTCAAAATATGGACGACCCGCCGCACCAACACCCAGACCAATATAGGCACCACCATCCCAAATGTTTTCGTTGTGTCGGCATGTGTGGTTGGGGGCGGCATAATTAGAAACCTCATACCGATTCAAATTAAGTGTTTCACCAATCGCAATATACATGTCTGCCATCGTATTATTTGACGGCATATTCAAATTCATTTTTCCAAATGGTGTTGTGGGTTCTATTGTTAATTCATACATTGATACATGATGCAGCCCCAGGGTATTTATTCTTTTACACATTTGTATAACATCGTCTGTCGTTTGATTGGGCAACCCATATATAAAATCAGCATTTAATTTTATGTTTTTCTTTTTTGCAATATCTAATAAGTTCAATGCGGTTTGGACATCATGTCTGCGCCCCATAAATTTTAATGTGTCATCATTTAAAGATTGAACACCAACAGACAACCTGTTCATGCCACATGCGATAAAGTCATCTAACTTTTGTTCATTAATTGTTCCAGGGTTTGATTCAAGTGTAATTTCGCAATTAGGCAATATATTAAATTTTTCAGAAATATGATTAATAATTTTATTGAATACAGAAACAGGAATTAATGATGGGGTCCCACCACCAAAAAAAATGGTTGGAACATTTATGCGCCCTAATTTATCTGCCCAATAATCTATTTCGTCACAAATGCCAACTGTATAAGATTCCCAATCGGGTGCAATATCTGCACGCGAAAAAAAAGCACAGTAATTACATTTTGAAATACAAAAAGGAACATGTATATAAATATTGTGTTCAATAGCCATAATGCCAATAATACCCCCCGATATAAAAAAATCAAATTACAAATTGCTTTTATTTGCCGAAATGTGTTATAATGTAAAAAAGAAATAGGATGAAAAAGAAAAATACGGCAATTTTGGTGACTGTTTTGGCGCCTTTGACGGCATTTGCTGCGGGTGAAGGGGTGCCTGCATATTATCAACAAGATTCTGGTCCAAACGCAAATCAGGCTGGGTATAGCAAATATAAACAACAGGGTTACACAAATTATGTCGGTAATTCTGGTCAGAAACAGGTTGTCGCGTCCAGGACATATTCTTATTCTGTGCCAAATCAACAGGCTGCTTTGCCAAAAAATACTGGCACAATGACAACTAATGGTGTTGCTGTTCCTGTGGAACAGGATCGTGCCACGACAATTTATGCACGTTACAATCGTCGCTTCGCAGATTTTCAGTTTGAAACCGGGGTGAATTCTGTTTTGGAATGGGATGATATGTGGTTTAATGAAATTACTGCTGGTTTATCACATACTTTTAGCCTTGGTAATTTTGATTTGGGTGTTATGGGTGAATATACTTATGGTTCTATGTCGGGTGGCGGTTTGTCTATGGATTATGATTTAAAACCATATGATGTTTCTTACCCTGATGAAGGAATATTTACTATATCTGTGGGTGATCAAAGTGGTAAAACACATCATCTTAAATTTGGTTTGTCTGCGCATCATGCGTGGGATATTGGTGGATGGAAGTTTTCACCACATATTGGATATGAAATATTCAAACATAATTTGCAAATGTCTGACCATTATTATCCGAATCCCGGGGTGTATTTGCCTTTGATGACAAGCGGTGGTGACTATGTTTTTGGAACATATGATGATGCTGGAAATAGTATGTATTATGCTGTTCCAGTAGATTTGGCAGATGTTGCATACGACACCAATGGATGGAGTCAGGTTTGTATGTCCCCAGAAGATATAAAGTTAGTGCCTGCACAGGAAAGTGGCTGGTTGGGTAATGTAATACCGCTTACAGAAGAATATAACCCTGCATGGGGAACAGTACCATGGGGGGTTGGACCAGGGGAATGTGTTGTTATTGGTGGTGATGGACCGATTATTGTTCCTGGAACTACGCATATTTATGAAACAACATGGAGTGGTTTTTACGTGGGCTTAGAGGTTGAAAAACAGATGACACTGAACGACAAATTGCGTCTTTATGTTCAGTTTGGTTTGCCAAAATATTCAGCAGAGGGAACATGGCCTAATCGCACAGATTGGCAACAAAACCCAAGTTTCTTGGATGAAGGGAGTAATGGCGCATATTCATATGCAGCTGAATTGGAATATAGTTTAAGATTATCTGATAGATTACAGTTGGCAATCAAGGCGGACACAAACTATTTCCATGTCGGAAATATTGGTGGCGAATTGTATGTTGCAGAATCTAATTATATTTTCTGGGACGAACAAGCGGATGATGGTGCCGGGGCATGGGTCTTAGGAACAACACCTGCATATACAGAACATGTGTCTAATTCGTTGAAAAGTGCTGTATGGCGTTCGTTCGGTTTAAGTTTGGGATTAAAGTTCTCTTTCTAATAAGGGGTAATGGTGGATGTTTGCTATAGGACGTCTTGGTGGCGTAGTTCTTGCGTGTATTGTTTGTGTTTGTGCGTATGCAAACACTGGTTCTTTTGATATAGACCGTTGGTATGGAATTTTAGATGATGTTCGTGTTCGTGCCGCCAATGAAAAGATATCTCCTCATGTTGTCGATGCTGTCCTTGTGTCACCTGTGTTGATACCGTCTATTTTGAAAAGTGATAAAAATCAATCTGAATTTAAAATGACTCTGGATGCATATTTGTCGCGAACTGTATCGCAAAAAAGGATAAAATCTGGCCACAGTATGCGTACAAAATATCCAACAATGTTGGCCAATGTTAATAAAAAATTTGGTGTTCCGCCACATGTGATATTGGCATTTTGGGGATTGGAATCTAATTACGGTGAAATAAAGGCTCGTCATAAATTAACAAATGCTTTTTTAACATTGGCGTATGATGGGCGGCGCGAAACATTTTTTAAAAATCAATTGATTGAATTAATGAAAATTGCTGATAAAAATAAATTAGATATCAATAATATTTATGGTAGTTGGGCGGGTGCAATGGGACATTTCCAATTCATACCGACGACACTTTCGCAATACGGAATTGACGGTAATGGCGATGGCAGGGTGGATATAATAAATAGTGTTGGTGATGCGATGTTTAGCGCGGCTAATTATTTGCATCATTTGGGATGGAATGCGAATGAAAGAATTGTTCGCAGGGTTATTTTGCCTGCTGATTTTGATGTTGGTTTGTTGGATGGTAAAACAAAAAAAACACTATCTGAATGGGCATACATGGGTGTTACAAATGTTGATGGAACACAAATTCCTGATGCGGATATGTTGGCGGGCTTGGTCGCAGATATCAGGGCGATTGAAAGTTATCAGAGCCCAGAGCTTGATATGGATACAGATATTGCACCACGGCCCATTATTTATGCATATTTAACATATCCGAACTTTTATCGTATAAAAAAATGGAATAATTCTAATTGGTATGCGATTGCAATTGCAACACTTGCTGACGAATTAAAATAATGATTGAAAATCCACTGTTTGTCTGATAATCTTAATAGTATAGTTTGTCAATAACAAAGGATTAAGATATGGCTATTAAGGTACGCGATTACGAAGTGCGTCTTACGCGGAATAAAGAAGAACGTAAACAGGTTCGTCAATTGCGCTATGCTGTTTTTTGTGAAGAAGAAGGTGCTTATGCCACTGAAGAACAAAAAAATTTACGCGAAGAATATGATGCGTATGATAGATTTGCTGAATATATGGCTGTGTTTCACAAGGATAAAATTGTTGGGACATATCGCATAATTGACAGAAATGATGCTGAAAAAATGGGCGGTTTCTACACAGAAACAGAATTTAATATTTCCAAAATTAAAAAGTCCAATGGTAATATTGCAGAGATGTCGCGTGCCTGTGTTGATCGCGAATATCGCGAAAATGGTTTGGTTATGCGCTTGCTTTGGGCGGGCTTGGGCGAATATGTCGTAAAACGTAAAATAGCGATTTTATTTGGTGTTCCATCATGGGTTGGAAAGAATCCTGCGGAATCTGCCCAGGCGATTTCTTATTTATATTATAATCATTTGTCGCCATTACATTTGCGTGCAACGGTGTTGTCTGAAAATTTTGCAGATGACGTTAATCCAAAAATGTCGCAAATGAATATTTTGCCACGCGCTTTTGTTGATGAAGAAATTGCAAAAAAACAAATGACTCCTTTGATAAAGGGGTATTTGCGTTTGGGGGCAACTTTTGGCCGTGGCGTTTTCGTTGATAAAGATTTTGGCTCTTATGATATTTTTGTTATGGTTCAAACAAAAAATATCGATAAAACATACCAGAAACATTTCGCGGGTAGTGAAAACGCTTTTGATAAATTTGATATAAAAAATGGTCCGTTGCATACTTTGACACGGGTGTTGATGTCTCCTGCGACTGGTGCAATAAAAGTTGTGCGGTCGTTCTTTGATTTCTTATTACGCGAAGATGCGGCGGATGCAGAATTTGTCCAAGATGCCCCATCAGAAGAAGATAAGGAATGACAAAACCACGCAAACAGAATTTTTTTAATACATCACTTGCGGTATTCAAATTTATTTTATTTTGGATAACGGTGCTGTTGCATCTGCCAATATTGTGTGTGATACCGGTTGGTAAATTTTCGGTTAGGTATATGAAGTTTTTTATGCAAACGGTGGCTTTCTGGACCGGTGTTCGCGTTCGTGTTAAAGGAACACTATCTGACAAACGTCCGTTGTTGTGCGTATGTAATCATATATCTGTATTTGAATTTATGTCTATGCCAATTGCGTTTAATGCGTCCTTTTTTGGCAAGATTGATATTGCCTCTTACCCATTGGTTGGCTGGATTGCAAAAAAGTTTGGTGTGATATTTGTTGACCGCCGTCCATCGCATGCGCTTGAGGCGTTAAACGTGGTGCGTAAACAAATGCAAAATGCAGATTACCCAATGTTTTTGTTTCCTGAGGGGACAACGACCAATGGTGCCTATGTTAAGGAATTCAAAAGCACATTATTTAATATTATTGAAGATAATCCGAAATTAACAATTCAACCGATTGTTATGAATTATCGTTATCGTAATGGTGATGTTATTTCTGACGTGGACATGGCAAATCATTTTGGTTATTTTGATAATGCAAAGCAAGATATGGGACCCCTTTGCGAAAGAGAACGCAGTGCATTTGGTCAGATTTTTCATATAATGGTTTTGGGTGGTTTCTTGATTGATATAACTGTATTGCCAGTGCCCCGTTTGGGGAAAAATACGGACAGAAAAGAAATAGCAATGAAACTGCATACAATCGTTTCAGATAAATATATGGAATTAAAAGACAAAAAATATAAAGAGAAGTAAAAATGAAAATTGAAAATTTATGCGTTAAACGTTTAATTGGTGATGTCGCGGGTGCAACAACGCATGGGCATAAAATCGCGCTTAAGGGTGGATATATATATCAAACATTTCAGGGTGGATACACTCTATCGCCACTTGGTTGGCGTGTTGTTAAAAATATTGAAAATATTATACGCCAAGAAATGGATAATATTGACGGTCAAGAAATCTTAATGCCCGTGGTTAGTGGTGCTGATTTGTGGCGTCAAAGTGGTCGTTATGACAAGGTTGATGTTTTAACAAAATTTAAGTCGCGTGCAGGTGCTGATTATGTTTTGAATCCAACACATGAAGAAGTTGTTGTTGATTTTGTTAAAAGTGTTTTGGAAACATATCGTCAATTACCTTTTATGGTGTATCAGATACAGACCAAGTTTCGTGATGAATTACGTGTTCGTGCGGGGTTGGTTCGTACGCGTGAATTTATAATGAAGGATGCTTATTCTTTCCATAACAGTGTCGAAGATTTGGAAAAATATTATAATCGTTGTTTAGATGCGTATAATAAAATCTTTGCACGTTGTGGGTTAAAGAATTTTGTTCATGTTTTGTCATCAACTGGCGATATGGGTGGCAGTGTTGCACATGAATTTCAATTGGTTAATGATATGGGCGAAGATACAATTTATTTGTGTGATTGTGGTTTTAACGCAAACAAAGAAGTTGTTGACGGCGATACAGAAATATGCCCAAAGTGTGGTAAAAAAATGCGCAAGGTTCGCGGTATTGAAATTGGTAATATATTCCAACTGGGGACAAAATATTCTAAATCAATGGAATTAACATATACGGCGCCAGATGGCACCAGCCAGAATCCTATTATGGGATGCTATGGAATTGGTGTCGGACGGACTATGGCGGCAATTATGGAAGAAAGTGCTGATGATAAGGGACCAATTTGGAATATGGCGACAGCACCATTTAAAGTTGAAATAATTGCATTGCCTGATGCGGATGGAAAATGTGTTAAATTGGCAAATGAATTATATGAACAATTAAAGTCATGTGGTACAGAAGTTTTGCTTGATACACGTGATGTGCGTGCAGGTGAAAAATTTGCTGATGCAGATTTGATTGCTGCACCAATTCGTATGATTATATCTGGGAAAAATCTGCAACAAGATGCGATAGAAATGAAGTATCGTGTTAATAATTATGATACATCAATATTACCAACATCCATTGCAATCGCAAATTGGAAAAAAGAACTTGATGAAATAATATGCAAGTTGTCTAAATAAAACTAAACCGCCCGAATGGGCGGTGTTTTTTGTTTATCTTTTATTCTGTTGGCTGTTGATTTTCTTCTCCTCCGCGCGTTCTGCTTCGAATGCCTCCTCTGCGGCGGCAGAAGTTTCAATTTGTAACAACTGATTTTCTAATGCGGTGCGTTCAGACGCCTTATAACCAGTATCATCAGAATTTTCAGAATTCGATTTTTCATTCTTTACAGCAGGGTTAATTAAATTCTGATATATTTTCATCGCTTCCTTGGTTCCAGCGACATCTCGTTGTAATAACTTATTGTCATTGCCAGATATAAACCAATCATTTATCTTCACCGCAGTCATTTGCATAATTGGACGTGTGCGTGCATTTTCAAGCCATACTGGTAATGTGGGTGTGTCGGAATAATACCACAACATTAACCAATATAATAACCCCATAACAACCACCCCACGAACAATACCAAATATTACACCAAGTGTTTTATCGGTTATATTTAGTATGCTGTGTTGAATTTTTTCGCGTAGTTTCTGATTTATAAAACTGGTTAATATTAATATAACAAAAAATACTATAAAGTAAGACGCAACCAATGTTCCAACGGTTGATTCAGATAATTTAAACCAACCTTGTAATAATTTGTCCAACCATGGTGATGCAAAACGCGCAGCAACCGCGGCAGCCACCCATGACATTGTTGCAATCGTTTCATAAACACCGCCACGAATAGTTGCCCATATTGTGGATCCCAAGATTAGGACAATATAAATATAATCAAGAATGGTTAAGTCAAACATGATTACGCCTTAGTTATTTTGGTTTTCTCAATAATACAATTCCAAATCCAACCACCAATAAACCCAACAATCCATATAACCAGATTGTTGAGTTGTTATTTGTTAAATTGTCATTTATTGTATTACTTTTTTTTTTGATTCTGAAACATATTCAGAAATCTTTGCAACTTTGTCAGAATTCTCTGAACGATATTTATCAGCATCTGTTTTCATTTTTTCTTGGACATCGGTTGCAAATTGTTTTTCTGTATCCGTTAAATCAATAGCAACTGCATCACGTAATTCAGTTTGCATATAATCAGCATAACCCTGAAAACATTTTTCACCAATAACAATAACAGGAACACCACCAGATTCATATTCACATTTTTTCAATGTGTCCATAAACACACCTTGGTTTTCAGATTGTGTAACATTAACTTCTGAAATTTTTATAGATGGAAATTCATATATCAAATTATTTCTAAAAAAGTCACGAGCATGATGACAATGCGGACATGTTGGTGAGTAATAAATTGATATGTCTGCAGCATTTGCCGCACAAATTAAACCCAAACTTGCGATAATTCCAAGAATAGAACACTTTTTCATAAATTTCTCCTTTTTTGTAAGCAGAGTAATTATAAAAAGCAATTTCATTTGGTGCAAGACATTTTTTTAGTGTGATATTCTGACGTCATCAAATTCAGAATAACGATTAAACATTGCGCGTGCAAAAGGACACAATGGCATAATTTTACGATTTTTTGTGCGTGCTAGGTTTGCGACACAACGAACCAGGTTTAATCCGATTGCTTGGTGTCTGAACTCTGATACAACCTCTGTATAATCAATAATCATTTTGTTAAAACCGAGTGTGGCAAAAGTTATTTCACCAACATGTTGCCCGTTGCATTCTGCGTAAAAGCCCAAACCATTCGGATATAAAGTGTAACGAATATCGTATTGCATATAATCTGTTCCTCTCCCTATACCTTATACAGATTATACAACACAAAATCGCCAGAATAAATACGAATGTTATCCGATTTTATTGAATGGCTTAAAGGTTTTTGATATCGCTTGAATACTCTTGTGCAGGTCTGATGATTCAGATGCAGTCATTTTGGGGTTAAGTGTTGCAACGACACCCGCCCCCCCAACAATACGGGGCAGGGATAGTGCGACCCCACGTGATACAATGCTGACCGTTAAAATGCGCCTTTCATCATGTGCAATACAACGAACCAGGTCGGCAACAGCGGCGGCAATTCCGTCCCATGTTGCACCACGACCCTTGATTATTTCAGCGGCGGCACCATGAACGCGATGTAAAATGGTGTTTTTGGTTGCCTGTGATAGTGGTATTTTGACCTGTTTGCAAAAATCATTTAATGCGATTCCACCAATTGTTGCAGATGACCAGTTTATAATACTGGTATCACCGTGTTCGCCCAACACATACGCATCCACAGATTGCTTTGAAATACCAAATTGATGTGCCAATATAGTGCGCAGACGTGCGGAATCTAACATTGTGCCGGTGCCGATAACGCGTTCAGGGCTGATGCCAGATAATTTCTGGGTTAACATAACCAATGAATCTAGTGGGTTTGTCACAACTATTAAAATAACTTTTTGTGGGTTAATATTCGGCATTAGGTGTGAAATGATATCATTAATAACATTGGCATTTGCCTGCATCAATTCAGGACGTGATTGCCCCGGTTTTTGATTTGCGCCCGCAGAAATTACAACGATATCAGAACCTTTTAGTCCGCGATAATTACTAACCGCGGATATTTTAACATCGCGGTCAAATGCAGATGCATGTCCTAAATCTTCGGCAGCAGCGCGTGCACGAACGCCGTCCCGGTCAAACAAAACAATTTCATTTATTAAGCCTGTATTTTTGATTGCGGTTGCGACCGCAGAACCAACCGAACCGACACCAATAATTGCTACTTTCATATCTGCCTTCCTTGTGTTATAATAATGTTATTATATCACAAAATATACCCGTTTGCACAGCAAAGAATAGAATAGGGCAAAATTTGATTTTCTTCTGATTTATAGGACTAAAATCGCGTATAGCGGGAATTGTTTCTGATTTTTAAGAAAAAATGGCTATAATTACCCTGTAAAACCAAGGGGGTAATAAATGTTACATGAACAATTATGGCATGCCATAGATAAATTAGCAGAATCACAACATACAACATGTTCGGGACTTGCACGGTTAAGCGGTCTGGACGCGACAATATTTAACAAAAGCAAACGCACCTCGCCTGTGGGTCAACCGCGCTGGGTTTCAACCGAAACGATTGCCAAAGTATTGGTTGCCACACATACGACCATTCGGCAATTTGTAGAATTTTTCTATACTAAATAAAAAAATCAGATTTTTTTATTGCGTGATAAAAAGATATTTTGTTATACTGTGCTATGATAACAGGTGTTCTGTTGTTGGGCTTGACAACCCTTTATACAGCGTCGATTACGGCGAAAAAATCCTCCAACATGGGTTGGAGTGTGGTGAATACCCAATAAACCACGCAATTTCTTTATAATTGTTGTCAAACTCCAACCACTCGACACAAATCGGTGGTTTTTTTGGTGGCGTATTTCCACGCATTTATACGCCACCCCAAAGAGAAAAAGGAGAGTTGTATATGTTGTTTCGGCGAATAGTTTTTATGTTTTTATCGTGTGTGTTTTGTTGGACCGCTATCGCCGACACCAAATGCCCGATTGGATATGAACTGACAAGATACGTCCAATTGGAATATATCGAATCCACCGGAACACAGTATATCGACACAGAATTCGAAGGAAACTTAAATACGAGATTCTTTGTTGAGTTTGAACCAACACGAGGTTCGTCAGACTATAATTCTGCAATAATTGGTGGAAGTATGATTAACAGCACTCAAGTAATAACTATTCTTATTCCTATTGCTTCTGGTATGAGTCGAACAAATAGATTTGGTAATAAAGAATTGCAATTTCCTGATAATAAATGTTTTTTAAACAATAAATATACAATAGAAACAGACAAAAATAGCATCAGGTTAGACGGTGTTCCACAAGGGTATTTCAACACAACTAATAATTTTCAAACAAATACTACTTTATATATTTTTAACATTAATCAATCAAATATACAAGTTGGAAATCTTAGAATTTACAAATCTAAAATTTGGGACAATGATGTTCTTGTTCGTGACTTTATCCCTGTTCTTGATGTAAACAATATACCTTGTATGCTCGATAAAGTAGAAGGTAAATTTTATTATAACCAAGGAACAGGTGAATTTATAGCAGGTCCAGAAGTAGAGCTTACGCAAAGGTTTGTCACAGATGAAAACGGTGATATCATTTGTACATCATGCCCTGCAAATACATATAAACCAAATGCCGGAAATGAAGAGTGTACACCATGTCCCGAACACACTTTTTCACCGGTTGGGTCCAAAGAACTTAGTGATTGTGCAAGAATTTTACATGTTGGGGAACATTATATTTATATGCCGGTTGGAAAACGCACTGAACATGGACTCTGCACAATGTTGGATGGTGTAAAATATTGTGCAGATGTTTATGAACGACAATAATTTTTGTCATTGCGGTCCCGATTTTCATCGGGATGACAAGCGTCCGCAATAAAAGAAAATTCCACAGCATAACACTTTAGTTTTTGTCATTGCGGTCCCGATTTTCATCGGGATGACAACCGTCCGCAATAAAAGAAAACTCCACAGCACAACACTTTACTTTTTGTCATTGCGGACTTGGTCCGCAATAGGGTCTTTAAAAACTGTGTCGCAAAGTTTGTTTTGGGGTTATATTCTGCGTTTTTCATCCTTTATAACAAACATCGATTTTGTGATAAATATTGTAATTCTTTAGCCCTATTGCGGACCAAGTCCGCAATGACAAAAAACTGGATTGCTTCGCATCCGCTCGCAATGACAAGGGGGGGCACAACGTAAAAACAAACACCGCCATTTGGCGGTGGTTTTCTTATATTAACTTTCCGATTGCGACGGCGGTATCACACATGCGGTTTGAAAAGCCCCATTCGTTATCATACCATGCGGTTACATGAATCAGGTGCCCGTCAATAACACGCGTTTCGGTTGCATCAAATATAGAACTGTGTGAATCGTGTGTGAAATCAATTGACACCAATGGCGCATCGTTATAGCCGAGTATTTCTGACTTTGCGCGTTTCATAATGTTGTTCACAGATTCAACTGATGCCACCTTTTCAACATTAACAACCAATTCCACAATGGAAACATCTGGGGTTGGAACGCGTATCGCAATGCCATCCAATTTTCCCGCCAATTCAGGCAGGACCAAACCGATTGCCTTGGCGGCACCGGTGCTGGTCGGAATCATGGACAGTGCCGCGGCGCGTGCGCGACGTGGGTCTTTGTGCACCTTGTCCAATAATTGTTGATCGCCAGTGTATGAATGAACCGTTGTCATCCAACCATCAATAATACCAAACTTTTCGTTAAGAACTTTTACGATTGGTGCCAAACAATTCGTTGTGCATGATGCATTTGAAATGATTTTATATGATTTTTTGAGTGTGTCTTGATTAACGCCATAAACGATTGTTGCATCCGCCCCCGCCGATGGTGCAGATACCAAAACGCGTTTTGCGCCCGCTTTTAAATGCACAGATGCCTTGTCCGCAGATGTAAATATACCGGTGCATT
>JAKSTC010000004.1 GCA_024402765.1 Alphaproteobacteria bacterium
TAAAGAAATTGAAAAAATTGTTCTGGAATATGCATCGCGCGACAAACGCATAAAACATTCTAAAAATGACAAAAACCTGGGTATTACCCCCAGTCGTAATAAATTATTGAAAATGGCGCGTGGTGAATATTTGGCAATATTTGACCACGATGACATTTCTGTGCCAACCAGATTAGAGCAAGAAGTTGCATATCTGGATGCTAATCCGGATGTGGGTGTGGTAAGTGGTTGGTTGCAACATTTTGGCGAACAAAACGAAATAGTAAAAAAACCAGAATATGACGTAGACATAAAAATATTTCTGACAGAAAATTGTTATGTTGCCCATACTGCCGCAATGATACGTAAAAGTGTACTGATCGATAATGATATTGAATATGAAGCATTTTATAGCCCTGCTGAAGATTATCGTTTATGGACACGTTTAATGATGATAACGCATTTTTATAATATTCAAGATGTGTTGGTTAAATACCGAACTTTTCTTGAACAAACAACAAATAAACAGAGGGATAAAATGAAAGCGATGCATCGTGCTATTCAATTAGATATTATAAATCATTTCCCAGAATATAGAAAAGCATTCGAGCGCCAGGGAAAAAGCACTAATTTTAGATTACGTCTATTCGGGAAAATACCGTTGTTAAAGATAAAAAACAATTGGGTATATCTGTTTGAATTTATACCTGTATTTAAGATTAGGTGGAAGTGATGTCAAAACGTTTATTTATATTTGCTGGATACGATAAGGACGGCATAATTGATGACACATTGGTGTATTATTTAACCGAGTTATCAAAACTGGGTGATATTGTGTTAGTAATGGATTGTGACGTTAATGATACAACAAAATTACAAAGAATCAAAAATATATTACATACCGAATTGGCGCGTCATAATCAATATGATTTTGGTTCGTACAAACGCGGTTATATGTGGGCATATAATAATAAAGTTTTGGATAAATACGATTGGGTGTATCTGGTAAATGATTCTGTGTATGGACCATTATGGGATATAAAACCGATTTTAACAAAATTGGAATCTTCAAAAAAAGATTTAATAGGTATGACAAGTTATGAATCTGCAGAAAATCCTATTCATATACAATCTTGGTTTGTGGGAATGTCTAAAAAACTTGCTTTAAAAAGTTTTATAAAAGACTTTTTTATGTCTGTTATACACCAACAATACAAACATGGTGTAATATTACATTATGAAGTGCGCCTTTCCAGGATTATTCTACAAAACGGTTATGAAATGTGTGCCTATCATCACAATTCCATAGAAGGGAAACACGATGTGTATCAAAACCCTATTGAGCTATTAAAAAATAATTTTCCTTTTCTTAAAAAAGCAGCAATATCAGCGTTAAAAAACATTGAATTTTTATACCAATTTAGCATTGAAACAGATTTTATACAAAAAATTCAACAATACATTATTCGCACAAACAAAAATATGACTGATCTGCTTGCCCCATATTGTGACGAATTGATATACAAAACAATATACCAAATAAAATTATTTGGAATACCACTATTAAAAATAACTTATAACAACAAAGATTCTTATCATGTGTTTGCGTTTGGTTTTATTAAAATGCTTAAAATTATGAAACATACTATTAAAGATTGATGCTATGATTTATGTAACGAAATCTTTTATGCCGCCGTTGTCAGAATACAACAAATATGTTCAAAGAATTTTTGAAAATGCCATTTTAACCAATCAGGGACCAAATGTCCAAGAATTACAAACAAAACTGTCTGAATATTTGGGTGTGAATAATTTTCATTACCTGACCAATGGGACGGTTGCATTACAACTTGCATTATCTGCGCTGGATATAAATGATGTGGAAATAATCACCACCCCGTTTTCATATGTTGCGACAACATCGTCTATATTATGGCAACGTTGTAAACCGGTGTTTGTTGATATAGAACCAAATAATTTTACAATTGATGTTAATAAAATTGAAAACGCAATTACACCACAAACACGTGCTATTATGGCGGTTCATGTGTTTGGTTATGCCTGTGATGTTGAAAAAATAGAACAAATAGCCAAAAAGCATAATTTAAAAGTTATTTATGATGGTGCACATGCATTTGGCAGTAAGTATAAGGGTAGATCTTTGTTGTCATATGGCGATATATCCACATGTTCGTTTCATGCAACAAAACTCTTTCATACAATAGAGGGTGGTTGTTGTATCGTTCATGATAAAACAGTGTCAGACAAAATGGAATTACAAAAACGTTTTGGACATCAAGGTGACAATCATTATATGTTGGGTATAAACGCGAAACAATCTGAATTCCATGCGGCAATGGGGTTGGCGAATTTTCCGTATATAAATCAGATTATACAGGAACGCAAACACATATCTGATTTGTATGATTCAGAATTGCAGGGTTGTGTTTTGCGTCCACAACAACAATCTGGGCTGGAATATAATTATGCGTATTATCCGGTCGTATTCAAAAACGAACAAGAGTTATTAGACGTGTTTAAGGCACTGAATGAAAATGATATTTATCCGCGCAGATACTTTTATCCCAGTTTGAATAAATTACCGTATGTTCAGGGGGAAAGTTGTCCAATATCCGAAGATATCGCATTGCGTATAGCGTGTTTGCCGTTGTATGTGGGTTTGTCGGATAAAGATGTATGCAGAATAGCGGATATAATCAAGGGTGTTGTAGAATGAAAAATAAATATGATTTTATTTTTTCTTTGGGTGCTGCATGTTCTTGCACATCGGCGTTACGCGCAGCAAAATTGCAGTTTGCCAGTTATCCGTTTGATTGGTTGTTTGGTAGTGATTTAGAAGGTAGGGTAAAAATTTTGACTGCTAAATTTGAAAGATTTTTAGAAAAACAAGATTTATCATATACATTTTCAGAAAGAAGCATTTATTGTGATGCATATCATAATTCTTATAACGATTTAACTTTTAACCATGATTTTGCAGTGGGTAAAGATTTAGATGAAACCTTTCCAGCAGTTTCAGAAAAATATTCACGTAGAATAACAAGGACATTAGATAATATCTCTAAATCTAAAAAAACTTTAGTTGTATTTATAGAAATACCATCTGTATCCAAATCAAAGTATAATAATACTTCTTTAATAAAATTATGGAACAAGGCGCGTGGTGTTTTTAAAAACATTGATTTGTTATATGTTTCGCCTGACCACAATTTAGATCATGGTGAAATAATAACCAATACTGTTAACGAACATATAACTTGGATTAAATCAAATTATAAAAGTTTAGATAGCAATGTACCTGATTATGCTCCAGACACGAAAGTGTTATCAGATATTTTAAGAGTGTATAAACTAAACTTACCATTTGATTTTATGATAAAAAATGGTTTGTTAAGATTTGCAATGCGTTTAATTCCGTTTAGAAATTTAAGACATAAATTAAAAAGTAAATATCATGTATAAATTAGTCGCTAAAAAAGGATAAAAGATTGTTATTTATTAAAAAAATCTTTAAACATTTTAAACGTAAGAGAATAAAAGGAAGTTGTTGCGTAGCAATTGTTGACGATTCTATACCTAATCCAAATCCTTGCGGCTTTCGTAATTATGAATTTAACTTAATTTTAGATTCTATGCCAAATGCAAATATATGGACCATGTCAAAAACTTACCCTGGCTCAGATGCATGGTTTGAGCATGCTTATGGTCAGCAATATAGGTTATGGAAAAAGAATAAAAAAGCATATCTATTAAAGGTTCCTCAAAACAAAGGCAGACTTTATTGGCTCAACACACAAAAAGCTTATTCTTTTGATTTGGCTTATTCTATTTTTTTATGCACAACATATACTCTTTTACCTTTTTACGAAAAAAACAATATACCTTTTGTATTTGTTTTATATCCTGGTGGTGGTTTTGGTTTAAACAATGCTTCGTCTGATGCAATGTTAAAAAAAGTATTTCAAAGTCCTTGTTTTAGGGGTGTTGTTTGTACGCAACCAATAACATGCCAATACATTATCGATAAGAAATTTGTTACAAAAGATAAAATCTTGTATCAGTTTGGTGGATATTTACAATTCCTGCCCAATGATGTTGGTAAAAAAATATGTTATCCGAAAGATAAACCAACATTAGATATTTGCTTTGTTGCATATAAATATTCACCAAAAGGGGTAGATAAGGGCTATGATTTGTTTATCAAGGTGGCTAAAAAATTGGTTTTAAAATATGATTTTATACGGTTTCATGTTGTTGGAAATTTTGATGCTAACGATATCCCAATTGATAGTTTAGAAAGCAAAATTTATTTTCATGGTTTGTTAGATGCTAAACAATTACAGAGTTTTTATTCTGGGATGGACATTTGTTTGTCACCCAATCGTCCTTTTAAACTATTTGAAGGAAATTTTGATGGTTTTCCACTAGGTTTAGACGCTATGTGCTTTGGGGTTGTATTAATGTTAACCGATGAACTAAAAAATAATCAAGGTAATTATATTGACGGTGAAGAATTAATAATAATTCGTCCTGAGGAAAAAGATATATTATCAAAAATAGAACCCTTAATTGAAAACATATCACATTTATATAAAATCGGAAGAAATGGAGCTGAAAAAACATTTAAAATTTTAAACCCGAAAAATCGTGCAAATGCGATTATCAAATTTCTAAAACAAAATTTAATGGAACCAAAATGAATCCAAAAGTTTCTATTTTATGTATTACCTATAATCATGGAAAGTTTATTCGTGATGCTTTGGATGGTTTTGTTATGCAGAAAACGAATTTCCCATTTGAAGTTATAATTCATGATGATGCGTCGACTGATGGAACCACCGACATTATTCGTGAATATGAAAAGAAATATCCAGATATTATTAAACCAATATATCAGACAGAAAACCAATGGTCGCGTGGGGTAAAAATTGGTCAAAAATTTCAATGGCCACGTATTCGTGGAAAATATGTTGCGGTGAATGAGGGCGATGATTATTGGACAGATGAACATAAACTGCAAAAACAGGTTGATTTTTTAGACGCGCATCCTGATTTTAATGTGTGTTTTCATCCTGTTCAGGTTATTTGGGATGATAAAAGAGCACCAGACTATATTTACCCAACAAAAAAACAGCGGTTTAATAAAGATGTTTTAAACCTTTCAGATTTGTTGAAATGCAATTTTATTCAAACTAATTCTGTGATGTATCGTTGGCACGATATGTCAAACGAATGGCCAAAGCAATCTTTCTTGCCGGGTGATTGGATGATGCATTTGTTGCAAACTGGTAACGGCAAAATTGGTTTTATTCCAGATATTATGAGTGTTTATCGCAGAAATGCCGGTGGCATTTGGACCGGGGCGATGGAAAGTGATGATTGGTTCTCTAAATGCACTATTCCACATCTGCATTTTTATCAAGCGGTTGAAAATAGATTTAATGTTGATAAGTCAGATGGTAAATCATATTTATTGTCCAAGGCCTTAAAAGTATTCCTGCGAACCAAAAATTGGGAGAAAATAACAACTTTGGTTGATGAATTCCCAGATATTGTTGATAACTGTGTCAGCGATTATAATGAAAATATTGGTAATGCAAAAAAATTAAAAAAATACAAACATCAAAGGAACAGACTGTTGGCTCTTGCTGTCATAGAACAGGTGGTTATTGTTGGTTTAATTTTATTGATTATAGGGGTAATAAAATGAAAAATTTAATAATTATAGGTGCCAGTGCATTGGGAAGAGAGGTTGCTTCTTGGGCAAAAGATGCGAACCCAAATTTAGTTGTAAAGGGCTTCTTAGATTCGCGTGCAGATATTTTAGATGAATACGATGATTATCCATCAATTGTTTCTGATGTTGAAAATTATGTTATTCAACCAGATGATGTTTTTATTTGTTGTTTGGGCGAACCTTATGTTAGAAAAAAATATATTGATATTATAAAAAACAAAGGTGGTTCTTTTGTGTCTTTAATACACCCATCCGCTTTTCTTGGTAAAAACACAACTATTGGGATAGGTACAATTATTCAGCCAAGGGTTGTGATTACATCGGATGTTCAAATTGGAAATTATTGTGTTATTGGTATTAATTCTACAATTAGCCACGATAGTGTTATAAAAAATTTTGTGACAGTATCCCCTGGTTGTGATGTTGCAGGGTGGTGCCATTTGTATGATTTTACTTTTATGGGTATTCATAGTTGTTTAATACCACATGTCGTTTTGGGACAAACAGAAGGTGTATTTGTGGCCGCAGGCGCAGTGGTTACAAAATCATTTTCAGCGGGCAGGATTATGGGCGTGCCCGCTAAAAATAAGTAGAGTATATATTTTGATTTATATAATGATAGGTATAATATAAGGAATTATATAGCCAACCCCTTAATTTCCCATATTACATCGCCTCCGTCATAATCGGTACCACCACCAGATGCATATGTCCCAAATATAATCATAGATGTTGTTGCTTTTGATGTGCATTTACGACATGTAACAGCTGTGTTTACTGGTACTATACCTGGTGCTACAGATATATTATATTGTGTATTTGCCATCTCGATTGGAAATGTTACTGTGCAAGAACCGGATGGTAAAGTTGATTTACCACCTTGTTCAACCCAGCCGGATTTGTATTTCCGATACCATGTATAATTGTTTTCTGGGGTTGGGTTTTGGCTTTCAATTACATAATCTATCATGCCGGTTGTTCGTGTATCCAGACCGTTAATAGATGTCGTATGTCCGTCAACGGTGGTATCTAAAGCACTAATCGATGTCGTGTGTCCGCCAACGGTGGTGGTCAGGTCGGTTACGCGCTGTTCCAGGGTGCCAATATCGCCCAATGCCCTTATTTTTGCATCTATATCAACAATTTCTTCGTGAATTGCCGTTATACGTGATAAAATTATCTCTGTGGACTCTTTATCCGCAATTTCTGTGTATTTTGTTGTTAAATCCGCCAATTCATCTTTGCGATCCTTTATAACCTCCATCAAGTAATTCAAATCTTGATTTAGTGTGGTTGGGTCTATTTTGGACAATGGTTGATAGTCTACAATGCGTTCCAATGGTAACTGTCGTGCAATTGTGATACTATCAATTGATGTTGGCGCGGTTTCAAATACCACTTTACCACCGATATATGGAATATCTGCGTCCATACCGCCCGATGTTCCGACTATATAGTAACCCGTTGCAGGTTCATTGTTCACAGTAACAACAACATTACTGTTTTCAAAAAAGGGGAAGTTAAAATAAAATTCTGTTGTTGAGCCGTTCCCCATATACGATACTTTTTGCATAAAAAAACTCCTTTGTTATAACAAAAAAAAGCCCCAGCGCAAAGCCAGGACAATAAAAAAACAGCCGACAAAATGTCCGCTGATTTACCCGTATTATATCACAAATTGTAAAACAAAACAACAAAACGGTTTGAATGTCGATATTTTCATTGTATTTTAGCATACTGGCATAAAGAGCATTATAACCTATTTAAATCAAATAGTTTATTATTTGCTATCTCGTTTAAATAGTAAAAATGGCTAAATTCTGCGTTTTTTTTGTGTGCAAAGCAGTTTTTACACAGTAGGATTATACCTGTAATGATAAACAAAGAGGTATAAATCATGACAAAAAACTTTAAAAATTGGTTAATTAACAATGGATATAAACTGTTTACTGGTAATAATCAACCATCCACAGTGTTCGATTATTTAACTGGTGTTAGATATGTCTGTCAGTGGGAAGGTAAAACAATAGATGAACTTGCTGAATCTATATCTGATGTATTACCAAAATATATTGATGGCGGTGAATATTTTGTCCGTGGTCGTATGAAATCTCGTGCTGTTAGATGTGGATTACGTCAGTTCAATAAGTTCGTTATGGAATCACAGGCTGCATAATGAACAAGATTGCAATATTAAACGATAAACTGCGTCAGAACATATTTAATTCTGGTAAAGATAGAGTGATTTTGACGCAGGATGTTTCAAATTTACCGTTTGATGAACAGTTGCGAATCTTGATAAAGGTTAAACTGTTCAATAATTTCAATGCTGGGAACGATGTTTACCAAGAACACGATTTTGGGATGATAGAACACAGCGAATTGAAATACTTTTTTAAGATAGATTATTATGATAATTCATTGGAATGCGTATCTGATGACCCTAGTGACGATAATATAACAACCAGGGTTTTAACTGTTATGCGCGCTGATGAATATTGATTACTATTTAAATCATATAGTTAATAAAAAATTTAAGGATGAACAATGATAGCACTAGCAAAACAGAGAGGTAATAATGTATGGGTTTATAATGAAAAAGGTTCTGTAATTTTTAGCAAAAGTGGTGTGTTAATAGGATATACCGGCAATACGATAAGCGTTAAAAGTAATTCTGGGACAATATGGGTTTATGACGATACAGGTAGAGTTTTATTTGGGAAGTAGAAAAAAGAACCACCATGATAAAAAATGGTGGTTTTTAATTACGTTGTCTTAAATTGGTCTAGAATTGCTCCAAATCTGACTGATGTGTAATTTATCAATTTTACAATTTGGAGCATTCTACGGTGTGTTTCTGTGATTTTTAGATACGTTTTTTTGACTTAGACGACAAGTTAAATAAGATTTCAGATGTGATTATACGGTCTGAGTCAAAATGGTTCTTGATGTCTGCTTTGAATTCTTTGGACGTATACGAATTGACACCTGATGTAATAATAGGCCGAACATCTATTGTCTCTTTGGTTAAATTGTACTTGTCCACAATATTATGAAAAATAAGTTGTACTTGAAAAAAATTAAAGGGGCAATCATAAATTAAGATATGATAGTGCCAATGTGTTGATTTGCCTTTTTCTGCAACAGCAATGAAAGGAATATGTTTGCGATTCCAATGCCTGCCTAAAAGGTCTATTTCAAAGGCACGCATTATTTTTAATAATTTTTTATTTGTTGTATCTAAATTATTATTACGTAAATGCTTTGGAAATTGGATAGAAATAAAATATTGTGGATTAAAAGAACTAAACCAAGATATCAAAGATTGTTGAACATCAAAGGTATTATTTTTATTAAATATTAAACTAGTTGTCATTTTTATTATCCTATTTTTATTTAAGGTATAAAAGATTACAGAGCAATTTTTATTGACCCTGACTTTATTTGTTCCAGGCATATTCTGCTTTTGTGGCGATTCACAGCCCACAAGATTCAAATATACAACTCAAACAATAGAACGCATTTTTTTACAAAACTTCGTTAAAAAAATTTCTAAATTGTTATTTTTTGTGAACAAAGACCGCCATAACAGACGGTCTATATCATTAGAAACCAACATCTTCACCATTTGGCAAACGTAGTTCTTTTCTTGTCTTGTCTCGTAATAATTTCAACTTTTCCAACATCATGACTAGTTCGTCGTGTCTACAAAGATAATCAACAACAAGAATTGTGTTATTTAAACTATCATATTCATCATATTTATTAGCAAAATAACGTGGATGAGAATGAAAATATTCTTTTTCTGCGGCCATAGTAAGCAATGTTAAGTCAAAATCACCACTATAATAATAATAAGCATCATCCTGCTGATAAGTACCTTCGTTCTTTATTTCAATAACCTTTTTATCTGCTCCTTCTAACTTTTTGTATGGTGCAGCTATAATTTTTGCTGCATGATTGAGAGATTCTACGGAAGGATAAGATTCTTTAAAAGTATTTTTATATTCTAAAAACAAATTAATAAAATCTTTACGCACAAAATTCGGCATATTGCAAAAATTGCAAAATTGAAAAGGATAAAAAAGTTCATTGTAATTAGGAAAATATGTCATCCTTTGTATAAACATATCTTGTTCGTCACATGTTAATGGTTTTATGAATTTTTTTACCGTATCACAAGATATGTCAAATTTATTCCAACCTATAAATTTATTTCCTAATTCTTTTATTTGGTTGGTCAATAATTCTGCAACCAAGTCATCAAATGTATATCGTGCTTTGAGTTCTTTTTCTGCTTTTTCTTTATTCTGTTCATCTTTTTTTATAATATCCATTAACCAAGGCATATCTATTTGTTTTGTTTGATGTTTTTCTTCTTTTGGTGCATCTATATCTGTTTCCATAAACGATAAATCATCTTCTATTTCTGTTTCTGGACCATTTTCTACATCTATTTCTTGATGTTCAGATAATGCTTCATAATAATTTTCATCCAAATCTGGACAATTATCATCAATTCTTACTTCTGTCATTTTTATATCCTTTTTATTAATAGTGAATAAAACAAACTTCTTGCCCCGAAGGGCACGAAGTTGTTAATTTGCTTCTGGCAACATTTCAATCAGCCTTTTAACCAATTTAGGCATAAAAGCTTCACCAATAACTTCTCGAATCAAAGTATTACCGGCCCATGTTGGTATTGAATAATCGTCAGGCAAGCCTGTCACGCGTAATAATTCCAACAATGTTAGACAACGCGCATCCGAATATGTGCCATCAGATAACGGACGTCCCGGATGTATTGTTCTGTTTGCAGTCAAATTATCACTTTGTGTTGTTATGGTGTTACATGGTCTGTCCCAGAATTTACGACCAAAACTTGATTTAAATGATGAATTACTAAAACTTCCATCAACATTTTTTGGTTTCCATTCGGCTTGATTGTTATGTGCAGAACATCCTGTTGGTGTATGTTTTAACACTTCAACCTGACATTCTGGTAAACGTTCTGCAATATGATACGGTATTCCGCTATCTTCACCTGCTTCAATTGAAGGTAAATCGCCGATACATTCCCACAACATCATTCTGCGTTTGTCCGGAACAGGAAATTTCCAAAGTCCAGATTTAGCAGCTGTAATAATTGCTCTTTCTCTTGACTGACACGTTCCATAATCTGCAGCGTTTAAAATGCCAAGATTTACGATATATCCCAATGATTCCAAATCACATTTAATATATTCAGCAATATTTTTATATTGTGTCCCTATCAGTATATCTGGACATGCGTTCAGAAATTCTGGAACATTTTCAATCATGACGAACTGATTTGAATCATCCACAGCATGAATAAATTCCAAAGTCCGTAAAAACAATTTTGCTTCTGCTGAATTATAATTCTTTTTACCTGCTTTACTAAAAGGCTGACAAACAGGACTTGCCAAAACCATTTTACAGCCTTTTTCATGATGTAATTTTACCAATTCATCAAATATTGCGTCGTCTGTAAAATCACCTTGGACCATATTACAATGCGGATATATTTCCTGATACCACATTGCACGCTGTTCAATCAATTCATTTGCAACTGCGTTTATGACATTTAATTTATGCAGGTAATATTCACCGATTCCAACATTTGCGAATAATTGCGTATAATATAATGGTTCTGACGCATCATATTTTATACAAATGTCATGTGTCGAACATTCTGCAATTTTACCAGAATAGTCAATATTTGTAAATTCGCCACTCTGATTATTTTTGCGTTTCATGCGTATTGCCCAATTTCTTGACACAATATCATTATATTCACGCGCCATATTTACAGCCCTTTCAACACACGCTTCATCCAAATCACTAATTGCACGTGCTTGCTTTGGTGTTAGTCCCATTTCTGCAATTAAATCAGCCTTGGTTTTAACATCGGAATCCTTATGCTGACCTTGTGCTTTTGGCAATTCTTTTAATTGTTTAGACAATTCCAGTTCTGCATATAATAAATGTTCGGCATACAGTTGTGTGTTTGCCAAGACCGTTTGATATACATCCTTTGGCAAATTAGGTTTCTTCAAAAAAGCCTTACCTAACTCAACTGCAGCCTGTTGGACCATAACAAATTTATTCAACTGTTCTGGGTCCGTTGGTATAACAACAACAGTATTTGTGTCTAATAATGCGGGCAAACTTGCTACTGCTTCATCCGGACACAAAATTTCTGCTTCTGTCGTTGGTTCTTGTTCGCCATCTTTAATTATTGGTTCTATATTTAAAGATGTGTTTTGAGACGTTTCAACAAACGTTGATTCCGACTCTACTTTTTCTAAAAAATCTGTCATTTTTTTCTCATTTTTGTTTGCAAAAACCACTTCACCTTTTTAGGTATTTTTGGATTCCTGCGAAATTAATCTGAAATTGTTTTAACCTAAATCACCAATCAGCAATTTTTGGTTGACCAGCAAAAAATGGATTTGTATAATTAAGATGTTTCAAGTCTTTTACACAGTCCATTTCTTACTTGGTCTGATTTAAAATTTTTGGGGTGTGGCATTCATGGCTGCGCTCCTTTTTTTTACACTTTAATTATAATGCGTAAAGAAGCAGTTATCGAGTCATGAATGCTAATAAATTTCAGACTCTAGTTTCAATATTACCGCGGGTTTGAAGTGTGTTTTTTAAAAAGCCATGTGTCGTTTCGCTTTAAAATTTTTGATAAAAAAATCGTACCGTGGTTTATCATGGTCATATAAAAGTTGAAAAAATATGTTTATTTCACGAATCGTATAAACATTGCGTCCACCTTGTTTTTCATATCTAGGAAAGTAAACATCGTTTTTATTACGTCCTGCAGTTTTACACCAATCACGTTGAATACGATTCCAATAATCTATTTCGTGGCGTTTTATACCAAAATTTATAATTAATTTATTAGCATCTATAACCTCACCTTTAAATGACTGTTGAAACACAATTGGTTTGTTTTTAGGCTCTCTATTTATTTGTAAACAGTAGATTGGGTTAAATTGACTAATATATCTATGATGGTTTTCATAATATATACTGTTCCTTTCATTGTCTGAAATATCAAAGTTGGTATCATCAATAAATTTTCCTGTATAAAACCAACATGAATTCTCGTGTTTGTCATATTTATCATGTTTATCTGGTTCAAATTCAAAAGATTTATTACGCAAAATATCTGCATATTGTTTGTGTTTAACACAGAATCTACGAATTGTTTGGTTTAGGTTTGTTTTTATGTGTTGTTGTAATTCTGATAATAAAAAATGCGGCTCGTGAATTCTAGTATGTAAACCTGCCAAATATTTTGGACTGGTTATAACTATTATGAAATCATCAACTGCAAATTGTTCAATTCTGTATGTTATTTTCATATAAACACCTAACTTGTAAACATATTTTACAACATAACAATTGTAATCGCAATTATAATAACACTTTACTGAATAACAATATTTTGTGTGTATTATTTCCTTATAAGCGCGTTTTTTTTTATTAGTTGCTATTTTGGTATAGATTATTTTTTTATTCTTTTATTGGGAAAGAAAAAAATTAATATTTTATATATAAATCAATAAGTTATGGAATTTTTGACGTGGGGTTTTTGCAGCAATTGAAATAGGACGACATATCGAGAGTGGTGAAAAACCTACTGAATTTGATGCGTTTAAACAGCGTAAAAAATTCCTAAGCGCATTTTGTGTTATGATTTGGGGTGTTTTTGCCAGCGCAAATTACATATTCGCCATGACGGTTTTCCAATAATCGAATTCATCCTGCAGGAAATCGTATCGCAATTTATCTGCTTGTTTTTTGATTTTTACTAAATCGTGGTTAGAATATGATTGTTGGCGTGTGCTGGCACCTTCCCAACCAATAATATCGTTTATAAATGTTTCGGATACACCAACTTCTTCAAGGCGTTGATTTGCGTTTTTACGTAACGAGTGAAAATCAAGTTTATGTGGATTATTTGCTGTTATACCAATGTTTTTAATATACTGAATAAACCCTCGTGTCATAAATTTGTTGTTATATTCGCCAGACTCGGTTTGGCAGCGTGGAAAAATAAAATCTGATGGTTTGGCGTTTAATTTAGATTGTTGGCGTTTTACCCAATCGATAAACCCTAAATCTAATAACTGCTGTGGAATAGGGACAGTTCTGCGTGACGCATCATTTTTTAATTGTTTGATTGGATGCGTGTCTTGAAATTTAAGACAATCTATACCATCAACATTAACTATATCTGCGTATTGTAAAGTGATAGCGGCATTTGTTCTAGAGCCAACAAATAACCCTATTAAAGTAGTCCAAAATACATCAATATGTGATTTAAAATAATCATGTGCCGGGTCAAATATTTGTTTTAATTCATCATTGGTATATGGCCAATGTGGTTCTTTTTCTGCTTTTGTGGTTTTTTTGAAATCTGGAATTAAATTTATTAAATTAATTTTATATATATCTGGGTCAATTGTGTTTGCATGCAGTATTAAATTTTTAATTTCGCGTGCATAATTTCTTTTTACACTACCTTTAACATTTTTTGCTTTGATGTTATCACATATTGCTTGAATCTTATCAGCAGTATAAAACAACAGATATTTATTGGTTAATTTTAATCCAACCCACGCCATCATATTTGTAATTAATTTACGTTTTGTATTTTCAACAGTTTTTGTGGTGGTGGCTTTTTTTAGCATAGATTCCATTATTTGTTCAATAGTATGGTCTGGTTTTGGTGTGCTTTTAACTGTTGGTATTTTTAAGGATTTTAGTAGGGTTTCAATGTTCCCCATGGTGATTTCGCGTTCTTTTTCTAATAATTGCTGAATTTGCACTAAATCGCTTTCACTCAAATTTTTGATTTCTATGTTTTTAAGTTTATCTATCACCATAAAAAATTGTTTTAATACTTCAGGGTCAGTTTGTGGGGATATACGTTTTTTCTTTTGTAAGAGAACTTGTCCGCCTGACTGAATTTCTTCATCATATTCTTCAAAGGTTAGTGAATTCATCAAAGATTTTGCAGTATAAATCAGTTGTTTCGTTTCTAATTTTTCAGAATTTATACTTTTAACCATGATTTTTGCCCTTTCTTTTGCTTCATAATAATTTTTCGTGCGCAGTGATTTGCAAAAATATTTTCTTTTATTGTTCTGTTTGGGTAATTCAAACATAAAATAAAATGTGCTTTTGCGAATCCACAGATATTTGTCTGCCTGACAGTTTGACTTACACTTTTTTAACATAGTTAATTGCCCTTTGTTTTTCAAGGTGTCAATGCAAACTTATATATTGAAAATACGGTGTTTTTATCTAATTGGCAAAAAATGAACCAATATAATAAAAAACCGAACTTTTGCCCGGTTTTCTAATGTTTTTATAGTGGTGGGTGTTAAGGGACTCGAACCCCTGACCCTCTGCGTGTAAAGCAGATGCTCTAGCCAACTGAGCTAAACACCCATAAAGTGAAACCTATTATATATTGTTTTTTCCTTATGTCCAGTTTTTATTTATCTTTGGTTCTGTATATGCATCGTTTGCAGGATTTTTGTCGGCAGACCGAGTGTTGCGTTAATTTGCAAAGAAGGAATAAGTGTTTCATTCGCAAATTTAACCGCTTCATCAAGACTTGCAAATTCTTTTTTTGTAGAGAATACAGGAATATAACGAATTGCCCCAGACGGCGTGTCATGGCGTTTGTCCAATGCAATAAAGTATTTATTGCTAGTAAGATTTTTCGCAATATTAATACTATAGTTTTCTTGCACAATAGTTCGTGCTTTTTTGAATGTTCTGATAGAGCAACCTAAATACTCTGCCCATTGTTTGTTTGTCCATTCTAACTGTTCTGGTGTCATTTTACATCCCTTAGGTTATAAACGCCCCAAGGAACACTTGGGGCCTTAATTTTTATTTTGCCTTTTCTTCACCAGTTTTCTGATCGATACCGACCATAGACAGACGTGTTTTACCGCGTTTATCTGTGCCCATGTATTTCACATATACTGTGTCGCCTTCTTTATACTTTGTATCTTCTATTTTCGCGATACGTTCACCAGTGATTTCAGAAATATGAACCATAGATTCAAATCCGTTCAAGATTTTTACGAATAAACCAAAATCTTTGATTCCTGAAATTGTGCCACGATAGATGACACCAACCTCTGGTTCTGCAACAATGTCATTAATGCGGGCGATTGCTTCGTCGGCACTTTCTTTGGTTGTTGCCAAAATTTTAACTGTTCCATCGTCTTCGAGTTCGATTTGTGTATCAGTTTCCCTGGTTAATGCCTGGATAACCACCCCGCCCTTGCCAATGACTTCACGAACCTTGTCTGGATTGATTTTCATTGTATATGTTTGTGGTGCAAATTCAGACACAGATTTACGTGGTGATTTAATCGCCTTTTCAATCTTGCCCAAAATGTGCATACGGCCATCTTTTGCCTGGGCCAATGCATGTTTCATGATTTCAAATGTGATAGATGTGATTTTGATATCCATTTGCAATGCTGTAATACCATCTTTGGTTCCTGTAACCTTAAAGTCCATGTCGCCCAAATGGTCTTCGTCACCCAAAATATCGGTCAAAATCGCATAATCATCACCTTCTTTAATCAAACCCATCGCAATACCTGCAACTGGTCTTTTTAATGGAACGCCACCGTCCATCATAGCCAGTGTTGCACCGCATGTTGTTGCCATAGAAGATGAACCGTTTGATTCCAAAATATCAGAACATACGCGGATAACATAGTCAAATTCATCGCGACTTGGCACCATTGGGTGCAATGCACGCCATGCCAAATTACCATGGCCAAGTTCACGACGACCTGGGGATTTCAAACCCTTGGCTTCGCCAACAGAATAACCAGGGAAGTTATAGTTCAAGATAAAGTCGCGTTCTTCGTCACCATCCAATGATTCGATTGGTAATGCATCTTTGCCACCACCGAGTGTAAGTGACACCAACGCCTGTGTTTCACCGCGTGTGAACAATGCAGACCCATGTGCACGTGGCAAAACACCCAATTCAATTTCAATTGGACGAACGGTTTTTGTGTCACGACCGTCAATACGTGGTTTGCCAGCCAAAATATTGCCACGCATAATACGTGCAGTAATGTTTTCCACGATTTCATCCGCCCATGATTCCAATGTTGATTGGGCATAGGTGGTTTCTGGGAATAATTCTGGAATCAAAGCCTTGGCTTCACCATGAATATTTGCCAATGTTTCCAAACGAACCAATTTTTCTTTGATTAACAATGCTTCTGTAATTTTATCAGCAAATTGTTCAAAAGATTCCTTCATTTTGATTTGCTCGGCTGTCTCAACAGGTGTTTCCCAACGTTCTTTGCCGGCTTTTTCTGCAAATTCGTTAATTGCGTCAATTACAGTCTGTTGTGCATCGAAACCGAATTTAACCGCGCCCAATGTTGTTTCTTCATCCAGTTCACCGATTTCAGATTCAACCATTAAAACACCGTCTTTGGTCGCGGCAACAACCAAATCCATTTCAGATTCTTCTACTTGTTTTTTTGATGGATTCAAAATATATTTGCCATCCATATAGCCAACACGTGCGGCACCAATTGGACCCGCGAACGGAACACCCGACAACGCCAAAGCAGCCGAAGACGCAATCATCGCCAAAATGTCAGGTTGATTCTTTTTATCATAGGAAAATACCTGGGCAATAATTTGAACCTTGTTCTTGAATGTTTCTGGGAACAATGGACGAATTGGACGATCAATCAAACGCGCAATCAGTGTTTCTGATACTGACGCCTTGCCTTCACGTCTATCGCGGGAACCCGGAATACGACCGGCTGACGCATATTTTTCCTGATAGTCAACGGTCAAGGGAAAGAAATCTTGACCCTCTACGGCTGTCTTTTCAGCACACACAGTTGCCAAAACCATTGTGCCACCCATTGTTGCCAATACGGCACCATTTGCCTGTTTCGCCATGCGACCTGTTTCCAAACGCAATGTTTCATCACCATAAGGGATTTCAACAACGATTGGATTATTTAATTTTTCTTTTTTTAAACCAAATAACATAGTTTTCTCCGTTTTTTTGTTAAGTTTATTTTTCTTTGCGGAGAAAATCATTCATTTTTACACTCTGTAATTTATAAAAGTGTAAGAAAGAACAATTTCATCTCCGCCTGGGCGAATTATAGAATATATTTATTTGTTTGCAAATATTTAATTTTAGAATGGTTTTACATCAAACAAGCCAAGGTTGCACTGGGGTTTTTTAGTAAAAACCAACCAATATGATAATCTGTTAAATATATTGTTATCATAAATAGTGCAAGTATACCGACAACCAATAAAACATTGTTCTTTTTGCCACGCATACAATATACGGCAATATTATAGAACAAAAATAATACCCACGCATCAGCAATAATACTAACTATCCACATAGACCAACAATTAAAGGCCAGTGCATTTAATACTAAAATAGCGGGATAAATAAAGAATATAGATGCTAAACCCTTAATCGCAATTTCCCAATCGCGTTCGCCACCTGTGATTTCTGAAACCAACATTAATAATCCTCCAAAGACAAACAATAATGCCACCGCTAATACAGGAACGATAATTAATGCGCTAAATACCGCACCAAGTGTAATGGTTGCACCACCAATTATGCGCAATGCCAGAACAAGAATTCCCCCCAGCATACCATATATAAAAGCCTTTAACATAGATTCTTCGAGATTTCCATCAGCAACAATACGGGTAAAAAACTTCTTAGGTTTGATAATAACGTCAATAATGTTTTTTATAGCTCTCTTAATCTTTTTTAACATTTTTCACCCCTTATTTGATTATTTATATTTTTGCTTTATAATTACAAAAAATCAATGGAAAAATTATGATGAAAATAATTATTGCAGGTCGTCCGAATACGGGCAAATCAACATTGTTTAACGCATTAACAAATTCACGTGATGCGCTGGTTCATGATCGTCCGGGGGTTACACGTGACACTATTTCTGGCAATTTTTATAATCGCCCATACCAATTGTTTGATACGGCGGGGCTGGAAAACGCAAAATCTGGTATAGCGGTGGATTCTACCCAGATGGCTTTTGATGCAATAGTGGGTGCAGATGCGATATTATTTGTTGTTGATGGACGCGTGGGTCTGACATCAGACGATATTAATTGGGCGAAAATTGTTCGTCGTAAAACCAAGGCACCTGTATTATTGCTTATAAATAAATCTGAATCAGAAAAAAGATTGGCGGACATAAACGATTTTTATAAATTGGGTTTTGGTGCGCCGATAATGATTTCTGCGGAACATAAGCGTGGTTTTGATGAAATCTACGAATTTCTGGATAAAATCGCGGGGACATCGTCAGAGGCAGAACAGCAACCCGATAATCGCTTGAAAATAGCGGTCTTGGGGCAACCTAATGTTGGCAAATCAACTTTTGTGAATCGTGTGTTGGGTGAAAAACGCCAGATTGTTAAGGATATGCCGGGTGTAACGCGCGATACGGTTAAAATACCAACACATTTTTATGGTCGTGATATTGTTTTGATGGATACGGCGGGTTTACGCCGTAAAGCGTCTGTAACAGACGATGTTGAAACGCTTTCCGCGCTGAAATCATTGGATGCAATTGATAAGGCTGATGTTGTTATTTTAATGGTTGATGCAACCGGTAATATTGAAAATCAGGCATTGGGTATTGCCGCGCGTGTTTATGATGCCGGCAAGATTTTGTGTGTCGCGTTAAATAAATGGGATTTGGTAGAGCCGGAAATCAGGGATGAAAAATTACTTAAATTAAAACACCAATTTGCGAATTCTTTTCACCAGATTATAAAGCCACTTATATTAGCAATATCTGCAGAAAATGGGACAGGTGTTCAAAATATGTTTAAACGCATTTATGAACAATGGGATATTTCAAATGCCCAGGTTCCAACCAGTTTGTTGAATCGTATTGTTGAAAAATTAGTTCTCGATCGTCAGCCCCCCATGTCGCGTCTGAAACGTGTGATGAAGATAAAGTTTGCGCGTCAAACGGGTCGCCATCCAATGCGTATTTCAATCAATGTTGGTGGTGCATCTGATATTCCAGAATCTTATACGCGTTATCTGCGCCGCGGAATTGCAACCGCTTTAAAGTGGGAACATTTGCCAATCGAAATTACATACGACAAATCAGAAAATCCATTTGATTAAATAAAACCGCCATAGGGCGGTTTTTGTTTTTTACCAATTTGGGGCGTCTGTCCCTGTTTTCAGGATCGGTTGTTCGTCTTCCCAAACAGATAGACCTGTTTTCAAATCAGTTAATGTTAATTGCAAATAATATTCAACACGTGTATCTACGCGGGAAAACCAACCCGAATCAATATCCAGATTTCTTTGAATCATTTTACCCGACAGCGACATATTGGGGGCGACTAATGTTCCCTTGCTCACAAAAGTTGATTGGTCGTATTCGGAATTTCCGCGTGTGTTTCGTACTGTGTTTGATGTGGTGTCTTCGCCAATAAAGTTTGTTGCAATTTGTGCGTGACCTGAATTGACAATCGTTGTGCGAATTTTTTTAATCAATATATCACTATCAATACGTTGCATAGTATCGTTTTTGATATCAGATACAGCAATTACAGGATTTTTAACTTTGGCAAATGCGCCACTTTTTAACATAGAATCTGTCATATGTTCTGCGGTTTTAACCCAGTCACGATATTCCAGTTGCATGGTGTTTTTCATCTCACTCACTTGTTCGGCATTATTGGTGTCAATAACCGTTGTGCCACCACATGCAGCCAATGTTGTACATAAAACAATTGGTAATATTTTTTTCATTTTTTCTCCTTTATAATTTAAAAGTATGTATAACCGGGATGCCATTTGTTAACCTGAGATAGATTAAATAATTGCCGTCCCCCAGTTGTTTGATTTTTTCTTTCAGATTATCATCCAAATTCATTTCAATCAAGTCGCTTTTTGTCCCACGCAGAACAGATATGTATTCTGGCAATGTTGCCCATGTGCGAATTTCTGCATTGTTTGTCGCAAGTGAATATACCGTAGAGGTTAAACCCAACCAAGGCGCAGCATCAGATTTTGAATTATATAAACTCCCCTGCAATACCGCGCGTGCACCAGCGGACACCAAATCACGCATGGTATTGTTTATTTGATATTCATTAAACTCTGTCATGAACATTGCATTAACATCTGCTACGGGTGTAAAAAGTGTGGGCGAATTATTAAAATACGGCACTGCGATTGATATAGGGACCAAAATTAAATGGTCACCTGTAAACCAAGGCAAGGTTATTTGTTTTTGATACAGGGATGGTGCAAAACCGTATTCAATAAATATCCATACGGTGTTTTTCGGTTTTTCTTTATTGTTTGCGTATTTTAAATCTGCATTAACATATTTGTTATTGTTTGTCATTCCTGATGTGCGGGTCAGGTATAATTGCGCATCACTATAATCCCCAGAATTTAAAAACCATATTCCCGATAAATACATTAATGCAGGATTCATAATATCGCTATACGCAGCCCACTGGGCATTCTGGGCATTTAGTTCAGATACAATATCTGGATTTTTCTGGTTGTTTTTTAGCAAACCTTTATATACACGTCCCATTTTTTGTTGATTATTATACGCCTGGTTTATTATGACCCGAACATCAGATTTGCGCCCTGCCCCAATTGCATCCCATATTTGATAATAAGACACAAACAGCGAATCCATCATATATGGCTTATATTCGACCGCTAAATTACCGCCAACAAGGATTTCTGCTTCGCGGGATAGTGATGTGCCGGTAAAATCAAAATCGCGTCTGCGCCAGGTTTCAAATGCTTTATCGCTATTATTAAAATCGCCCGCCTGAAATAAAGCCAGCCCAGATATAAGCAGTTCCAAACTATCTTGTTTTTCAATTGGTTGATTATTTGCAAAAGATTCGGCAGATTGAACAAATGTATCAGGCTGAAAATCATTACGCAGGGTGTTTAATTTTGTCTGCATAACACTACTGCATGCGGTTAAAGTTAGCATAAAAATCCCCAGAAATTTTTTCATAAAGGCATTATATGCACAAAAAGCAATATGGGCAATATGATTATTTTACAGTTCTTTAACTGTATTTGTTTCTTTGTCGTAAACGCGCGGTTTCCCAGCATAGCCCAATGCCTTATGATGCGATGGAATTAAAAATTCTGGCATAGGCAGCGATTCGCCCATCGCCCTATATTTTAATAATCTTTCATCTTTAAAAGCGAAATGTTTTTCAGCCTCAATCGGTCTGTGATACCAACCTTGGAATATAACCAGTTGTTTATCATCGGCCAGTTTCATAATGTCCATTGGGCTGTAAAGTAATTTTTCTTTGGTTTCTTCAGTTTCTTTGCCGTCTTTTTCTTTCTTTTCTTTTTTGATTTCGTTGCCCATCATATCTGAAAATCTTTTGGCGGTATCTGGATCATTTTGACGCATAACAATTTTTGCAGCGGTCGTTGATATAATGGTTGCGGCGGCGTCTGCCCCGTATTTTTCTTGAATCTGGTGAATATCCTGACCAATAATCAGGTAAGAAATCTGTTGTCCGCGTCCTAAATCGGGACCCTGGATAACCGCCTGTAATTTTGCCATTTTGGGCATTTCGTCCAATACAAACAAAACAGGATAGGGTCCCATTTTTTGACCGCTTATGTTCACAGATTCTGGTGCATTTGCGAGCAAGAAATTAGACATTAATTCAATAAAAATACCAGTAATTGGGTTTAAGGCCTGGGCATCAACCATATTGATTGATAAATAAACTGTAACCGGTTTAATCTTGCCGTCCTTTGGGTCAACCATTCCGCGCAGGTCTGCAAAGTGAAAATCCGAATGACTGGTTCTGTTGCGCACCGCAGAATTACGGAAAATACTTAACCCTTCCATAATCGTTGACAGAATAGATCCACGTTCCTTGTCCGGTGTATTTGCCAACTGGGTTAATTCCAAAATACATCTGTGTGCGTATGCAAATTGACGCGCTTCGTTAACCGCCGCCTCTAAAACGTCTTTCATTGGGTCCGCCAGTGCCACCATTTGATCACCGGCACGCCTGCGTTGTTCCATTTCTTCGGCATTGGCAAGTTGCGCTGCATTCAACCAATCAAGAATCATGGACAAGCATGCCTCGTGCCCTATCCATGATTGTGGTATTTTATCCCATGTTCCAATATGAACATAGTTCATTGCATTTAATTCACCGCGTTGTAATAAACCCAATGCTGCATACGCATTTGGATCGTTCATCATGGTCATATAATAATCAGCCAAAACATTACCATCTTCGGCATTAAATTCCCCAGATTGCAGGCGTCCATAAAAATAATCGTCTGCCTTGGCACGTTCCACCTTGGACACTATAAATTGTATAAATCCTGATAACCCAGCACGCCCAGATATTGACCAGTGTGGATCAGCAGATGAAGATGCATGGTCTGGCACTAACACATTGCACATAGAATCAATATACAAATCGCGTTGTTCTGGGCTATATGGCACATGCTCGGGTGATAGTGGGTTCCACGACGGGTAATAGATTCCACGCTGTGGGTCATCCTGACCCGCCCAGTTCATAATAAATACTGGCCCAACTGTTGCACGATACCCAGATGTTTTTTGTTTTAATTCAGGTTTCGGGTCATTGATAATCATTGAAACATTATTACAATCACAAATTGTTGGAATAACAACACCTTCGGTTTTTCCGGTTCCCGGGGGGGCAACACACAGGACCGATAAACATTCATCCATCATTAATGGCTTGGTTTTACCCTTGTCTTTGAAATAACCCAACACCATCATAAAGCCAGAGAATAATCCTTCTTTGCTTTTTCCCATTTTTTTGATATCTTCGGCGGTTGCCTTGCGTGAAGATTTTTCATCAAATTTATCCTTGCCATATGGATTAAATTCCTTGGTCAATGTTTTGTCAGATAGAAAGAAATACGCAATAAATGGTAATATCGGCAAAACACACATTATATCAGGCCTGGTTATGCAACGTATAATCCACGATGGAAATTCAGCAAGTATAGACAAACCAAAACTGCGGAAAAGAGATGAAAAATATAATCCGCACCAATGTGATGTGGCGGGTGACCAACCATACCGCCAAATATGTTCCACGACAAAGGCAAGTGCAACTGCAATAGCACATGAAATCCAAATTGCAATATTCCAACGCATAACCCAAAATAGTTGTGCCATTGGACCACGTTCGTGTTCCTTATACGCACTGGACTTGAATATGTCCAGTCCTTTACCTTTGCCACTTGCGGATAAAATCTTGATTTTTTCTACCATGATAAGTATTATTATATCAGATTTTTTGTTAATGATAAATCAGGAATTTTAATAAAATGAAAAATATTCCAAGAATTTTTTTAGATACAGAATTAAAAGATGGTATTCAAATACCGCTTTTGCGTGAAATCTCGCACTATTTGGCACATGTTATGCGAACAAAAAATTGTTTGGTGTTTAATGATGGGCTTGAATTTTCTGCAACTGTTTCTGATGACGGTAAATTTTTAAATGTCGGAAACAAAACAAACCATATGGACCCCAGTGGTGATATTACCCTATTCTTTGCGCCAATTAAAAAGACCGATGATATGTTAAATATGGCAACACAGTTGGGCGTAAAACAATTTGTCCCTGTTATGACTGAACGCACTGTTATGAATCATATTAATTGGGAAAGGATGAAGAAAATAGTGATAGAGGCGTCCGAACAATCAAACAGAAACAGTGTTCCAACAATTTTGTCACCAATTAAATTTGAACAGTTGCCTTTCCCTGGTTTGATATTTGCGGATGAACGCGCGGCATACGGTGCAGAATTGCCAACAATAATTACAGATGCCAAAAATATTCTTGTTGGACCAGAGGGGGGATTTTCTGATGCAGAATTTAAAGTCTTGGATAAAAATGGTGCACGCGGAATATCCCTGGGTAAAACTATTTTACGGGCAGAATTGGCGGCGCCAATCGCAATTGCGCGGGTTATGAAATGAAGGTAAGAATCGCAAAATTTTTATCACAAATGTCCATCGCTTCACGCAGGGGTGCGGAACAAATGATTGGCCAAGGGCGCATTTCTGTGAACGGAACGATAATTGACACACCTGCAACATTTGTTGATGATACGGATATTGTATGTGTTGACGGCAAACCAATTTCACAAAAACAAGAAGCGTTTGTTTACGCATTTCATAAACCAATAAACACAATGACAACACGCAGTGACCCAATGGGTCGCAAAACAATTTATGATTATTTGCCGAATGAATACAAAAATTTAAAGTACATTGGGCGTCTGGATTATAAAACCACGGGTTTGTTGTTATTAACCAATGATGGTGATATTGCGCGTAAATTAACCCTGCCGTCATCAAATATTGAACGCACATATATCGCAACAACAAATGGTAATATGAAAAATTTAGATTTGGCACGTAATGGCATTACCGTTGATGGAATAAAATATCGCCCCATGAAAATAGATATTATTGATAAGAATAAAATCATGGTTACAACTATAGAGGGTAAAAAGAATGAAATCCGTATTGTGCTTCGTGCGTGTGGTGCGCCTGTGCGTGAATTACACCGCATTAAATATGGCAACATAGAATTGGGAAATTTAGGTGTTGGAAAAATTAAAAAAATTGATAAGAAAACAATTGACCTGATGTTAAAAAAAATCTAAACTCATATCATAGGTAAGAGGGAGATTTTTATGCAAACAAAGAAAACCAAGGCAAAAAACACAAAAAAGATTAAGCCAGCACCAATAAAATCAAGGGCTGTGGCGTATAAACCGACAAAGCAATCTTGGGGTGGTGCGATTTATATTTATTGGTTGATAATTTTATTCTTTATTGCTGCAACATTTTATATTTTGGGTCGCACACATCCAACAGAAGTTAAACAAAAAACAAATACTGTTGCCGAAGAAGCATTGTTGACATCTGATGATTATTTTGATGCGGCAAAATCAAGTTTGATTTCAGGCGATATTGATTCCGCTATTGCAAGTTTTACAACCGCAATCGAAGACGGAAATACTGCAGCATACACATTGCGTGGTGAGGCTTATTTACAAGCAGGTGATTTAGCAAAAGCATTGGATGATTTTAATACTGCGATTGCGTATGATGGAACAAACGCTGTTGCGTATTATGATCGTGCGTTGTTAAGTATGCGCCTCGAAGACTATAATGCGGCATTAAATGATATAAACAATGCGTTGGCATTGGCGGCAACAAATGAAACAATATTACAACAGCGCGATTTGTACGCAAAACGCGGTCAGTTGAATTTGTGGTTAAAGAATTGGGAAGGTGCTATTGCAGATTATACAAATTCTTTGGCGCGTCCCGAAGGTATTGTTTCACCAAATGTATATGCAGAACGCGCAGAGGCTTATACCGCCCTTGGCAATTACGCAGATGCTATAACAGATTATTCTTCGGCTGTTCGTGTCATTTCAGAACAGATTCAAACTGTGGCAACAATGGAAGAACGCGAAGCGTTTGCAGCTGATGCGATGGGGTATTTTGAAAAGTCTGCTGCATTAAATGTTAATCTGGGGAATGCTGAGGCTGCTATTAGTGACCTGGGGGCTGCACTTACGATTGCATCAAAGTTAAATGACGAGGAAACAGTTTTGCGTCTTCAGACTTTGATTACAGGTTTACAAACGAATGATAATAATTAAATAAAAAAACGCCCATTGGGGCGTTTTTTTATTGTTTCGTAGGCGCAATAATCATAGATTTTGTTCTGTCGTCTGGTTTGGATTTTGTTTCAACGGTTCCATTGTCCCCGATAATTTCAAGAATATGTGCAAACAGTTCTGGAACAGCATCTTTCCCACGAGCCAATACTTTTTTTGAACCTTTGGTCATAACGGTAATTTTTACTTTGTTGCCCTGCCCTAAGAATTCAAAAACTTTTTTCATTTTGATGTTTAAATCGTTGCCTTCAATAAAGGGTTTTATCCAAACTTCGCGCAACTCAGTTGTTTTTTGATTTTTTTTCGATTCTGCTGCATGTTTTTTTTGTTCGTACTTAAACTTGCCATAGTCCATAATTTTTACAATTGGCACTGCATTTGAATTGTTTATTTCAACCAAATCAAGACCTTCGTCTGTTGCCATCGACAATGCTTCAGATAAAGGAATTATTCCAAGATTTTGACCAGAATTGTTAATTACTTGAACAGTTTTTGCAAATATGTGTTCATTTATACGTGGACCGGTATCACGGTGATTATCACGATTAAAAGTCTGTTTAATAATAGGCTCCTTTGTATTACCTGATGCCCATTATTAATTATTTTTCTTATATTTTCAACAATTTTTGCAACTCTTGCAGCGCATCCCATACTTCGCGTTTTGATAGTGGTTTTAAAATCATGTAATTGGGGTGATAGATTGGTAATATGTTTATTCCTCCCGACATTTCGGAAATTTTACCACAAGCTTTAGCAAGGGGTTGCCCTAATATTTCTTTGGTTGCTAAATCGCCAAGTGTTAAAATGAATTTTGGGTTAATAAAATCTACCAATCTGTTCACAAATGGACGTGCTAAATCAAGTTCTTCGCGCACAGGTGTTCGCCCTCCAGGTGTTCGCCAAAACAACAATGGCACAATATGAACATTGTCGCGACCCATACCAATAGCATTTAGCATTTTATCCAGCAATTCGCCTGTGGCACCAGATAATATGTTCCCAGTTGCGTCATCGTCTGATCCCGGGATATCTGTAATAATTAATATACCGTTTGGGGCTTTCGCAATATGCGGCAAAACAACATTTGTTGCACCTGCCCGCAGAGGGTGATTAAATTCACCAATCATACGAATCAGAACGTGTATATCGGCTGGACGCATCGCCATTGCAGATACTGTTTCCACAGATAGTGGGGCCACAGGGGCAATTGTTGGAACAATGGTGGTCGCTGTTCGATTTTGTTTTGTTTGTAGTTTTTGGGTGGTTTGAATTGCGATATTAGGTTCCTCTAATATTTCCCACTTTACCCCCGATAAATCTAAATCTATAAGATTATTTTCAGACAATTTTGTTTTTCCTTGATTTTGCACTATTTTTATTATACAATACTAGCTGAGCAACAAAAACTCAAGGGAGTATTTTCATGAAAATAAAAAACATTGCTTTGTTGGCGGGTACCGCTGGAATTTTGGCTGCGTGCTGTGGTTCAAGTGTTGTAGAACCTGCTGATTTAAACGAACAACGTGTATTTTTTGCGTTTAATTCCTCTGAAATTTCAGAAGATGCAGAAAACAACTTGTTGGGCCAATCTTTGTATATGAAACACCACGAAGGTGTAAAAATCCAAATCGCGGGTAACTGCGACGAACGTGGTTCTTCGGAATACAACTTGGCATTGGGTGCACGTCGTGCAAATGCAGCAAAATCTGTATTGGTCAAAGACGGCATTTCTGCAAAACGTATTTCTACAATTTCATACGGTAAAGAACGTCCTTTGAAACAGGGTTCTGGTGAATCTGTATGGAAATGGAATCGTAACGCAACAACAACTGTTAAATAATAGTTCGTTTTGTGAAAAAATTAACACCGGCATTTGCCGGTGTTTTTATATTTTTTATTCAAAAAAGCCGGGAAATTATTCTGATAATTTCCGAACCAATTCATCCATTTGGATACGGGTTGCAAAACTTAAAACGATTTGCCCTGCCCCACCCTTGCGTTGAACGATTTTTACCGGCGTTTTTAACGATTTTTGAATTTTTGCTTCCATTGATTTTATTGTTTCATCGTCTATAAATTTTCCGGTCTTTTTAGTGTTTTTGCCGGTAAAATTTACTTTTTTTTGAACGTCAGAAACTGTCATTTTTTGTGACAATATTTCTTGTGCCATTTTTTCAGGGTTTTCGGCGGTTATAATTGTTCGTGCATGTGACGCAGAAAGTGTGCCATCAGATACCATCTTTTGGACACTTTCTGGTAATTGTGTTAGTCTGATGGAATTACGAATAAAACTGACTGATTTTCCAATAAGTTTTGAAATGTCTTCGACACCATATCCGCATTGTGACATAAGGTTTTTGTAACCAGCTGCCTCTTCGATAGGGTTCAAGTTTTCACGTTGGACATTTTCTATTAACGCAATTTCCATTGCAGAATTATTGTCTAAATCTTTGACCAGTGCTGGTATTTCACTAAGTCCTGCCATTTTGGCGGCGCGATACCTGCGTTCGCCTGCAACGATTTCATACAGAAATGATTTTCCTTTAACAGAACGCAAAAGAATTGGTTGCAGGACACCCTTTTCACGAATCGAATCGGATAATTCTTTTAATTTGTCATCATCAAATACTTTGCGGGGCTGATCAGAATTAGTGCCAATTTGAAATAGTGGTATTTGTTTCACAATCACCCTGTCGCCACCGGTTAATATTGATATGTCTGGGATGTTGCCCATTTCCTGGTTCAGGTCGGCCAAACCCCGCCCTAGTCCGAATTTTGACATTTTATTTTCCTTCTTTTTCTATACGTTGAACGATTTCTGTTGCAACACACAAATAAGCCTGGGCACCAGGGGATTTAAAGTCATAAAATAATGCAGGTTTGCCATGACTGGGTGCCTCTGATATTCTGACATTGCGTGGAATAACAGTTGTAAAAACAATATCACCAAAAGTCTTTCGAACATCGTCTTCGGCTTCTTTGGTTTGAGAATAACGTTTGTCATACATGGTGAGTAAGACACCCAATATTTTTATGTTTGGGTTCCATTTCTTTTGGACCTCTTTAATTGTCGTGGTTAATTGCTGTATTCCTTCAAGTGCAAAGAATTCGCATTGTAATGGTACAATAACACTGTCGGCGGCATTTAGTGCATTCAGGGTTAAATAACCCAACGCAGGCGGACAATCAATTAATATATAATCATAGTATTCAGAAATTATTGCCAATGCGTCACGCAAACGATATTCGCGATTATCCATGGCAAGTAAGTCAACCTCTGCCCCCGACAGGGCCAAACTTGACGGTAATAAATGCAGGTTTGGTATAGCGGTTGTTAAGATGTTGTCCGATATATTTGCCATACCCATAATTACACCGTACACGCTTTGTTGATGGCTTGCACGAACAAACCCAAGCCCCGTGCCGGCATTACCCTGGGGGTCCAGGTCAACTAATAATACCCGTTTTTTTATTGTTGCCAAAGATGTCGCGATATTTATCGCAGTTGTGGTTTTGCCCACCCCACCCTTTTGATTTGCAAATGCTATAATTTTTGTCATTTTTACCGGCCTTTCCTTATCTTTTTTAGTATAATTAATTTTAGGCGATTCGGTCAAGGTATATTTTGTTTTGTAAAAACTAAGCAAAATCAATATATTATTATTTATTTCATATGAAATCAGATTTTTTGAACAAAAAAAGTCTGAAAAAATACCACAAAAAGGCCGGAAAAGCCGGCCAAAATGGTATGTTTTTTTGGTGTGTTTTGTAAAATATAGTAAAATCAATATGTTATTAAAAATTTCATATGAAATTACCGGTCTTTTTGTATAATTATGATATAGCCATCGCCTGTTTTTGATGGTATAAGTGTGTGTTTGAATTTGTATTTTGTTTTTGCGGTATCTATTTCCGATTCAATTTGCCGGCCTTTTAATAGAAAAAGCCGGGAATTTTTTGAATGGGTGTAATCTAAAATTTTAATTAGTGGTGCAAAAGCACGTGCAGTAAAAACAATATTGTCATCAGACATTGTTTTTATGTAATCTTCCACACGACCATTAAAAATAGTTAAATTTGGTAACTTTAACTCTTTTTTTACGGTGTTCAAAAATAGTGCCTTTTTGCCAATCGATTCGATACATGTAACATTCCATCCTAATATTGCCAATACAATACCCGGAAAACCGGCACCACTGCCCAAATCAACAATGTTAACATCGGTTGGTAAAACATCCGCCAGTTGTGCCGAATCGGCAAAATGGCGCGTTTCGATGTCGTTCAGTGTACTGGGTGCGACCAGGTTCATTTTTGCCGACCATTCAATCAATAATTGTTTGTATTTATCAAATTTATCTTTATTATTCATAATTCTTATTGTAACATACGAAAATCATGAATAAAGCAAAAAAAATATTATTATATGTTTTTCTAGGGGTGACGCTTGTCGCACTAGGGTGGTGGTGTGAGAATAAATATAACACATCGTTGCCCGATAATAATTTGCCGACAACGCGTTATGGGGCTTTTTTGGCATCTCAGCATGCGGTTTATGTTAATGATTTTGCTTCTGCGTCTGGGTTTTGTCAGGTGCTGACGGATGTTGAAAATTCTTCGGTTGAAAATTTACGGATTGTGGCCGATTTCTTAAATGGTAATTTGTCCGCAGATGTTTCTAAATTCCAAGATGACAAGACTATGCCGATGTCAATAATATATGATGTGTATTTGGCAAATAATGATAAATGGGGTGTGTTATATAATCGTCATAAAAACAATTCTTCGGGTTTGTTTTCTGCGTTCAGAATTTGGCCCGGGATTGCGAGTAATCATAAAACAAATGTGTTAAAGTTTATTGAGAATACGGAAACAAGTGATGACTGGAAGTCGTTTGTTCGTGGACAGATTTATTCTGAGTTAGGTGACAATAAAAAAGCATTGGAAAATTTTCAAAAAGTAAACATCAGTTTTTTAAATATAAACGATTATTTGTATTTAATGTCTTTCTATAGTCATTATGGATTTTCAGACCAGGCCGTCAAACTAAAACAAGACTTTGTGTCTATGCCTGGGGGGATGTATTTAACTGACTTTTCTGATGTTCCTGATTGGTCTGTGTATTCGGGGTATAAAAATCAGATGGCATTTAGTTTGTTGCAAACCGTATCACATACCCATGTGATTTCTTATTCTGATTTGTATTTGGTTTTGTTGCGTTGCGCCCAAATAATTGCGCCAAACCAGAATGCAGATGTTTTAGGTTATTATCTGGGGTTGTTTATGTTTAATAATGGTGGCGATTTTAATAAATATTTTTCAAGCATTAAAAAATCTAGTCCTTTTTATCCATTTGCGTTAACCAAGGCAGCAGAGGCAAACAAAAACGTAAAGGACTTAGAAAATGTGTTACATGTTTATCCTGCATTTGTTCCCGCATTGCAACAGATTGTAAATCAGTATATTGGGGCGGAAAATAAATCAGGGGCATTAAAGGTAATAAATCTTGCATTAAAGCAAGGTGGTTTAAACGATAAAACACGTGCATTTTTTACCAAAATGCGTGCGCATGTTTATTATGTTTTTGGTGATTATAAACGTGCACAATCTGATTTGCGATTCGTTTCGGATAGTATTGGTGTTGATGGTGATATATTAATGCTACAGGCGAAAATATGGGCTGCACAAAAACGTGAAATTGAAACAGCGTATGAATATGCGATGAAGTTGGTTACAAAAAATCCAACAGATGTTTTTGCGTGGGATGTTTTGGGGCGCGTTGTTTATGTGCGCGAAGGGGTAGATGCCGCATTGGAAATAGTGCAGGGTGTTGGTGCTATTGCAAATAATTGTTCAGCGTTGTTTGAAAATTTGGGGGATTTGTATAATGAAATAGGCGATATTGATTCTGCGCTTAATGCTTATGAGCGCGCGATAGATTTATCGTCTGATGGTATGGTTGTTGTTCCGAATATAGAAAAGAAAATAAGGAAATTAAAATGAAGGTTGGAATTATAGGGGCGGGTGCATGGGGCAGTGCATTGGGGACCATTGTCGCTGATAGTGGTAACGATGTTTTATTATGGTCTTTTTGTGGGGATTATAAAGATTTTGGTAAAACCTATGCTAATTTGCGTGTGACGTCCAATATGGCGTCTGTTGCGGATACAGATGTATGGATATTGGTTACACCGGCATCGTTTTTTCGTGAAACATTACAGAATGCAAAAACATATTATAAAAACCAACCAATTATTATTTGCACCAAAGGGGCAGAGGTTGTGTCTGGTTCCTGTATGTCTGAAATCGTGGCTGATGTTTTACCAGATGCGCAAAATGTTGGGGTTTTGTCAGGACCACAATTTGCGATCGAGGTGGCAAATGGTGTTCCCACAGGTTCGACAATTGCGGGCAATGATGTTGTCCAAGATTGTGCACACATTATATTTAAGAACTTATATTTAAGTGATAGCGATGATATCATTGGAACGCAATTGTGCGGTATTGGTAAAAATGCGGTCGCGCTAATTGCGGGGTATAACAGTGTTGTTGCACGTGGTGAAAATGAACGTGCAATGATATTTACGCGGGCATGGTGCGAAGTGATCAAACTGGGGCTGGCAATGGGTGCGAAAATTGAAACATTTTCTGATTTATGTGGAATAGGGGATCTGTTTTTATCTGCGACATCCGTGACCAGTCGTAATTTTTCAGGTGGCATATCAATCGCGCATGGTGAAGATTTGAACGGCACGATTGAGGGGTTATATGCGCTATCCGCCCTGATTAAACGCGCAGAACAAAATGGTGTGGCAACACCAATATTATGTGAAATGCGTGATAGGATGCAAATAAAATAACATTTGAACCGCCCGATTTGGGCGGTTTTTAAGTGCAAAAAATTCTGGACATAAATTATCAAAATGTTGTAAAATAGTTCTTGTCATAGCAGGTTGTTATGATGGGGTGTCGAAACCCGTTAAGTCGTGTCTGAAATGGACGTAAAAAAATCTCCAACTAAATTGGGTTGGAGGGTTGCCGAATATAAAGAATAAGGCACACAATTTCGACTTAAATTGTTTCGAACCTCCAACCACTCGACATATATCGGTGGTTTTTTGGTGGCGTATTTCCACGCATTTATACGCCACCACCAAGGATTAAAACCGGGGGGACGAAAGGAAAATGAAACGATTGTTTTTGATTTTGTGTTTAATAATAATATGCAATACATCATACGCAGATATTGCATCAGTGGGCTATGTGGATAGCGTTGTTGCGCCTATACAGGATAGTATTTCAAACATTGATTCAATAAAACAGGATAAATTACCGAATCCACCCAATAATAATGGAATATATAAACTGGTTTGGAACGGCAATACTGGACAAATTGTGTGGGAATTTGAACAATATTCATTAACCTGTACACCCAACACATACGACATCGGGTTTAGTCAGTGCATAGACCCGACTATACAAGGGTCGGATTTTGGTTTTATAGACCACAATGGCTCAAGTAATAAAGCAAGTGGCTATGGCTTAACAGAAAACGGGACATGGGGTACAACATTATATACAGGTGATAAAGTAACGGGTATAGCGTCATGTAATAGCACAAAAGGTACTATAAGGGGTGAATATACCATTACAGAATTTAGTCAAAGTGATACCGGCATATACTGTTGGTGTAAAATGACGGAACCGGCTGTGTCACGTTGGGTGTTTGAAGGTATTCGCGATGATGAAATATATTGTGCTAGCATTTGTGCGGACGCATGCGGTACCTATGTTATGGACAAAACCAATAATATGCGTTTTGGTATATTTGGTTCGATCGGTAATTGATGGTTTAATTGCGACGGAGCAAAGCGGAGACGGATTCTTTCGTTCGCCACCGCCCGATTGGGCGGTGTGTTTTTGTAAAAAAATAATAATTTGCCATTCAGAACGCGTAAAAGCAAAAATATAATTGTTTTTTATTGCTTTTGGGACATCCATATTGTATGTTAAAAAACATATAATAAAGGGTGTTGTTATGGACGAAAAAAAGTTAACTTTCGAAGAAGCGTATAAGCAATTAACCGAATTAGTTAAAAAAATGGAATCGGGCGAATTGGCGCTGGCTGACTCTGTTGCTGCCTATGAACAGGGCATAAAGTTAAAGGCATACTGTGAACAATTATTAAAAGAAGCCGAATTAAAAATCGAAACCCTAAAAGTCAGTGAATAATATGGACAATAAATCTAAATTAACGCCGGTGATGCAACAGTATGTTGATATGAAGGCGGAAAATCCCGACGCTTTGTTGCTGTTCCGTTTAGGTGATTTTTATGAGGCGTTTTTTGACGATGCACGCACCATTAGTGCGAATCTGGGGCTGGTTTTGACACATCGTGGCTCGGATTCTGATGGTGAAAATATACCAATGTGTGGTATTCCATGGCATGCCGCAGATAATTATTTCGGGCGCCTGGTGCGTGGTGGGTTTAAGGTTGCACTTGTGGAACAAATGGAAACACCAGAGGAGGCAAAAAAGCGTGGTCATAAATTTATAGACAGAAAGATTATTCGCGTTTTAACACCCGGCACACTTAATGATGAAAATCTGTTAACACCAAAAAATTCTAATTTCTTGGTTGCGGTAATGCCATTGTCAAATGGCGCATTTGATATTGCAGGTTGTGATATTTCAACGGGCGAATTTTTTATTGGTAAAACATCCGACTTAATTGACGACCTGACCCGTGTTTGTCCGGCAGAGGTTATATATCCTTTTTCAGATGCAGAAAACGAAACAATTATGCATATTCGCGATGCGTTCAAAACAACCGCGGTATATGAAAAGTTATATATTCGTTCAGATATCGATCAAATTGTTGCGCGTGTTTTTGGCGGAAATGTTAATGCACAAAATCCAGATAATGCGATATCACTATTGGCAGGATATTTGTTTAATACGCAACGCGATGCATCTGTTACTTTTCGTGCACCACACGCGTTTAAGTCGGGGGAACAGTTGTTGGTTGATTCTGCGACATGGCGCAGTTTGGAAATAGATGCGCCAATAAACGATGGTGGAACATGCCTGTTAAATGTGCTGGATAGGACAAAAACAGCGGCGGGTGGTCGTAAATTGCGCGCATATTTGCGCATGCTATCGGGTGATATAGATGAAATTAAGCATCGCCAGGAAAATGTTTCGCATATGGTTTTAAATCCGTCTGTGCGTGCGTCTGTGGGTGAAACATTGGGTAAAATGCCGGATGTTGGGCGGTGTTTGTCGCGTCTGTTGTGTGGTCGTGGTTCGCCACGCGATTTGGCAAATGTTCGTGATTTTATGACATACCTGCCGTCTGTTGTTGTGTTGTCTGAAAAATTAAATTCAGGGTTGGCGTCTAAATTGGCGAATATAGATACACATAATGCGATTGCTGCAAAATTACATAACGCATTGTCTGACGATTTGCCGACATTTTTCCGCGATGGTAATGTGATTCGTGATGGGTTTCATGCGGGACTTGATAATATGCGCAGTTTGTCCCACGGGGGCCAGGAAACAGTTGCGGCACTGCAGTCTGAATATGCAACCGCCACAGATATTCATACGCTGAAAATAAAATACAATAATATATTGGGATATTTTATAGAGGTGCCCACCGCCAAAGCCGATATTTTAATGCGCCCTGAATCAGGTTTTATACACCGTCAAACGATGGCGGGGAATATGCGCTTTACAACACCGCGCTTGATTGATTTGGATAATGATATTCGCAGTGCTTCGGAAAAGTCTGCGGGTATAGAGGCAGAGATTATTGCAGAACTTATAAACGATATTCGGGCTATTTCTGACGATTTATTAAATACGGCGGACACATTGGCTGATTTAGATGTTTGGTATGCATTGGCGTTATGCGCCGATGAATATAATTGGGTCAAACCAGAAATTACATCTGATTGTGCATTTGATATTGTTGGCGGCAGGCATCCGGTTATTGAATTTGTTCTGCGTTCGCATTGTCAGAATTTCGTTAAAAACGATTGCAATTTGAATACGCAACCGATTGCATTGTTGACGGGGCCGAATATGGCAGGTAAGTCAACATACCTGCGCCAGAATGCATTGATTGTTGTTTTAGCACACATGGGGTCTTTTGTGCCGGCAACATCGGCAAAAATTGGGTTGTGCGATCAGTTGTTTAGTCGCGTTGGTGCGTCAGACAATTTGGCGGCAGGTCAATCAACATTTATGGTGGAAATGGCAGAAACGGCAAACATTCTGCGCCGTGCAACAAATCGGTCATTTATTATATTTGATGAAATAGGGCGGGGCACCGCAACATATGACGGTATGGCAATTGCCCAGGCGGTCCTGGAATACTTGAACACGATGGCACCACGAACATTGTTTGCAACGCATTATCATGAATTGACATCTTTGGTGGGTGATGGGGGATTGCAAAATGTATCTTGCCTGACCATAGATGTGCGTGAACATAATAACGAAATAATCTTTATGCATAAAATTGTGCCGGGGGTTGCGAATCGTTCGTATGGAATACATGTTGCGCGTATGGCGGGCATGCCACAATCGGTTGTGGAACGCGCAGAAACTGTCCTAGAATCACTAGAGGGGGACCGGGCAGAACCGATTGAAAAAATACAGCCCCAGACTGCACCAACAAAACCATTGTCGGTTAAATCGCCCAAGACATCAACAGACCAATTATCTTTATTTGGGGAATAAGTTATATGGACGGCTGGATAATCTTGGACAAAGATAGTGGTTTATTTAGTCGCACCGCTTCATCGCGTGTTGCGCGCCTGTTTGGAATAAAAAAGTCCGGTCATATAGGAACATTGGACCCGATGGCAACGGGTGTTTTGCCGATTGCGCTGGGCGGTGCAACGAAAATGATACCGTTCATAGAAGAATTATCAGACGGTAATAAAGAATACTTGTTTTCGGTTCAGTTTGGTTTTTTGACGGATACATTGGACATAACCGGAAATATCACAGATAAAAACGATGTTGTGCCAAATGATGATGAAATAAAATCTGTACTGGGTAAATATATTGGCGGGTATTCTCAGGTGCCACCACAGTATTCATCGATTCATGTTAATGGCGCGCACGCGTATAGTTTGGCGCGCGCGGGCAAAAACGCAGACTTAAAACCCCGCAAAATTTTAATTCACGAACTGGAATACCTGGGGCGGCGCGGTAATTCGTGGCATTTTCGCGTTGTGTGTGGGCGCGGAACATATGTGCGTGCACTCGCGCGGGATATTGGGGCGGATATGGGCGCATTTGCCACCGTTGATATGATACGGCGCACGCATACAAACGGCTTTGATATAAAAAATGCCGTCAAACTTGATTTTTTGGAAAAAGTGTTTAATAATAATGGGGCATTGGATAAATATCTGATGCCGGTGGATTACGGACTGGGGGACATTCCGGTTTGTAATTTGTCGGATAAGGACGCTGTTTTATATAAAAATGGTGGCTTTATAGAAATGGTGGCGCATGATTCCCGTGTTCGTGTTTATAATAACGGCGAATTTATCGGAATCGGTGTCATAAATGAAAACAAATTGCGCCCTGTGCGCACAATATAAAGGAACATAAAATGTCCGTAACAAAAGAAAAAAAAGCAGAATTGATTCAGGCGTATAAAACAACTGAACATGACAATGGGGGCAGTGCTGCTTCCCAGGTTGCTGTATTAACAGAACGCATTCGTAACCTGACAGAACACATGAAGGCTAATCACAAGGATCAGCATTCAAAACGTGGTTTGTTGTTGATGGTTAACCGCCGCAAGAAATTGTTGGCATACATCAAAAAGAACAATGTGTCTGAATACGAAGAACTGATTAAAAAATTAGGTATTCGTAAATAATATAACACCCGTTCGGGTGTTTTTTTGTTTTACAAAATTTATGCAAATAAATTTTGTCATTCCGGCGTTTTTTGTCATTCCGATGAATATCGGAACCGGAACAGGGTCTATGAAATTTTGTCGCGGCGCTCGTTGTTATTACGAATACCGCAACACAGGTCTTAAAGTCCCTATTGCGGACCAAGTCCGCAATGACAAAAGAGAGTAATAGCAAAAGAACAGGCAATGACAAAAGAGACTAAGTGCGAACAAATGAACAATCACAAAGGGGAACAACAATTATTGCCTCTCATACACATCGGCACAATATTTTTTACCGTCCAACATTGTGCATAAACCATGTTCGGTTCGCCGCCCCACCGGCATAAAGACAATATAATCGTCAACATGTAAAACATGGCCACATTCATCAACACTGGTTGCACCCGCAGGTGACATTGTTCGATTCGGACAAGGGGTGCAGGCGACATTCCCCACAAAGTCTTTATAAGTATTTGGCGGACATAGTGTGCACTTTCCTAATACTGATGGCAATTCAACATACTGTTTATATGGGATGTATTGCGTAAGCGGAACATTCCCTTCGACAATAACAATATTACCAAATTCAAATCCGCCAACAACAGATGCGTCGTCTGAAAAGATTTCCATTCCAATGGTATATATTCCAGGGGGTAGAATCATATCAAATTTGGCACCAATGTCCTTTGAGAACCCATTGCGTTTTATTTTTATGCTATCATATGTTATATCAGATGGAACTTCAAAAACTGCTGTTTTCCATCCTTTTGGCCTTGATGGTATTGGTGTTATAGTTCCGTTAATAAAAACACTTTTGCGAAAAAACTGAATATACATCGATTGTGCGTCACCACTGCTGTCGACAACCGTATTTTTAAAATTATGACCATCTTTTGTAGTATCTCCTGTGGATATCCAAGTATCTTCATTTAATAAATTTGTTACTTCTATAAATCTTGAATCTAATACGCCATATCCCATCGGACATTGATCATCGGCAATGGCGGGGGCGGTCAGCCCAAACAATAAAATAACCGATAAAAATTTCCGCATAAACTCCCCCAGTTTTATCTTGGTGGTGGCGCATAAATGCGTGGTAAATACGCCACCAAAAAAACCACCGAAAATAAATTCAAGTGGTCAGGAGGTTCATAACAATCAACAGAATTGTGTTGCTTATTTTGATATATCGCAACCCTCCTGAACCAAATATCAGGAGATTTATCGTCAGACACAAAAAAAGACGCAATGCGCCTCAATTTATTTTCATACTCTCTGACGCGTTTGATCGGGTTATGACACCCCGTCACGGGAACACCCCATGACAAAATGTATGTTATAAGAAAATAATTTTATAGTAAAGAAAAATTTTTATAATAATGTGCCGTTGCTTGCGTCAAATTTTTGCTTGCCAACGACAATCTGTTTGTTTTCGTATTTTGGGGCGGCGTTTTCTACAACGGGCGCATGCCAATATATTGCACCATCGCTGGTTCTGACCGCATACAGATTATTATCATTACCGACAATATATGCGACATTTTTCAAAACGATAAATTCATGCATAGAACCAATTTCAACACACCATTTTTTTGTGCCGTCTGACGCCTTTACCTTGCAAAATGCGTTACCCAAACCCGCACAATAAACATAGTCAGAATCAACAATAATCGGTGCGATAATATCAACAATCGATGCACCACCCATCATATTGTTTTGTTTGTAAATATCTGCGACCCAGACCATTTTATTTGTCTTTTGCGATATTTTTACCAGTTCGCCCGTTGTTAAACCAACATAAACATCGTCGCCACTGCATACGGGTTTTTGGTCACTTTTAACCGAATTTGGTGTTGGAAATCCCATAAACACCCTTGTTCCATTGTGGAAAACAGTATTTGTCGCATTTTGTGTATATGGGCAATCGGATGCTTTACGCACAGGTGCATTTTCAGGTAGCTCAGACACATTTGTATTAATATATTTCAAATTATCCTGGGCGAAAATTGCGGAACGAACCCCAGGTAAAATCGGATCATGCTTACTGCACGCAACCAAACCGATTAAACATAGGGGGATTAAAGCAATTTTTCGCATATCGTATTCCTTATTTTAACATTTGTGCATTTCCAGAAATCACCCCAGGGCAATCTGGGTCAGATATAATTTTATCCAAGATTTTATTTGCCATATCACGATTACCGTCTGATAAATACTTTTGTGCAACCAGTAAGCGCGATGTGTAGTAAAATGGCGATGATTTAGAATCAAGGGGTGATAAATATTTTTCTAGGTCTATCGCGGTCATTTTATCACCGGTTAGCGTTGCAATATGCATTTTTGCCAAATCACGAAAATCACGGGTTGAACCATTGTCAGCCAATTCTTGCAATTTATTAATATCTTTGCTTAACAAATACGATTGGAACAGTGCCAAATCAGACATTGCACCACTTGAATTTTCTGCAATACCCGCCAATGCATTTGCATCAACATTTTCAAGTGCCGTTTCATAATTCGTGGCGAGTGCGATTTGATTAGCACGATGTGTGCGAACACCAATCTGGATACCTGTTATAATAATCAACAAAGCCAATGCGCCACCGATTAATTGACGTGAATATTTTTTCAAAAATTCAATGGTTTTGTCGTTGTTGACTTCTTCCCAAACCTCACGATATAGTGCGTCTTCGGCATATTCTTCACGTGTTTTGTTTTTTGGTTTAATGTTTTTATTTCTTTCCAAGATACTTGCCATGATAAAAATCTCCTGTCTTGATAAATTATATTTTCTTGATATACTATAAAAGTTATGAAAAAAGAAATCAAGAATACTTTACCGGTTTCGCAAAATGTCGGCATTGTCGCTGCACGTGGGGCGAATGACGATTCTGGATTGGCACAGTATATCCAGGATATTCAAAAGTTTCCTATACTTACCGCAGAGGAAGAATATGAATTTGCATCCCAATGGATAAAAAACAAGGATTCGAGCGCGGCTGAAAAACTGGTGGGCAGCCATCTGCGCCTGGTGGTGTCGGTCGCATACGATTTCAAGAATTATGGCGTGCCGGTTGGCGAATTGATTGCCAGTGGTAATATGGGCTTGATGCAGGCGTTACAAAAATTTGACCCTGAACGCGGTTTTCGTTTTTCAACATATGCTATGTTTTGGATCAAGGCAGAGATTTATGAGACCATTTTAAACAATTGGTCGCTGGTTAAAATTGGAACTTCTGCTAATCAAAAGCGTATTTTCTTTAATCTGGCGCGTGCAAAACGTGCGCTGGGTATTATGGACAATAACCTGACCGATGATCAGACAAAACAAATTGCAGAATATCTTGATGTGCCAGAGGCAGATGTTAAAAATATGTCAACGCGAATTAGTGCGCGCGATGTATCGCTTAATGCGCCGGTTGGAAATGATTCTGACGCAACTGATATATTGTCCAATATGTCTGATGATAGACAATCTATCGAGGAAGGCATAGAACAGTTAGAGTTTAAGCGCAAGGGTTATGAATTATTAAAAAAGCACCTTGCGGATTTGCCTGAACGCGATAGGGAAATTTTGCGTGCGCGCAGGTTGACTGAACCGGTTGCGACACTTGAATCATTATCAAAAAAATATAATATTTCGCGTGAACGTGTGCGCCAGATAGAAGAACGCGCATTTAACAAACTGCGTGATGCGATATTAAAAGAAACCCAAGGGTAATATATGAAATACAGTATTTTTGGTTATGTTTTAGTTCTTGCTTTGTTTGCGAATTCTGCAAATGCGTATCAGTATAAGGGCGATAATTTTCGTTTTAAATTGGATGCGTCTGGACAGGTTGGTATGTTTCAAGCAAACCCATTTAAAGAAAAATCGCTGTTTCTGGGTGATTGGGATGCGCGTGCTGAATTTGACTATAATTTAAATGACAAACATACCATCGGTGCGGTTTACGCGATTGACGCAATTGCTGTTGATGAAAAACAATGGAACCATGAATTGTTTGCTTTGTGGCAAATAAAAGGTGTGGGACGGACAGAGTTGGGAATCACGCCGTCTGTTGCGCGTAAGTTGGGGATTGGCCTACCGGATGTTGGTGGTCTGCGCATTAACGAAGAACCATTGTTTTATAAAAAAATTGCCCCGCGCGGTCCCATTATTTCAGAATCGATTTTATCCACTGGTCATAATCATGATGCGTTGCGTTTGAATTGGGTTGGAACATCCATAGAAAATGTTCAATATGGTCTGTCGATTGCAGGTCTGTCGGATGATTTTAAGTATAGTGTTGATGGTGCTGTAAAATTTAAGAATTCTGATGGTAAATTAAAAACAGCAATTTCATTGGCGGCATCTTTTATGGATAAACCAGATGGACTAGAGGCGTCTATTTATACACCCGATGTATTTGCAGATTGGCGCGCCCAGGCATCCATTGGATTAAATTTACAGTATAACAGTTTGGTTTGGGGAACATCTGTTCGTGGTATTTATGATAGAAACCCGATTGGTGATGTGTCGGATGGTTTATCTGTTGGAACGGGTGTAAGTTATGATTTTATGCGGTTTAGTGTATCTGTGTCTTATTTGTTATCAGATACAGGTATTTGGCATAGTGACGTAGAAAAATATGTGGATAATACTGTTCTGGGGTCTATGCGTTATAAATATAGCGAATACATGGATATATGGTTGTCTATTGGAACAACATCTAAAACACCATTTATATCTGGTGCATTAAGAATAAGTTTTTAATCGTTTGAATTTACATGCTTACGCAACCAGGCATAATGGCGCATAAATTCTGTGCCCGGTCCCGCGGGATATCCCATATGTTTGGCACCATCTGGAACGTTGCGGAAAACACCACTATTGGCACCAACCTCTGCATCGTCACCAATTTTAACACCGTTTGCAACACCAACATGACCCGCCAATAATGCGCGATCACCAACAACCGTGCCACCAGCCAAACCAACGCCAGATGCCAAGAAACACTCTTTGCCAACAACAACACCATGTGCAATCTGGCATAGGTTATCGATTTTTGTGCCTTCACCAACAACGGTGTCTGTCATTGCACCGCGGTCAATACAAGAATTTGCACCCACAGAAACCCGATTGCCCAAAACAACGCGTCCGACATGTGGAATAAATACATTTTTACCATTTTGGCGTGTGTATCCAAAACCATCTTTGCCAATAACCGCATTTGGATAAATAACACAATTTGCACCAATAGTTGCGTTTTCAATGTGTGCACCTGTTTGAACAATGGTGCCATTGCCAATTGTTACACCACGTCCAATATATGCGCCTGGATAAATTTTAACATTTGCCTCAATCACCGCACCGCGTTCAACGGTTGCAAATTGGCCGATATAAACTGTTTTTTTTGAACGAAAGAATACACCGCGTTCCACAATTGCATCCGGACTGATACCGAAACGCGGTTTTTCACGATATATCTCACCCAATATTTTTACAATGTTTCCACGTGGTGATGGTGTTAATAACAATGTTCGACCATGTGGCGCATGTTCAACCTGTTCTGGTTGTAACAGTATAACGCTTGCTTTCGTGTTTTCTAAAACCTCAATCGGTAAAATCTTAAAAGCAGAACTGTTTTGTTCAGTGGAATAAAATGCGATTTGACCTGGCTTTGCCTCTGCAATTGGTGCAACACCGCAAATAATCGTTTTTGGGTCGCCACGCAGCTCAAGTCCGAATTTATTTGCCAATTCGCCCGCAGTAACTTTTGTTGCCTTGGGACCAAATAAAGATCGTATGAATTTTAGCATAGTTTTTTATGTTTGTTATTTTAAGTTTGCTATGAAATCAGGAAATCCTAAATCTTCTTCTTCGTTGGATTCAGTGCTTTCACCAGATTCAGCGACAGTTGGTGTTTCTGGACATTCCATTGCAATTTCTTCTGGGGTTGGAATCTTTTCTTTTGGATCACGTGAAGAATCTATCTTAGCCTGTTCTACGTTGACAATACGACCGTAATGTTCTGCGGTTTGCAGTAAGCGTTCACGTTCAACCTCGTCACTGGTCTGACGCGCCTGGTCAATATATTGTTTTCTTTTTTGACGCCATTTATGACAGCGTTGAATCATCATGTTTACAGAAGTTTGTTGTTTTTTATTTACCATATTTTTTTCTTTTTTTATCAGGAAATATTTTTGTTGTGCAATACAATATTAACTACCAACAACTAAATACTAAAGCATCTTAAAACCATTTGCAATATTTTTTTTCAATTGCTACCATTTATTACCGTAGGAGGATTTTTTGTATAAACAGAGTGGCAATTTTTTAGTTCAAGCTTTGTTGGCATTAACATTAATGTTCGCATTTATTCCGCTGGTCGTTGGGCGTATTGCGGTGCGTGACACAGATGCAAAAATGTATGCCACAACCACAAAAATAGAAAATGCAGTAACCGCGGCGCGCATTTATATTCGTGAAAATGCAACAAATATACCGTATGAAGTAACTGTTTTGTCGGGTAAACAATTCACAGATACATTGGAACCATACGGGTTACCATTGGGCTTTGTGCCAAAAACAGCATTTAATCAAGATATTCGATTGATTATAGAAAAAACAACATCTGATGTATATGGAACACTGGAGATTTCTGCTGGTGATATGACAGAATTAAAACGCGCAGAATTGGTCCGCAGAATTGGTTTTTATGCATATGCTATGGGTGATAATGTTTATGTTGGTGTTGCGTTAAATGATATGTATTCTGATATTGTTAGGCGCAATGAAACAAGTTTGGAAAATTCCCGATTCTTAAGCGATTTGGATATGGGGGGGTTTTCTTTGTCGGGGGCGAATGCATTGGTCGCAGATACAACAGAATTAGGAACTGGCCAGTTTGATATTTTAAATATCCTGGGGACAGAATCAGATAGAAAATCAAAAAATTCTATTACAAATATGATTGCAAACCGTAGTGTGTTTAAAACACAAACGGGTGAAAGTGCACTTAGTGTAACGCGTGGAACGTTGGTTGCAAATAACCTGTCTTCGCGTAGTGTATCTATGTTTGGTATAACCAGTAATATAGAGGCACAATATGCCGCAGCATATGATTTTTCTTTGACGGCGGGTCATACTGGTTTTACTGGACCACTTGATTGGACAATTCATGGCAGTGTTATTTCAGACAGGGTGAATTTGGTTGTTGATACACTAGAAATCCAATCGTTCATCAATGCCGCAAGTGGTCAAGACGCGTTCATTGATGAAGAAGTGGGTGAGGTTGTGTTTAGTTCAACCAGTGGTATTTCAGCGGACTTTGTTTCTGCATCAAATATTACTTTGCGTGATCAAACGTCTGGCGGTTTATCTGGGGGCAAGGGTGGGGCGGTCGTTTTGGATATCAGACCAGCAGGTACAAGTATTTTGCCAGATGCAAATATTGAATCAATTAACAATGATGATTTTGAAATTTTATCTAATCCATCTGGGGATGATTCTTCAACAACCAAGTGTAATAGTATTATCAACAGTTTGGGATATAGTTATAATAAAAATTCTTTGGCACAACAGATAATTTGTCAGTATGTCTTTTGGCACAGGCTGGAACGCAGAATAAATGAAAAGCAATGTTTAATGGTGGGGGGAAATGGTTGCTAAAACAATGAAAATTTTTGCTGATGATTCGCGCGGGGCGAGTGTGCTAGAAGTAATTCTGGCGATGGCTATTGTTGCAATGGCAACGCCGTTTGTTTATTCACAAATATCAAGAACAAATCGCGAGTTACAGTCAATGGCATTGGCAAATAAAATTGTTTCTGTGCGTGATAATGTTTTGAATTTTGTTCGTGTAAACCAGGATGATTGGCCGCAAGAGGTTCAAATTCGTATGACGGACGAAGAGTTACAAACAATATCGCCAAATATTAATGTTGGGTTTATTGATAAATATGCTGTCAAAGGTGCGTCTGTTACAGATGTGTATTTGGCATTTGATGTGGCCAAAGATGAATTACAGGCGAATTCTATTGTTAAGCATATTGGGGATGATGCCGCTGTTGTTGTTGTTGACGGTGTTGCATATGGAAAAGATTGGGCTGTTGGCGCCCCAGATTTTATTCCTGGACAGATAATATATAAAATATCACGTGATATTACAGGTGAAGATAGAACAAAGTATTTACATCGTGGAACTGCTGGCGAAGATAATTTAAATATGATGTTGCGTGATTTGAATATGGGTAATAATCATATCATAGATATTGGTGTGATAAATGCAGAATCTGCTAAAATACGACAGGTGGACGCAACATTTATTAATACACCAGATTTGGTTGCCAGTGATGTGTATTTTAACGCAGGTGCAAATTTAAATAGTGATAAGTCAATAATAAACGCCATGCGTGTAAGTGGTGATGTATCTGGGTTTAGAAATATATATGTAAATACTCTTAATAACAAAGGACATACAATTTCTGGTCGTATAATTGCGGACAAGGCAATGGTAGTTAATTCAATCGATGTTGCAAATGATATGGTGTTAAAGCCCAGTTCAGTACGCAGTATCAGTGGCTTTACCTTTGTAAGTACCGGCAGTGCGTATATCCCATATTTAACAACGCAAAACTTAACATTTATTGATAATTTTGGATTAACAGTATCGGGGGAATTATTAATGTCTTCAACGGCACCAATTAAAATAGGTAATTGGAGTTTCCCATCTGTATCTGCACCGAAATTTGCAAAATTAAATATATCGCGTGCCAAGATATTAAATATTCCAAAAAAATCTGATTTTGCCCCACTGTTTGATAGTGGGTGGAGGACGATAAAAAATGAGCCAAAATAAAAATATTTTTTATGATCATAAATCCACAGGTAATATGCTGGTTGAATTATTGCTTAGTGTTGCGCTGGCTATGACGGTTATACCATTTGTTTTTAAATATCAACAAAATGCGATTGTGCGTGCAGAAAATATATCTATTGCCAATCAAATGTCGGATGTTCAGGATGGTTTGGAACGTTATATTTCTGTAAATCGTGAAAACTTAATGAAGACGGTTGGTCGAAATATTACCCGGGTTGAATTACCTGAATTGGTTGAATACGGATTGGACCCCGAATTTGCAGAGCAACATAAAGACGAATATCAATTAAGGGTATTAAAATCCCAAGATGTTAATAATAAGGCAATTTTACAGGGTGTGGTTGTTTTATCGTCTGGGGATATTACGCCCCTGCGGACACGTCAATTGGTAAGTGTGGGTGACAATATGGGCTTTGTTGATGGAACGCGTGCGTATGGGACATTTGGTGCATGGCATGCAGATTCGGTGGATTTGGGTATAAATGCCGATGATGGTTTAATTCAAATGACGGAAATAAATCGTGATGAAACATTGTATTTATGGCGTATTCCGTCAAATGATAAAGATGATGCAACAATGTTGTCGTCTTTAAGTTTGGGCGGCCATGATATAACAAATATAAAGTTTTTAGATGTTGCATCATTAAGTATATCTGGGTTTGTAAACGCTACGAATTTAGTGGCCAGGGATGTTAACTTTGCAACACGAACAACCATAGACAATCAATTTGAAACAGATAGTGCAACCGTATTGGGGGCATTAACATCCGATGGTAGAAATATGGAAGTTTTGTCCAAAATGTCAATTTCTGATGTTGGAAAATTTTCTAATTTTATTGCAAATGATTTATGGGTATCTAATTTGAATCTGTCTGGTATTTCAATAATACAACCAGATGATAAACAAGAAGTATGTACAATGCGTATAAACAACCGCCTGGATATGACGTATGGGCGTGTAACGGCGGTAAATACCATTGTTGGATATACGGGGTCTGTAACACCAAAACTAGAAATATATCAGAAAATTCAAGATTCTGTGAATCCAGGTTATTATTGGGATGTATTAGAATCTGCCGCTAATTTTGCTGATTTGTCGTTTCCTGATTTGAATACAATGGCGAAAAGAATCGTTGCTTCTGATGGGGCGTTCGGGACCAGTGCGTATAAAACTTTTTCGTCTGTGGCGACAAATGATAATGCTACGGTTGGTGATTTCCTTAATGCTTTGTCAGAAATAGAACATAATATCAAAGCAAAATATCAAATGTTGAATTTGGAATAAAATGTGGTATATATGAAATTATGAAAATAAAATGTGATTTTTGTAAAACAGAATATAATGTTGATAGGGTGCCCGCAACAACTGTGCGTTGCCCGATATGTGGTCATTGTTGGCTTGTTCAAACACCTGCGCGTAAAAATACTTGGTTGATTTTTATTGCATCTGTTTGTGCGTTACTTGCGGCGATTGTTTTTACTATTGCGGTTATAAGTCAATATAATGTTATGCAACAAAAAAGACGCCCCCTGATTGCAACAATTACTGCCAGTGAAATTATTAATGATGAAAATGGTGTTCCGCATTTTAGGGTGCATGGTACGGTTCGTAATCAATCAGCCGAAATATATGGTGTGCCTGATTTGATAATTGTTGGCTATGATGCACATGGTGATGTTGTGCTGGAACAAAAGTTTCCACCATCTGGGACATTGATTGATTCTGGGGGGCTGGTGAATTTTACACACGTTTTATCTGGTAACATATCAGGTGTAAAAGAAATATCCGCAAAATTAGAAGGTGTTAAATAATGAAAAAAATACTCGCTGTTTTTTGTGCCTTGTTTTTGTCAGGTGTGTCGCATAGTGAAATCTTGGGACCGCGTATTAGTTTGTTTTCAACAACGGTTGATTGGGCGGCAATTACAGGCTTGTCATTACATCAATACACTGGTTCGTTTGTTGGAAAAAATAGCGATTTGGTGAAAAAGGGAATTGTTTTGTATTACCTTGATGCTTTCCCTTGTTATGGCGAAGCTGATAGCGTTCGTGTTTGGATTTCACCCAAGGGTGAGGTGGTTGGCAATTTAAGATTGGTTTGTATACATGAACCCACAGAAGTCAAATTCGCGTGGAATAATGAAAAGCAAGATGCAATTCAATCTGTAACAACGGGTTTGTTAACATGCCCTGTGCGTGTAAATGGGGGCGATTTTAGTGTAGATTTATCAAAATGCACACGTGGCACAGATTGGCAGGAATATAAATAGGCTTGGTTATGCAACGTGAATTTTGTGTGGCTGACACATATGTTGGTAAAAGATTAGATAAATATCTGGCTATACAGATGCCAGAATTTTCACGCAGTGAAATACAACATTTTACAATTTTGCATAATGGAATAAAACCAAAATTGTCTGAAAAAGTGCGCAATGGTGATGTTTATATTGTTGAAATTCCAGATGTAAAATCAGAATCTGCGATTGATAATATTTCAACTGATTTTGATTTAGACATTTTATATGAAGACGATGATATTGTTGTGATAAACAAACCACGTGGTGTTGTTATGTATCCATCGGCCGGAAATAAAACAGGAACACTTGTTCAGAATCTGTTGGCATATACACATTTGTCGGCATTGGGTGGCGATATCCGTCCTGGTGTTGTGCATCGTTTAGATAAAGATACTAGCGGTGTTATGGTTTTTGCAAAATCTGATGCGGCATATCGTGGGTTGGTAAAAACATTTATGAATCATGATTTGGTGCGAAAATATATTGCTTTTGCGTGGGGTGTTCCAAATTGGGATGGTGCAACGATAACTGGGAATATTGCACGCTCGTCACGTAATCGTCAGAAAATGACAATGGTAAAATCAGGCGGAAAACCCGCTACCACAGAAGTAAATACACTTAACGTCTGGACGCGTTCGGGTGTATGTGAATTGCGTTGTAATTTATTAACGGGACGCACACACCAGATTCGTGTTCATTTATCTGCACATGGTTTTCCAATATTATGTGATGATGTTTATGGCCGCGGCAGGTCGCGTCTGGAATCTGTTAAAAATCAAGAGTTATTAGAATTCTTAAAAACGCATCATGGTCAAATGTTACACGCAGAGGTGTTAGAGTTTAATCACCCCGTAACGGGCGAAAAAATGAAGTTCAAGGCACATTTGCCAGATGATATGTTGGAACTTAAATGTATATTAAATGAAGAATAAAAAAAACACCCAAACGGGTGTTTTTTTACAAGACCTCTAATCTTTTAGAAACCTTTTGGTGTTGACATTTTAACAGAAGACACCTTCTTGTTTAATGCGTTAACAACTTCGTCAGTAATGTCTAGATTTTTAACCTTGGCATTTGTACGTGCAAAACGACCATCAATTACCAAAGACAAATTTTTCTTTTTGATAATACCTTCGATTACAGGATCCAAATGTTTTGTCTGAATTTCGGACAATGCTTTTTGATATGATGTTTCAATGCTCTGTGCACGTTCCGCCAATTCGCGTTGCAAATCATTCACGCGGTTTTGATAGTCAACAACACGACGTTGCAATGCATCACGTGATAACACATCCTGTGATTTTTCAATTTCTGCCTTTTCTTTTTCCAGTTTCTTTTGTTGGCTGGTTAATTCATCACGTAATTTGTTTTCATAAGATTCGCGTTGTTTACGCAAAGAATCCAATGCCTTTGCCTTGGTCTGGATTGCGTCCATGTGAACAACTGCAATACGTAATGACGCAGCATTTGTTGCATCTGCAGATACAGATTCAATCACTTCGCTTACATCAACACTGCGATTTGATAACGCATAAATGCCCCATGAACCCAATGCAGCAACAAGAATAACCACAGCAGCAATTATCCCAGTTTTAGAATATTTTTGAGCAAATTCATTAATTTTTTCGTTTTTAAATTTTGCCATTTTTTCCATCCTTTTGTTTTTAGTTGATGTCAGTATAGCAGTATAAACTTCAAAAGTAAAACACAAATTATCGTGCAGGTGCGATTCTGATTTCAATCCTACGATTTGTTAAACGACCAATGTCATCTTGACCTGCAATGGGGCGACTGGAACCACGTCCGACAATAAACATACGGGCGGTCAAAATATGGTTTTTACTCATATGAACAGCAACACGTTCTGCCATGTCCATTGACAGTCGTTGTGATGCATTTGTATCGCGCATAGAATCTGTATATCCAGCGATTTCAATGTATGTTGCTTCATATTTTTTTAATATTTTTTCAATGGTTTGTAATGTGTCATCTCCGGTTTCTGATATTTCTGGTGCATCCAAGCGCATAATTGCATCACGAACCAGAATTACTACAACCTCACCCCCGGCACGTTGAACAGAAATGCCTGCCTTGCGCAAAGCGTCATACAGTTCTTGTTCAACCTTGGACATATAGGCGATGTTTATCGCATTATCACTCATGTTTTTATCGCCATATTCATATTGTGCATTTTTTATTATTGCATCATCAATCACGTGACCGCCCGCCCCCAGGTATACTGGGCGTTTTGCAGCACGTGACATTTCTGTCATATCAGTAAAAGATGCCCCATATAAATATTCAGACCATGATAATCTGTCGGGACTAACATACGGTGCGCATGCCCCCACAATTAATGCAAAAAATAAATATAGTTTTTTCATTATTCGGAAACAAAAGAAATCTGATTTGTTTTTGATGAAAAACAATGCGATGATTGTTCAGTATTATAACCGTTTACAATTAAATCGGTTGCCCAGTTTGGCACAGATTGCGCGAAGTAAGCACATTCTCCATTTGTTAAATCAACCAGATTAATAGAAAAAGATTTTTTATCTATGCTTGCAGATACTGACCAGTTATCACCACCAATAGGTGCCTTGTTGTTTTGTAATGCGCCTGCCTTGATAAGGTAAGCAATAGATAAACCTTCGTAATTTTCGCGCATTCCCATTAATGTTTTTACATCCATTGCAATTTGTTTAATTGTATCCATGGCCAGTATGCGTTGTTGTCTAGTGCGCACAGAATTATACATACCGATTGCGCCAGCTGTCATGATTGCGCTTACCGCCAATACACCAATAACCTCTATCAAAGACCGTCCAGATTCAAGTTGCATATTTCCCTCCTTTTTTATTTCGATACATCAACTACTTCCGCGTCAGTGAATAAATTCATCGCACTGGCAACCAATGGATCGGCTTCCAATTCTTTTTGTGTATGTTCTGTTTGTGTTTGAACATGACACGATTCCTTGGCAATTTTTATATCCCATGTTTTTCCGGTATAATTTTCTAACCAAGTTGCAATTTGGTGTGGAAAATCCGCATTGTTACCACGATCAAAATAAGTCATCTTACCATCAGAAATTTCACATACTTCTATATTGGATGTGTAATAAGAATACAGCAAAATTTCCTTGGTTGCCTGTAATCCTGTAGCCAAATCTGCAGTCGTAGAAATAGTTTTATATGTTGATGCTTGCTTTGTAGCGGGTGCCTGCGCTGGTTTTATCGTTGTCGCCCCAGACTTTATCATATCTGATATAGGTGGCATATCTGCAATGTGCATCATTCGAACAACCAACATGTCAAAACATTGTTTTTGATTGCCAACCGATTGAATTTCTGAAATAGAAGCAACCATAACCTGCCATAGACGCGAAAGCGTATTTAATGTAATACGAGAATCAATTTGTGATATTTTTTCGCGTTGGTCTGCGGTATATGGTGATGTACCTGCATCACCAATGCGCAGGGCGGGATGCATGCGCGTTGCCCAATGTGTCCATTCCATCATATCATTTAGTAACATTGTTAAATCTGTACCGTTGTTATAAATCTCATCTAGTTTTTCAAGGGCGCTCCCTGTATCCCCAGATAAAATTGTTTCCATAAAATCGACAACTGTACCCCGGTCTGCGCGTTTAAGCATACTTAATACAGCTGCTTCATCAACATGACCGCCTGTTTGTGCAATTGCTTGGTCCAATAGTGATAAACCATCACGCACAGAACCGTCCGCCGCACGTGCAATCATTTCGTTTGCAGCATCAGATAGTTCTATTTTTTCTTGGGCCGCAATCCATGCAAAATGTTTTTTCAGTGTTTCAACTGGAACACGGACCAAATCAAAACGTTGGCAACGGGATAATATCGTAACCGGCACCTTGCGTATTTCGGTTGTGGCCAAAATAAAGATAACGTGTGCAGGTGGTTCTTCGAGTGTTTTAAGCAGCGCATTAAATGCAGCCGTTGATAACATGTGAACTTCGTCGATAATATAAACCTTGTATCTGCCGTTTGTTGGACGATATTGTGATGCATCCAATATATCACGAATATTATCAACGCCTGTATGTGATGCCGCGTCAATTTCAATAACATCAATATGTTGCCCCGCTGTAATTGCACGACAATTTTCACACATACCGCATGGGCTTTCGGTTGGGCCGTCTGATGATAAACAATTCAACGCCTTGGCCAAAATACGTGCGGTACTTGTTTTACCGGTTCCGCGTATTCCGGTAAAAATATACGCATGTGCGATACGTCCCGTTTTAATTGCAGTTGTCAATGTTTTTACCAAAACATCCTGCCCAATCAGGGACGCAAAATCTTGACTTCTATATTTTCGTGCTAAAACAGTATATTCGTTGTTCATTTGAAACTTTCCTTTGCCTTTCAGCATAGCAAAGAATAGCAAAATTTCAATAATAAAATCATTAAAAAAGCACCCGTTTGGGTGCCATTTTAATTCAGATAATATTCAATGGTTGAAACAACCCGAACCTTTTTATTTATCTGTTGGGACGCATCTGACATATTTGTTTCATCCCGTGGCAGAATTGAAAATACACCCTGGTTTGCCTTGTGTATTTTTCCAACATGACTTTTTGAACTTTTTGCAAATTCAATCGCGGCTTCATGTGCATTTTTTGTCGCTAATTCCAACATTTGTGGCTTGATTTCGTTTAAGCCAGTAAATATGTATGATACAGGGAACATATATTCATTATCAAATACAACACCTTGATTAATTAATTCACCTGTTTTTGCAAATGCTGAAGCAACATCCATTACCTTTTCTGAACGCAAAAACATAGTTTTAGTCAAAATAAAACGTGTATTCACAGGTTCGCTGCGATATGCGTCCGCCATAACATCGTGTGTTTCCAATTGACCGCTTTCGATTTCAGAATCATCAAAGCCATTTGATTTCAAAAATTCAACAATAGTATTTGTTTGCTTTTCAATATTGGTTTGTGTGGCAACTAAATCGTTACCTGTTGCAACAAATTTAATTTTCCAGATTGCTAAATCAGATACAACTTCCCTTTCTGCCAATCCCTTTACCGTAACAGTATTGTTGTTAAATTTTGAATGGTAATAGTAATACCCCGGGAAAAAGCCGGCCAACAAAATACCAACCGCCATAATCGCAGGAACAATATAATTATGATTTGAAGTTTGCTTCATTTTATTCCCCCCTTTGCATGCGAACAGTTTACAACAAAGTGGAAAATAAAACAAGTGGCATTTTATCTTTGTTTTTGCCAATTTAATGCATTTTGTATATATTTTCGTGCCAAATCTATATTAAACATGTCATCTTGTTTTAACTTGCCTTCGGCATCAATCCAAATGGGACGTTTTTTTGCACAAACAACAGAATCGATTTTATCTAAATTATACGCAACATTATCTGGGGATATTCCACCAGCATATCCTTGGAAATGATTTTGAAATACTGGTTTTTCCCACTCAGATGGTAACACACCACAACCGCCAGATGCATCATATAATACAGAAAATTTTGTTTTTGTTTGACCCAGGTTGCGAACAACATCTTTGGTTTTATCGTTATATTGCAAAATAAATTCTTGTGTTGGTCTGGCGGATATTAATTCAGACAATTTTTTTATGTTTACATTTTCAGCGGTATCTTTTGGCATATTCAATTGTATGCGTTTTACAATCGGATTGCCTTTGTCATCAGTAAAATCGAAAAACTGTTTTATCTCATTCGGTACTTTACCAAAGCGACAAATTTCATCACAATATTCGCGATTTATGTGCATTGCTAAATTGATTTTTGATGATTTATCAGTGGTAACCTGTAAAACCAATTCTTGGAACCATGTGTATCGTGGCATGTTTGGTGACATTTTAGAAGGATGTGATTGAACTGCAATTTCAACCAATGGTGATATATTTCCCAAATTAATAATATCGTTTACATTATTAAATTCGCGTGGGTCAGAACATGTAATATATTTTAATTGCATAGCATTATCCTTTTTATCGTGTCTGTTCAAATTCCAACGCGCCCAAAATATAATTTCTTGCACGATTGAAATCCATGTGTCGCGTTCCAGGGGTCATCAGTTTTCCTTCGGCATCTATCCATGTTTCATAGTTTTTAGGTAATTTTTCAGAAATTTTTTTCAAATTTTGTTCAATGTTTTCGCCATACAAACCACCTGCATATCCTTGGACATGATTTTCGTACACAGGACCGTCCCAGGTGTTTGGACAAATACCACGACCATAAGAATTATCATATAATAATGAAAACTTAGCACCTATATTGTTCAACTTTTCTATAACATCTTTAGTCCTCACGTTATATGGAAATATAAATTCTCTATCAGGAAAAGATTGTATAACTTTTGCCAATTTTGGTACGTCTAATGTTTTAACAGTTCTGTCACCAATATTCAATTGTATGCGTTTTATCATTGGACCCTGATTAGATAGTTTATATGTGTTAAGCCATTGCAATATCTCGGGTGGGATAATGCCAGAACAAATATCATCACACCATTGATAATTTATATGTAGTGCTAAATTAAACCTGTCGTTTTTTCTTTTTAATATATAATTAAACCATTGATTTCTGGGCATCCCTTCGGACATTGCTGATGGGTGGGCTTGAATTCCAAATTCTACCTTTGGGGATAGCATACTTAAAAAATATAAGTTTATATAACTTACATTTTCACGTGGATCAGAACAGGTAATATATTTTAATTGCATTTTTACAATCCTTTTTTGTCATTCAATCTCAACTGACCACAGGCAGACCCAATATCGGTTCCGCGTTCCCTCCTAATTCTTGTGTGAATACCGTTTTTAATAAGTATATCCTGAAATCGATGAACGGCATTACCAGATGGCGATGCAAAATCACGTTCATCAACAGCATTCCATGGGATTAAATTTACCATACAATTTTTTCCTGTCAATAATTTTGATAGGGATTCTGCGTGTTCAGGTGTGCAGTTATATAATTCTGTCTCGCCTAAATCATTTTTTTTGCCCAGCAAAATATATTCAATCATTAATTGACGATTATGCAAATTGGTAAATTCGTCAGCCGCGTTTAACACTTCGCTAATTTTATACTTGTTGTTTATTGGCATTATTTCACTGCGTAATTCATCGTTTGGGGCGTGCAGAGATATAGCCAGGTTAATTGGGCGCCCCCATGAAATTAATTCATAAATTCCTGGAACAATACCACATGTTGAAACGGTGATTCTGCGCCAACCAATATTCATGTCGCGATTTGCACGTTCCATAAACCCAATAACATTTTGTGTATTTTGTAATGGTTCGCCTGTACCCATAACAACAATATGCGACACATCGTTATTGTTTGGGTCACCATTTGGTGATGTGCCGCCCCCATGTCGCAATTCCCATTGTGCAACCAAGATTTGCGCAAATATTTCATCCGCCGTTAAATTGCGTTTTAAGCCGAGCAGGGTGCTGGCACAGAATTTACACCCCATTGCGCAACCTGCCTGGGAACTGACGCAAACACTGTTACCATATGATGTTCGCATTAATACACATTCAATCTGTTCTTTGTCGTGTAGACCAAGTAAGAATTTTGTTGTTTGTCCGTCAACAGATTCAAGTTTTTTTGTAATTGTTACGGGTAGTGTTTGTGCTGTTTCATTTAATTTATCACGCAGTGGAGTTGGAATATTTTTCATCACAGAAAAATCAGGTGCGCCGCGTAATAACCAATCACGAATTTGTTTTGCACGAAATTTTGGTTCGCCTAAATCAATAATGAATTGTTCGAGTTCAGAATCTGTTAAAGAAAATAATATTTGTTTCATAATTTATATCTGTCATCATGTATAACAACGGTTGCCTTTCTGCGCAGTTGTTTTAATTGTTGTTCTGCCAGGAACATTGCCTGTTTATAAATTGTGTTTTGTTTTATAATATCATCCAGTTTGCCGTATTCATCTGTCTTTTTTGTGTCGCATATTAACAATACAGAATTATCAACGCGTTTGGACCATGTAAGTAAGGGCAGGTCAGCAACGCGATTACGCATATCTGTTGATAGTTCGTATTGCAGTGCTGTAAATTTTTGTGGTGCGCCCCCTAAATCTTGTGCCATTTTTATCGCATCATCACATGTATTTGGTTTGGTTAATTTGTTTGCGACATCTTGCGGAATATCAACCAGACGCACCAATGTCATTTCAATCGGCAGTCCGTGTTCGCGTGCAATAGCTACAGTTTCTTCTTGGATATCTTTGTCAGAAATATCAACCATTGGAACGATTGTTCGGGCGACAATAACCTGCCATGCTATGTCTGCACGAATAGCCTGTCGTGCAATTGCTAACTCAGATTCTGATAAATCTGTCATTTTCATATTTTCAAGTTCACTGTTTGCATCTTTATCTGTTGGTTTAACACCAAAATTTGCCGCATATTCTAACTTGACATGGTCATCAATAATGTTTTGCAAGGCAATACGACGATTGTCGGTGGATGTTTTTCCCTGGCGTGTCATTAACTGTGTGCGTGCAGTTATATCAGTATCGGTTACTGGTGTTCCATTAATGGTCGCAACAACCGTTGCCCCATATACAGATACAGTTGCACATATACCAAATAAAAAAGTTAATAATTTTTTCATTTCTCTTTCCTTTTATTAATATTGTTGACCATCAATTGTGATTCCAAATTTGAATTGGAATGTTGTGTTTCCAATATAATCTTCCTTGACCGCGTTATCACGCCGGTATGACAATGCCAAATAATAACAAGGATGATTATAGAATATGCCACCAGAATGTTGTTGGAAAGTTTTTAATGTAGCATTGTATATGGAATTAAATTTTAAAGATATACGGTCTGTTACCTGAATACCGACCCCCGCCATCAATTCGTTTATATCATCGTCACGTGTTTGCAGGTCAATAAATTGTTGTGCCCAAATATGTCCAACATTAATATAATTTCGTGCTGTTCCAATTTTAGCAGATGTTTCAACATGGTTCAGCGAAAAATTATCTCGCGACAAACGAAAACGAGTTTTAAGGTCAATCCATTTTAAATTGCTATATTCAACACGACCGACAAAATCAGATGCACCGTTATGAAATCCACTGTTTGGGTCTGTATCTGCGCGTTCAATAAAATCATAAGATTGACCAACAAACACAGAAATATTGTTGTTTGTATTAAATGCGGACCACTGTGCACCATAATCTGCAAATGTTCCGTTTTCCCATAAATCAAACCCAGAAAAACGATTGTCAGAAAATAGAATTGCGTCAGATAATAATGCACCTGCAGAATCATTGTTTAATAAAAATAATTCATTGTCCAGATGTGGCATAATCGTTAAACGCGCACGCGGTTCAATAACATGTGTCCAATTTTCAGATGGGTTAAATAAAGGCAACCCCCATTCAACATAACCGCTGGGTAAGAATCTGGATTTAATACCGGTAAACTGTGTATCATCTATCATTTGTGTTTTATCAAAATTATATATGTCATATCGTGCATCCAAACTAACCGTAACACGATTGCCACCCCACAATGTCCATGGGGATACAATGCGGGCATCACCAATTAATCTTTGCATATCGGTTTGATCGCCGGCAACCCCTAATACATCAGCATTAAATAGGGCGTATGTTTCTTTAAAAAATGGGTTGGTTTGATATACGCCACGAATGTTTGGTAGAATGTCACCCGAAATAGTGGTTATATTACCCCTTTCATAAGTTCCACTGGTGGTTAAATCTTGGAATATATGTGCGTCTGCAACAGCATAACTGGTTTGCCCGAATAATTCAACCCTGGCCCCGGAATCAAGATATGGTTTATAATTTTCAAATCCGTATTTTTGTAAATAAGTTTTATCAGATGTTCTTTCTAAAAACACACTGGCGCGTGCATATTGCCCCAGTTCAAAAACATCGTTATGAAATATTGCCCAACGATCTTTACCTTCGCGGTTATGGGTAAAAGAACCGTTTGTTCTAAATTCACCATGTGCGATATTTAATCTGTGTTCCAACTGAAATAATGGGTTTTCTTTTGTTAAATATGATAATGTTGCAGTTAAATCGTGTGAATCTGATATTGAAATATACACAGGTAAATTTATTTGTGTTCCCATATTGTTCGTTGATTGCAAGTCTGGCATTAATATGCCAGTTTTATGTTTAACTGATGGGTCTGGCATTTGATAATATGGTAACCACAGAACAGGCACAGTGTTGTATATCCATAATACAGGATTACGAAAATACAACATGTGTGTATAGTTGTTTTGTTTAATGGTTGTTGCATGGATTTCCCATGCATTTCCTATTTTATCGCAATCATAACATACGGTAAATTTAGCATCTTTTGCAATAGTCATATTGTCTTCGCGTTCAATGCTGTCTGCAAAAACATATACATTACTACCTAACCATAATTCAATATTGTTGCCAGAAAACGTTCCGTCTGTTTTAGAAATATTTGAATTGTTCAGTTTTAATGTCTGACCATTTTCATTTTTGATTTCTGTTTTCCCAATCGTGGAAATGGTTTTTGATTTCACATCATATTCAATTTTGTCTGCTGTGATTGTTTTTGGAGTATTTGAATCGACCGACAATACTGCAAATGCAGGTTCACAAGCAACTAGAATTATCAAAAGATTAATCAGCTTTATTTTCATTTTTTATGCAATGCAAACATTACCCCACATAAAACAAGAATAACAATTATGAATAAAATTGCAAATTCATAAACATGTTCAATCATATTGGATGCAGACATAAAAGACGCCATTACTATCGCCATCGCAATCACAGATAAAATTGGTGCAAAACTGGCCCGTCTGCGTAATAAAGATGCCTTTAATAAAATTAGTGTACAAAGTGTTGCAAGTATCAGATTCATAAATGGAGCTAGCAATCTAGTTGATAGTTCGGATAAAATAACCTTATGCTGATGCATGTCTGGGGCATCACGCAGATTTTTTATCAGTATAAATGTCGGAATTCTGCGAACACGAAAAGAATTTTCATTTTCTTTTTCTGCAACGTTTAAATCCATATCAAAAGATTCAAATGTTCCAGTGGTAAGGCTGTCACCCATAGATTGTAAAGAACCATTGGACATAACAATGGATAAACCGCGCATTGTTGATACTAACTTGCCTTTTTCTGCAAAAATAATCATTTCATTTGTTTTGTCGCGTGTGTCAGACAACATCAATTGTGACATATCATGACCGGATACCTTGTCAACATATACAACCAAGTCGTTAGTTAATTCAGTAAAGGCAGATTCTTGTAATTTTAGATGTGCCAAACCATATCGCAGATTCCATTGAGTGTTATAAAATTGTGCCTGACTGATAGGAACAACCCAAATGTTTAAGGCTAAATGACATACTGTCATAATCGTCGCCAATAAAATTGCAGGACGGGCAATTTGCGCGGGCGACAGACCAGATGCCGCCAAAACAGAAACCTCATTATCAGCAATCATTTTGTTATAGACAAAAATTACTACAATAAATGTTACAAACGGTATAACAATAGATGCAATAAAAGGCAGCATCAATGCGGTTAAACCAATAAAATCACCAAAATTCACACCGTATGTCATCAAGAATTTCATCATGGACATGACTTCCATCATCCATGCCAATCCTGTTAGGATAAGCAATAACATAACGAATATAACAATCAATTGGCGCGAAAAATATCTGTTTATAATTTTCATACTGCTTAGTATAAATCTCAAAAGCGCGACCGTCAAATATAATTATGTTTTTCTTGATTTATTTCGATTCGGTTGTAATAATACACGTGTTCTTAAATAATAATTTTAAGGGCGGGGTTGAAGAACCCCGCTCTTTCAATAGAAACACTAAACACTAAGGAGATACAGATGTCTTTCGTTTCTATGCCACGTCAAGATTTATTAGAGTCTATAAAATCATTGGCCGCTGAAAAAAATATTGATCAAGAAATTGTTTTTGAATCGCTTGAGTCTGCAGTTGCAAAAATTGCGAAACATAAATACGGCGAAGAATTTAATATCGTTGCAAATATTGACCGTAAAAATGGTGCAATAAATGTTAAACGTTTGTTTGAGGTTATAGAATCCCCAGAATCCAAAGGTGAAGAATATGACCCAAATACAATGTTAACAGTTGCCCAAGCTAAAAAGTATTCTGAATCCCCTGTTGTTGGTGATGTTGTCGAAGATGCTTTGCCAGAACCAGAATTTGGTCGTATGGCATTTCAAACTGCGCGTCAAATTATGACGGGTCGTGTTCGTGATGCAGAAAAAGGTATTCAATACGAAGAATTTAAAGATAATGTCGGCGATATAATTAGTGGTGTTGTCAAACGTGTAGAATATGGTTGTTTGTATGTTGATATTAACGGCAAGGCAGAAGGCTATATTAAAAATTCTGAATTAATCCCTGGTGAACGTTTGGCGGCGGGGGATCGTATTCGTGCATTGATTATGGATGTTGAACGTTCTAATTCGGGCCCACAAATCTTTTTGACACGTAGCCACCCATTGTTTATGGAAAAGTTGTTTTTCCAAGAAGTGCCAGAAATATATGAAGGCCTTATTAAAATTAAATCAGTGGCACGTGCACCGGGCTCTCATGCTAAAGTCGCAGTGGAAACCCAGGACCCATCTATTGATGCAGTAGGTATGACTGTTGGTATAAAGGGGACACGTATTCAACCTGTGATAAACGAATGTCATGGCGAAAAGATTGATGTTATTTTGTATTCCGAAGATCCGGCTGTGTTTATCGTTAATGCGATGCAGCCTGCAAAAATTGCAAAAATTATTGTTGACGAAGATACACATACCGCATATGTGGTTGTCACCGAAGATCAACAATCTTTGGCTATTGGTCGTCGTGGTCAAAATGTGCGCCTGGCTTCACAATTAACAGGCTGGAATATAGAAGTCTTGCTTGAAAGTGAAGAACAAGAACGTCGTGCTAGAGAAGTTAAAGAAAAAACAGAATTGTTTATTGGGGCTTTGGATGTCGATGATATGATTTCCCATTTGTTGATTACAGAAGGTTTCAGAACCGTTGAAGAAATCGCATTTGTTGATGTTAAAGAACTTGAATCTATTGAAGGATTTAACGCTGAATTAGCATCTGAATTACAGCAACGTGCCAAGAATTATTTAGCAAAACAGGAACAAGAATATCATGATCATGGTCATGAAATGGGAATGTCTGATGATTTGCTGAATTTTGATTTTATCAAGCGTCCAATAATCATGAAATTGGGCGAAAACGGAATCAAAACATTGTCAGATTTAGCTGATTTAGCGTCTGACGAATTGATTGAAATTCTGGGCGAAGATACAATGTCTGAACGTCTGGCCAATCGTGTTATTATGAAGGCACGTGAAATTGCATATGGTATTTCGCAAGAGGAAGAGTAAATAAAACGCTTAATAAAAAACCAATACAGGAGTATATTAATGGCAACATTAACACTTGGAAAATCAGTAACAGTTGGTGCAGTGCAAAGCAAAAAAGGCGATGCGGTGTTCGTTGAACGCCGTCGTCGCGTTGTTGTCCCTGGTAGCAATGAATTACGTGAAGAACCTAAAAAAGTTGAAGCTGCACATAATGCGTCTGATGAAAAGTTACGTGCGGTTTTAGAGGCTGCGCGTGCCCGCGAAGAAGAACGCAAAGCACGTGAAGCCAAAGAGGCCGAAGAACGTAAAGCACGTGAGGCAGAGATTGCACGTGATGCCGCAGAATATGAACAGGTCAAAGAGCAACTTGCTGCGCGTGAAAAGACAGTTTCTGAATCCGAAGTGGATGAACCTGTGTTTGATAATATGCCTGTTGCGTCTAAGCGTGCCCAACAATTTAGTAATAATCAGCCATCTTATACCAAGGGGCATAATAACAATGATGATGACGATATTCGTCCGTCTAAGTTTTCCAAGAAAGATTTCAAGAAAACCGGAAAAATATCTATTCATGACATTGTTATTGGTGGCGAAGACGATGACGATGAAATCGGCATTCGTGGTGCGAATCGTCGCCGGTCTGAGGCATCGTTAAAACGTTTCCGTGAAAAGGCGCGCGCGGTGTTTTCTGCTCCACAAAAGGTTTCGCACGAGGTTACCCTGGGCGACACAATAACCGTCAAAGATTTGGCGGCTGCGATGGCTGAAAAGGTTGGTAACGTTATCAAAAAATTAATGGAAATGGGTATGATGGCGTCCCAAAATCAGACGATTGATGCCGATACCGCAGAATTAATTGCAACTGAATTTGGCGCAACTGTAAAACGTGTTGATACAAAGCCATACGCGGACCAGTTGGATAGACAACCTGACCCCGCAAAATTAACACCGCGTGCACCGGTTGTAACGGTGGTGGGACATGTTGACCATGGTAAGACATCGCTTTTGGACGCGTTTCGTAATGCAAATGTTGTTGCAGGCGAAGCGGGTGGAATTACCCAACATATTTCTTCGTATGAGGTAAAGACCAAGTCTGGTGCGATAATAACATTTTTGGATACGCCGGGACATGAAACATTTACAGCGATGCGTGCGCGTGGTGCCCAAATGGCAGATATTGTTGTTTTGGTTGTTGCGGCGAACGATTCCATTATGCCCCAGACCATAGAGGCAATACATCATATTCGTGCTGCAAATGTTCCGTTTATTGTTGCGATTAACAAGATTGATTTACCAGAAGCAAATCCGCAACGTGTGAAAACTGATTTATTACAGCAAGAAGTTCAGGTTGAAGAAATGGGTGGCGATGTTCAATGTGTTGAAATCTCTGCCAAGAACAAGACAAATCTGGACAAATTAGAAGAAGCGATTTTATTACAGGCAGAAATGATGGAACTGAAAGCAGATGCCGAAATGCCTGCAGTTGCCAATGTAGTAGAGGCGAAAATGGAACGCGGCCTTGGCGCGGTTGCGACTGTATTAATTCGCCAGGGAACATTATCAATTGGTGATGTGTTTGTTGTTGGTGAAACATTTGGTCGTGTTCGTGGCCTGATAAATTCAAATGGTGAACGTGTAAAATCTGTGCATCCAGGTCAGCCTGTGGTTGTTTTGGGGTTGGACGATGTTCCATCTGCGGGTGATGAATTGCGTGTTATGGAAACAGATGCCCAAACGCGTGAGGTTGCAGCCTATCGTGCGCAACAGGCCAAAGACAAGGCAAACGCGGTTAAACGTTCGTCACTCCAGGATTTATTCGCTGCGCGTGATGAAACGAAAAAAATTACATTACCTATTGTTCTGCGTGCGGATGTTCAGGGTAGTGTAGAGGCAATTACTGACATGATAAAAGACATTAAAACCGATAAAGCCAATGTTGAAATCTTGTCTGCGGGTGTTGGCCAGATTACAGAGGGGGATATCCGTTTGGCAACGGCGTCAAATGCGATAATAATTGCGTTTAATGTTCGTGCGGATTCTGGTGTTCGTGATATGGCGCGCAGTAATGGTGTTGATATTCGTTATCACAGTGTTGTGTATCGCATTACGGACGAGATAAAGGAAATCTTGTCAGGTAAGTTGGAACCTGAAAAGAAAGAAAACTTTATTGGTTATGCCGATGTTATCGCCCTGTTCACTGTGGGTAAGGGAATCCGGGTTGCCGGGTGCAAGGTGACAGAGGGTGTGATAAAGAAAGATGCCTATGTTCGCCTGCTGCGTGATAATGTCGTGATTTATGACGGCAAAATTGGTCAGTTAAAGCGCGAAAAGAACGAGGTAAAGGAAGTAGCAGTCGGTGTTGAATTTGGTATGAGTTTTGAGAAATATAACGACCTGCGCGAAGGCGACAGGGTAGAGTGTTATGAGGTCCAAGAAGTCAAAGCCGAATTGTAAATAAAAGCACGCAAAAAACAACCGCCCATTGTGGCGGTTGTTTATTGTTTTCTTCTGTGTCGCATTTTACGTTTTTTCTTTCTCATTGGTTATTCATTGTGCATTTAGTCTCTTTTGTCATTGCGGACTTGGTCCGCAATAGGGACTATGAAATTAATAACGAATGTTCGTAATAAAAATGAACCTTGCAACACAGGTCTTAAAGACCTTGTTCTGGCCTACGCCAGAATGACAAAATTTATTTGCATAAATTTTGTAAAAATTATAACTGGATTGCCACGGTCGTTTCACTCCCTCGCAATGACAAAAGTAGAAAAATATTTTTTACCCTTGACTATGATATTTTACTTTGTGTAGAATCAAAAATATGATATAATAAAGTAAAAAACATAGGGGAAAGAGATGACTTTTTTCAAAAATACAATTAGTTTATTGGCGGTTTTCTGCGTAATTCCGATGGCTTTTGGGGCGACAGCGCGTGTTGCTGTGAATCCGAACGTTGCGTCTGTGCGTATGGGGTCAGTGATAAGAACTAATGGTGGTACAACCACCGATTCATCTACTTCTACTACACCAAATTTGATGAAAGATGCAGAATGTTTTGATGCGTATACGGAATGTATGCGTGGCAGTGATGCATGTGGCTCTGAGTTTGAGGAATGCACAACAAAAACATCGTTTCATGGAAAAATGTTAGCGTGCTCAAGTGTTTTATATCAGTGTGAGTCTGATGGAATTGTTAATTTGTTTGGTAGTGGTGCCACAATCAACAATCTTGCGACTGGTAAGGCAGATGCTGCTGGCGAAATTGATTTTACATACCCCAAGGCTGAAAGTAAGATGGGTGAATTTATTATAAATGCGGCGGCAAGTAATAGGTATACAGATTCCGCAACGTGTGTAAAGAAATATAAAAATTGTTTGCAACGTGATAGTGTCTGTGGTGAAGAATTTGAGATGTGCACTGACGGCACTTCGTTTGGAAAATTGGCGCCAAATTGCGATAATATTTTGGCGTTGTGCCCATTGGAAGGGATTGCAAATTTGTTTGGTGAAAAAGCAACAGCGCGCCCACGGGGCAGTGCTGGTTCTGGGACGGTCAAAGAATGGGTGTCCGATGGCGCTGATTTGGCTGCGTTTAATGCGGTTAATACATGTCATAAAACGATAGAGAGTTGTTTCCTTAATGCATGTGCGAAAAATCCATATCGTTGTGTCGAAGGGGTTAATTTGAAAACAATAGCTACAGCAGACATCATAGGTTATGGTGATAATAGTGAAAGTACGGGTGCTAATTCACTTAATTATACTGTTAAAAATGGTGTCATAAGTACCATTGGCGCAACATCCAGTACGTACGATGACAAAAACATATTAACCGGTGTTAATAAGACGACAGGAACAGAAGTTAGAAAGTATTTCAAAGCAGAGTGTTTGGATACAATTGGGGCAAATAAATATTGCTATATGACATACAAAGAAAAAACACCATCTAAAAAACAATTGGCTGACGTGGATGAACAAGAAGAGGTGTTTGCCGAAGCGTATGAAGCGCGTAAAACGTATTTGAATACAAAATTGCAAACCTTGGTTGAAAATTTTGATGCCAAAGCAAGGAAAACTTGCGCTGAAACTGTAAAATCATGTGCAATGCGTGCATGTGGTGATGGGTCTGGTGCGGTTTGTTATAACCAGGTATTTGGTAAGGGCGGAACAACTTCTATTGCGCTTGATAATACAACATATAAACCTTATACCAAAATAAAAAATGCTTGTGGTGCCATTGTTATGACTGATCCGTCTTGTGCATATCTGGCGGCGGTTGATAGTGCTGATAATACGTATTATGTTGGTGATACTGACAATCAGGTCTTTACATCGTTATTTGGTAGTGGAACAGATACGTTTGCTGATAAATACGGAATTGTTGCCACATTAAATGCTTCTTTGGAGGCGTCATATAACGACAATGCGATTGCACAAATGAAAAGACAATGTGAAAATGTTGCGACAAACTGTGTAAAATCTATGTGTGGCACTGATTATGTGAATTGCTATCGTTCGCGCACAGATATCAGTGGAACGGTATATAATAATGATGATACTATGAATAAATTGGGTGGTGTGTTGGATTATAATGTGATTTTGGGTCTTTGCCAAAATACTGTTAGAAATGCTTCGGCTTGCACTGAACATTTGGCAATTACAAAATCACAAATAAGTGTAAACACAACAGATAATATCTGGGGAAAAACATCCAATGACTCTGTGGGTGAAGCATGGATGGGGATAACGGTTGGCGATACAACGTCGATTGACAAAGTTCAGGCGAAAGATCCAAATGATAGAAAGTTGTGTACCTGTGGTGGGGATTCTATCATTGATGTTTGTTTTGATGAAGAGGGTGCTACCAACGATAAATGTAATACACCATATATGGTTGATATAGAAACTGCGCTTACAGACCAGGCAACATCAACTTTGTTCAAGAACTTGTTGGTGGCTATCGAAAAAGAAGCCCAAGGTCTGTATCAATCAAAGTTGATTAAACAACAACGTATGTGTGAAGCTGCAAACAATGGTGGTGTCAAGGGTGCAAACGATATGGCGGCAAGCACATATATGTGGGTAAAGTTGAAAGGCAATAATGCTAAGGTTCCGTTGGAGTATTCAACCCAGGGGTTGTCTGCAGATCAGTTTGATTTTACAAACGATATATATGGTGGTTTCTGTCGTATCCGTGTTGATATTAAATCGAGTGATCCAAAAGTAAACAGATGGTTGAGTTATAGCGGTGGTTCGGCATCGCAGAGTAACAGAACAGGTAAAATAGACATAACGTATGGTACCCAACTTGGGAACAATGAAGCAACACGTTATTTCGCTGTTGGTGACGCGTTCACTTGTGGGTCATGGATAACCCCGGATACGTTGAAGAATATTTCATTAGATTTTGCAAATGATGCTGTTGATGGTTCTACTTTAAGGAGTCAAGAACGTACACGTGGTTGGTTGACCGCGGTTAGTGCACTGGGGGGTGCTATTGGTGGATTTGCAGGAATGGATGCAATCCAAAATGGTGATGGTCAGTTGGGTGGATTGCTTAGCGCAAATCGTGGTTCTAAACAAATAGAGGCGGCAAATGCTTGCTTAGACGATTTGAACAAGGCAGAAACTGCATATAAAGAATATCAAGTATTCTATGGCACCAAAGGTGATGCTTTTGATAGTGCAACTGCAGCAAAGTACAATAATGCAGTTAATCTTGCCAATTCTGCGTTACGTAAAGCAGATCAAGCTGGTTTGGATGTTAAAGGGATATCGTTTGGGTCGTCAAAGATTAATTCGGTAAATAACACAACTTCAACATATTCTTATAATCAAAGCGATTTGTTGAAATGGAGTAATTTGATTAACACATTGTATGTTTTACAACAGAATTGTGATCCCGCTACAGATAGAAACGATTGTCCAAAACTGCAAAACAATTACGAGAGTATGGTGTCGTTTTTAGCAATTGCACCAACATCAACAACTTATGATGTTGAGCCATTACGTAATTATGCAAATGATGCTATAACTGCGGCAAAAAACAATACTGCTATACAAAGAACTTACAAAGTAACAATAGATAGTTTGCCGGGTAGTGTAGATGACTGGCCGTTAGGAATTATTGAAAATAAAGAAACAACGTCATCAATGAATTTCGTATCTGATCCTAATTTTGTTGATAATGTATCAAAATTAAGAAAGGTATGTGAAGGGGTTGATGGTAACAAAGACAAGGCTAAGCGTATGTGGACAAATATCACTGTTGGTGCCGTCGGTGCGGGTGTGTTGGGTGCAACAACATACTTTGCAACACGCGATATCCAAAATGCCCAAAATGATAAGGCAAAACAGGATGCGATTAAGGAATGGATGGATAACATCGGGTCTAAGATTAAGTGCTATATCGGTGCTGATGAGGTTGGATCATACGGTGATGTTGTTTCCACCACATTGGAATAAGATTGTGTTTCAATTCCGTAATAAAACGCCCCCTGGGCGTTTTATTTTTTTGTTTTAATTTATTTTTTTACAAAAAACATTTATGTTTTTTGTCATTCCGGCGCAGGCTGGAACAGGGTCTTTAAGACCTGTGTCACAGTATTTGTTTTTGCGTCGCGTTCTTCGTTTTTTTACTCATTATAACGAACACCGATTTTGTAACGAATATTGTGATTTCTTAGCCCTATTGCGGACCGAGTCCGCAATGACAAAATTTATTTGCAATAAATTTTGTAAAAAACTGGATTCTTCGGTCTGCGCCGGAATGACAAACGTTCGCAATAAAAGAAAATTCCACAGCATAACGACATACCTTTTTGTCATTGCGGACTTGGTCCGCAATAGGGTCTTGAAAATTTATAAAAACTTTTTATCATGATAAATTATGAAACCTTATTTCAAAGAATATCATTTTTGGGTATATATATTATTTGACGAACGTGCCAAGGGAACATATATCGGTGTCACCAATGATCTGGAACGGCGTATGTATGAACATAAAATGGGCCTGGTCCCCGGATTTGCACATGAACACGGCATAACAAAATTGGGATACTATGAACATTATCGCTATATAGATAAAGCCATAGCACGCGAAAAGAATCTAAAAGATTGGCACCGTGCATGGAAATATAGATTGATTGAAACGATGAATCCTGATTGGGTTGATTTAGCGTCTGATATAGATAAAAGAAATTTATATAACGAAACTTATCCTGAGTTTAATTAGGTCTTAAAGGCCCTATTGCGGACCAAGTCCGCAATGACAAAAAACATGAATGTTTTTTGTAAAAAATAAGCATAAACACATATTAACTGGATTGCTTCGCATCCGCTTGCAATGACAAAGAAGAGTAAGAGTACAATAACAAATAACAACAAAAGAGAGTAAAAGTGCACAATAATAAACATTAAAATAATAAAAAACAACCGCTGTCGCGGTTGTGAGGTACAAGAACCCTATTTTATAACAAATCAACTATGGGCACATATCCAATTGCGCCATAACATTTTGGACGTCCGCGTTAATTGATACAGTTATTTCGCGTTTCAGGCCGTCTGTATATGTGTATTCAAACGGTGCAGCTGCAAATTCAAATGATTCGTTATATGCTGTCTTAAACGGTGCAAGTAACGCGTTATACCATGCGCGATTACGACATAGGCAACCGTTTCGTATGTCGGCCGCAACGCGTGTAATATTACTGCTGGCAAAACGGGTGTCCAGTTCGTCATCGTTCATTACCACGCAACGTGCACCAAAACCATAAAAGTTTGCATCGTCAATCATAAACTTGTAAATTAAATCGTTATCAGCGCCCGCCCTATGCAATGTATAAACCAAACTATCGGTGCAACATGCGTTTGATGTGTTCATTAACATTTTATAACGTTCAACCAGTGGTGCCATTGCAACCGCATTCGCAGATATGTTTGGATTTTGTGTGACTGCATTTATTATGCGTGTCATATCCGCGGTGCGCAGACGTGGGCTGCGTGGTGAAACCGTTTCGTTCACCATTGGTTTTTTGCGCCAAATAGAACATTCAAGAAAACTATTAAATGGACACGAATCGCTTTTTTTAACAATAGGATTGTGGTGTGTATGACCAGTATCAGCCCAAATATTTCCCATCGGGCGCATTGGTGCCAAAATTTCATCAACGCGTGCGCGTGTTGCGGATAGGTCGGTAATGGTCTGGCTGAAAATTTCAACCCATTCGTCATCCGATTCGCATGTGTCGCATTCAACATAATCATCTGTTTCAACAACAGTTGGTTCCATGATGATTTCAGGTTCGCTTATACTTGGGGTTGGTGCAATATCGCAACCGTCCCCGATGCATTCTGATGCGATGGCAGGAAACACAACGCCCGCACACAGTATGCTTGATAAAATAAATGTGTTTTTCTTCATAGTGATTAAATTATATCACAAAATAGACCATATTAAAATAGAAAATTTATGTTTTTTGTATGCCGAATCGGAAACGAATCGATAATTTTTTGCATTTCGAATCGTAAAAAGCCCAGAATACGAATCGTTTTGTGGGTTGTCTACAGACTAAAAATGAAATATCAGAAAATATAAATTGGCGGTTTTCTGCGGTTTGTATAAAATAAGAGATTTTTTTTATAAAGTTTTTCGAAAAAACGCTTGACTTTTTGAGAATTAAAGCGCATACTGGGTGCACTTTCACGTTGGGAACCAGAAAAAACTCTCAACCCCTGAAATTCTGCGGTTTACGGAACGACCAATGAAATAGGGTTCCATAAATTACGCAAACATTGTGAATAAAAGCAGCTCATCAAAAAATTCAAGAAGGGATGTGCAGACAGTTGAATTTGGTATTATCCAAACTTTGACAAAGTCAAATGTGCATATCCTAGACAGGTAGTAGGTTTACATATTAAACCTCGTTAAAAACTTGTCTTGCGAATAATTATATATGTAAAGACGAACTGATTATTAGTCAGCTTTGTTTAATATGCACAGGACTTAAACCACAAGTTTTTTAGAACTTGAGAGTTTGATCCTGGCTCAGAACGAACGCTGGCGGCAGGTC
>JAKSTC010000005.1 GCA_024402765.1 Alphaproteobacteria bacterium
GCTCGTCAGGCTCATAACCTGAAGGTCGATGGTTCAAATCCACCCCCCGCAACCACTGTTTACAACCGTTCGATTTTTTTAGTAAATCGAACGGTTTTTTCAGAGAAATCCAAGCTTTTTTGTCAGTGATGCTCGAGTTCAAAAGTACAAGTTTCAAAAATGCTCGTTTTTGCTCAACTTTTGAACTCTTTAATAAAAACTTAGCATTTCCGGCCAATTCAACAATATTTTCAAGAATATTACCAATTTCATCATAATCATCAGTATATTTAGCTAATTCTGATTCTATTTCTGCAATTTCTTTATCTAATTGCACTTTTTTAGCTTCATAAACATCCTTTGTTATTACACCATCTAATAATAAGTTAATTGCATTATCTAGACGATTTCTTGCATTTGATAGACGTGTTTGCAGCTGTTTTTGTTGACTCTGATTAAAAACATCTTCTTTATTTATATATTCACGAACACTTGCTTTTAATGCCGATAGTGCTTTTGGTGAAAAATTAAAGCTTTCTGTTAATTCAGATTCAATTTGTTCAATAATTTCTTTTTCTGGTACCGGTTTTTGACAGCAATTACCACGACCATGCGTACATCTTAAATAAATATATTGTTTGCCACTTTTCTTTGTATGTAATTCAGATGTAATAGCACATCCACATTCACCACAATGAAACAATCCACGCATAGCAAAATCAATGCTTCCATATTCTGTCTTTGCATGAATCTTATTTTTGCCATTTAAAATATCCTGAACTTTATCAAATAATTCTTTATCTATTAAAGGTGTATAGATATGTCTTATATAATTGCCTTTGACACGCATAACACCATAATAAAATGGATTTTGAAACATTTTATGTATTGCGGCACGAGACAAAGGTTCTTTTGAAAGTAATGATGTAAGTCCATGAATTCTTGTCCAGACAGCCATATCTTGTAATGAATACAGACCTGTTGCGTATTCTTCAAACATTTTCTTGACCAAAGGTCCACGTTCTGGGTCTATAATAACTGTTTTTTGATTATTAGCATCACGTGTATTTAAGTATCCTGTTGGTGCAAAACCTTGCCATTTTCCTAATGACCAATTATATTCCATACTTCTATTTACATTATCTCTTAAAGCACCAACATACATTTTTGCCGACAATATCCCCATATCCCAGCGCAATATGTCAGCAGATGTGCTATATCTATTTAAAATCAATCCTTCCTTATAAAAATGCACTTCTATTCTATCATCTTTTAATAAAGAGTCTATTTCAACAGATTCATGAAAACTACGTTGAAATCTATCGACACAATGAACAACGATAGCCGTTTTGTTTTTCTGTTTTTTAACAAATTCTAACATCTTATGAAATTCGACACGTCCACCTTTAGTCGAACTTTCAGTTAATCTTACTTCTTTTATAATATTTAAATTATGAGCATCACAATAACGACGAATTGCGTCAAGTTGAGCATCATGTGAAGCGCCCTGTTCTTGTTCACGACAAGATACACGTGCAAAAGCTACAGCTTGATAACACGGACTTACTTGTCTAAAATTAATCATCTGATTTACTTGATTCATCTTTGACCTCTTGTTTTCTATTTGATTCTACCGTGTTTTTTTCGTTTTGCAGACCCTTATTTTCACTTTCTGCTTTTTTTTGCCTATATATTTCTAGTGCTCCTTCTGCAAAAAACTTTATTAAATCTTGTGTTGCTTCATTTAATTCAACATCTGTAAATTGGTAATCTGGATACCAAGATTGAATCTCCTGTCGCAATATCTCAAAATTAGTCATCTTTTCAACTGTATGTTTCCTACCGACATCGTTATCGGCGATGTCATTTAGAATCTAAACGAGAAAAAATTCAGATAAAAAGAATTTCTAAATAGTAAAAAAAACATCCTGCCCAAAGGGGCAAGATGTTAGATATGATATATTAGAATTTACTTTAAAGATTCTATAAATCTTTTTAACTTCATCACTTCTTTATCTTTTTCTTCAAACCAATTTGTTGACCAAATTCTATAGAATTCAAAACCGAAATGATTTTCTATCCATTTTTGCCTATGCATATCTGCTGCATATGCTTGGTCTGTATTATGATATGCTTTTCCATCACACTCTAAAGCTACTTTATGACCATTTACTTCCAACATAAAATCGAGTCTATATCCACCAACAGGATATTGTAAATGTATGTGTTTTTTATCTATAAATTTAAGTAATTCATTATATACTTCTTCTTCAAAAACAGATTCTGTAAGCCCATCTGCCGTTGCTTGTGGTGAATCTTCAACTATCGTTGTTGCACTAATTCTTTGTCTATCATAACTATATTTACATAATTGGCTTAATATATCGCTCACAGTTTCCTTATCCCCATCAGAAACAGCTTTTGCATATGCAATATAAGCATAAAATATAGCAGCTTTATTATTTTCATGAGATTTATCCAACAATTCTTTATATGTTGAATATGCTGATTTTGGAACAGATGTCACAACATACAATTTGCTTTTTGCTCTTGTTATCAACACGTTTAACAATTTATAACCATTATCTGTTAATATAGACCCAAAACGTTGATAAAACTTTCCTGATTCATCCGGTCCAAATGTAGTAGATATTATGATGATATCTTTTTCGTCACCTTGAATATTTTCTAGATTTTTAACAAAAAGACCAGATTGTTGTAATTTTTCAAATTTATCTTTAAACGCTTCATCATTATATGATGTTTCATATAGTAATGCTTTTATGCAATTTCTTTGATGTATGTTAAATGTTGCTATTCCAACAGATGGCATTGTACCGTCTGGATTCGGTTTTATTTCATTTAGAATAGAAATAACTTCAACAGCTTCTTTTGGATTAATATTACTTGCTTTTCCGGAACTATAAACCCCGTTTACTTCTCTTATTTCTATTGGTCTATAATCTTTTCCAACAACCGGCAAAGGACATAAATTACCACCATAAAAAGCAGCATTAGAAAAGTTAATTAAAGCTGGGTGTTTTGAACGATAATGAAAATCTAAATACGACATATTTTTATATTTTAAACTTTCTGCAAAAACCAATAAAGATTCTGCATTAAGTTGTGCAGCTGTACGCACATTTCCATCTGTGTTGCCGTCTGCATTGCCATCATTGTTTCCGTCTAAACCTGCTTGAAAATAATTAGAAGGTGGCATTTGGTGTTGGTCTCCAGCAATTATTTTATACTTACCCCTTATCATTGCTGTATAAACATCTTCTATCCTTAATTGACTGGCTTCGTCAAAAATAACCAAATCAAAAGAACCCTGCTCCAATTTAAATAATGTATTAGCCACAATCGGATTTACCAAAATAACTGGGAAAATTGTTGTGAAAGAAGCAAAATCTTTATCAATAATTTGTTTCAAAGATAATCTTTTTCCAAACTTTTGATTTTTCTTTAATGCGAACAATGCCTTGAAGCCATATTTATCATCCAATCTTGTCATTGCATTTTGTATTCTTCTGTCCCACATACTAAATGTACGTTTTAAATTTTGCTTCTCTAAATCATTATAGAGATTCTTTAACAAATTCAAATTTGTATCGTTTTTATGAAATCTTGTTGTTGTTTTTGATTCAAAATCCAGCAGCATATAATAATAATACGAAGCAAGAAACGCATCTTCCCAATCATCGACATCTATTGTCTCTAAGATATCCATTAAATTTTGATTGGTATTTTCAAATTTCACCCACGTATTATAATCTTCAATCTTATCCATGTTGTCTCTTAAATCAGACAACGAAGACAAGACTTCATTAAACATTAATTTACATTCTTTAATATCAGAAAACTGTTGTAAATCATCATTAGTTAATGGAAACAGCTTAACAATATCGTGTTTTACAGAATCTATACGTTTTTTACAATCAATTATATTTTTATACTTATTTTTGTCTTCTGAAAAACTCAAACTATTATCAACCAATGCTTGATATGATTCACCTAAATTTTTATATATTTTGCTTTGTTGGGATTTTACCTTCTTCTCTAAAGCAGAAGCATCTTTTAATAACGTTTTTAAATCAGTATATTCTTTCCACTTTTCTAATTGATTATCCAGTTCTTGATACTTGTTATACTGAGAAATATTTGAATGTATAGAAGCAACCAATTTTTTGATATTTATTAAAATATCATATGCTTCAGAAACATTCTTAGAAAATAATCTGTTAAATATACCGAATTTTCCTATATCAAAATTCTCTCCCAACAAATCATTACCTTGCTTATATTTCTCTTTTATCAAAGAAATACTTTCTAAAACATTACTTAAAAGTTGTGTCTTTTCGGTAGCTGTATCATCAAAATCTATTTTAACATCAAGAGATTCTGCTTTTTCATTAAACGCAGCAAATAATGTATTTAAAGATTCTATTTCGTTTGGCGTTAATTCATCTTTATATAACTTTTTTGCATCTTTATAAATTGGTTCTATTGACTCAAGATACGCTATCTTTTCTTCTATATACTTTGTATTAGACGTTATTGATACATCATTACATTCAAAATCGGATTTTTTTACGTACGCATTAAAATCTTCTATAGAAGATATCGAATCGTTTAGTTTTTTTTCTATTTCCTTTTTTTGTTTTATGTTAATTACGTCTTCAAAATCATCAAAGTCTATATATTTAAAACATGAACAATCTGTATCTTTTATGTAAGAAAATAGTAGTGCCCCCCTTTTGATAATATTTAAGTAGTCATTTAACGCATCTTCAGTAAACTTTAGCTTTAAGTTTCCGAAATCTTCTTTAGTTGATTCAAATTCTGGATTTTTAGAATATCTCAGATATTCACCAACTAAATCTTTCCAGTTCTTCCCTGCAAAAATGGGCTTACTGGACTCTTTATATGATGCATTAACAGAATCTCTAAGTTCAATAAACTGATTATATTTTTGTTCAAAAACCCCTTCGTCAAAGCCATATAAATTACGTGAATAGCCGTCACCATCATATATTCTTCGTGCTTTTTCAACGATACTTCTTCGGTCTTTGACAACATCATCTACAACAGCACAAAAACAATCTAATTTTTTAGATTCTAAATTTTTTACAAGAACATCTAATGCCGTTTTCTTTTCACAAACGACAAGCGTTTTTGCTCCATTTGCTAGCGCATTTGAAATAATTGCAGAAATAGCTTGAGATTTCCCAGTTCCTGGAGGACCTTGAATAATTTTGAATTCATCAGAATTTAATGTATCTATTATTTCTCGTTGACTTGGGTCAACTTCAAAAGAAGTAGTCGTACTAGTTTGAAATGGTTCGATTATCAATTCTTCTGAATTAAATTCATCTACATTGTCCAATAACTCTCTTGTAGCTTCAATTATAGGTTCTTTTTGCGACCTAAACAGCCCGAACACTCCACTCCATTGAATCCAAGGTGTCCCACTTGTTATTTTTTCTACTTTTTCTTTATTTTCTGGACACTTTTGTAAAGAAATGTTTGTTATAGCTTCTTTGATTCCTAAACCCTTATTCAGTTTATTAACATAAGCTATAATTTCATCTTCCGATAAAACACTATCATCTAATTCATCGTTCGTTAACTTCGGCAGAACTACCTTTTCATCGTTTTCTATATGTGATACCAATAATTCATTAACCTTAATAGGACTGTCTTCTGTTTTCGATATAAACCACTCATTTCTTCTGTTTGATTTATCTATATCTAAAGACCATATAAATATTGGAGCGATTATTATCTTTTTAGGGTCTTTTTTATCCGGTTTTACCAATAAAGGATATCCAAAGCCGAAATTCTTTAAACCCGTCTCCAAATACATATCTTCATTATCGGCGACAATATTATCTAACTTTTTTGAAACATCAAACAATTTGCTCTTTTCGTCTTCTGACATTTTAGTCTGAGATTTTTCATCCCATGATATAGAAAATTTAAACTTTGGCTTTGTCAAAAGGTCTTCTAAAAAATTGTTAGCAAGAGTATTATTTTTGTTTCCTTCGCCAACAGATAAATCAAACAAATCTAACCTTGTATGATTTCTACCTGGTATAGCATTAAGATGTATAGACCTACCGTTTCCAATAGTTAACTTACTAAGAAGTTTTTCTAAAAAATCCTTATCGAATTTAATTTGAGATATAATACTTGCACCGGTCTTTTTGATACTTTTCTTTGGTGTATCAACATAATCTCTACTAGAAGGTTTTAAAAAAGTAAACGCCATTGATATTTCTCACTTTATTTTGTCTTGTGAATAATATCATATATGCAAAAAAATCTCAATTTTTATTTTCCAAAAAATTATTTTTCGGGTTTAAAGTATTCAAAACCTATTGCATCAGAATATTCTTGTAATGTAGGAACAATTTTATAGTTGGAAAATAATATAGATAAATCTAAGGCTTCTGGGATAATAAAACTTACTTCTCCATACCTATTTTCATATAATTGGGTATTATTATTAAATCGTTTATCAGGTCCACCTTTCTTATTTACATATCTCCAAGTGGTTCTTACACACTCAGAATCTCTAGGTGTAAAATCCTCTATAAAAATGGTTGTTTTCCAGTTTATAGCAATGTCTTTCATATTTAAAAAATACAATGAAAAAGGTGTATTTATTAAAATTCCATTTGGCAAAAACAATAATTCTTTAAATGTTGTTTTCATTTTAAAACACAACATGTTCGTTTTCATAAACAATGGCTTTGTTTTCTTTAAAGTCATACGATGAGTGGTTATAGTCGTCGAAGCCCCAGAAGTATATTTTGTATTACTATTATGATATGTTTTAGCACACTCATATATCCGTTCATTGTTGCTCAATAACTCAAACATCGATTCAAATATTTTGTGATTTTCTTTTGCAGTTTCGTCATCAAAACAAAAAGTCACTATGACTCTTTTGCTAAAATACCAGTAAATAGATAAACCAAAGAATAAAAGCACCCCTAGAAGACAGAAAGGATATATAAAACCAACTATCACACTTACACCAAGCAAGGTTTTCCATAAAATCTGCATATTCTTATAGTGTCGTAATGCTGCCAAAAACTCTTTCCCATCCGTTGGTTCATAATCTTCCGGGGATATCTGAGTTGTTTTTGCAAGATATTGTCCAGGAATTGAAGATTCTTTTTCTATATTTTGTTTTGGATGCGTTTTTCTTGTTCCTGAAGATTCTGTTATATATGCCAATCCTGTTCCTGGAATAGATGCTGTTCTTCTGCTTCTACCATTAGCAAGTCTTGTCCATCTAAAACCAGGAAAACCAAAACTGTATCCTATGCCAGTTTTACTTAAATTGACTCTAAAACCACCAAAATTTACTGATTTTCTAAATCTAAATCCCATATAAACACCTTTGCTTTTAATAAGAAGTATTTCATAAATCCAAACATCTTTCAAGGTTTAAAACATATTGAATTTTCTATGAATTGTGGTATATAATATGTCTGAGATTCTGAAAAAGAGTCTCGTGATATAACAAAGTGCAAAGGTTTTAGACGACCTTACACGATACGCACTGTTTATATCCCGACAAGGTCGGGATGTCGTTGTCATAAGGTTTTACCAAAAGCAACGAAGTTTCGTGTAAACTGTCTAACTCCCGACCACCTTTAAAGTGGTCTTTTTTATATGATAAAGACAGTTAAAATTTTTATTTTAAATATATCGATTTTGGCTTTAACTGCCTGTGTTTCTATTAATTCGACACCTATTCCAGAAAATAAAATTTTTGATAATGATATAAAAATCTTTTTTACCCCAGGTATAGAGTGTGAAGATAACATTATTGAGCAAATAAATAAATCGAATAAAATAGATATTGCCGTCTATTCTATTACAAATCCAGATATTACACATGCTATTATTACTGCATATAAACGTGGTGCAGATATTAGAGTTATTACAGATAGAACACAATCAAAAGGCAAAAACTCATTAGTAGATACAATTAAAAAGTCAGGTATTCCAACATTAACAAATAAAAAACACAAAATAGAACATAATAAATTTGCTGTTTTTGATGATATTTATGTTGTCTCTGGGTCTTATAATTGGACTACAAATGCAAGTATGTATAATAGCGAAAATTGCATATTTTTTAAACAACCCAATAAAGAATATTCACACAGATTTGAACAATTATGGAACATCTATAACAACAATTAAAATTGGTTATAGGGGCAATAAAATCAAAATTTTATGATGTTTCTGGATTAAATATAGCTTATTTATGCATGTTTTATTGAACTTTGTGCCCCTAAGGGCACTTTTATACCATATTGGCATAAAAACTATTAGCATCAAATAGTTAATTATTTAAAAAATGGCTGATTTCTGCGTTTTTTTGTGTGCAAAGCGGTTTTTTCACGGTAGGATTATACCTGTAATGATAAAACAAAGAGGTATAAATCATGACAAAAAACTTTAAAAATTGGTTAATTAACAATGGATATGCGTTGTTTACAGCAAATAATCAACCTTCCACAATATTTGACTATTTGACTGGTGTAAGATACGTGTGTCAATGGGAAAACAAGACAATAGACGAACTTGCTGAATCTATTTCTGAAATTTATCCTAAGTATTGTGATATGGGTGAATGTAGTGTAAAAGGACGTATGAAAAGTCGTGCTGTGAGATGTGGCTTGCGTCAGTTTAACAAGTTTATTATGGAATCAAGAGCTGCATAATGACTAAAATTGCTGAATTGAACGATAAGTTGCGTAAGAATATGTTTAACCCCGGTAAAAATAAAGTTGTTATTACATCCGGGGTAGCAACTTTATCTCTTATTGATAGGATGTGCTTATTAAAGAAAATAATTGAATTTAATGACTTTAATAAAACAAACGATACATATAAAGAACATGATTTTGGTCGTATAGAACACAAAGGTATTAATTATTTCTTTAAGATAGATTATTACGATAATGATTTAATCTATGGTTCAGAAGATGCGTCAAATGAAGATATAACTACAAGAGTTTTAACAATTATGTGTGCAGATGAATATTAATAACTATTCAATTTTAATAGTTAATAAAAAATACCGCAAACAAAAGGATAAGAAATGAATTGTACATGTTTTAAATTAGTAGCAAACGGAATTACTTTACCTGAAATATATTTTAGATACGACCAAGCATGCCAAGCCAGACAAAAATTAAAAGATAATAATATTGCGATGTCTGTAAATATTATTAATGCATAAAAAAAGACCACCAAGATAAAAATTGGTGGTTTTTAATTACTTTTATTAGAATTGAGCGAGATTTGCTCCAAATTTATTTGATATATAAGTTATCAAAATTTTAATTTCTGTGATTCTGGACCTGATTCTGTGATTGAGAGATGTGTCCTTTTGGCTTAGACGACAAGTTAAATAAGATTTCAGATGTGATTATACGGTCTGAGTCAAAATGGTTCTTGATGTCTGCTTTGAATTCTTTGGACGTATACGAATTGACACCTGATGTAATAATAGGCCGAACATCTATTGTCTCTTTGGTTAAATTGTACTTGTCCACAATATTATGAAAAATAAGTTGTACTTGAAAAAAATTAAAGGGGCAATCATAAATTAAGATATGATAGTGCCAATGTGTTGATTTGCCTTTTTCTGCAACAGCAATGAAAGGAATATGTTTGCGATTCCAATGCCTGCCTAAAAGGTCTATTTCAAAGGCACGCATTATTTTTAATAATTTTTTATTTGTTGTATCTAAATTATTATTACGTAAATGCTTTGGAAATTGGATAGAAATAAAATATTGTGGATTAAAAGAACTAAACCAAGATATCAAAGATTGTTGAACATCAAAGGTATTATTTTTATTAAATATTAGATTAGTAGTCATTTTTATTATCTTTATTTTTTATGATTGTTTGATTTAAGATGTATAAGATTACAGAGCAACTTTTATTAACTCTGGCCTTATTTTTTTCAGATATATTCTGCTTTGTGGCGATTTACAGCCCACAACCTTCAAATATACAACTCAAACAATAGAACGATTTTTTTAAAAACTTTTTTCAAAAAAAATTCTAATTTGTTATTTTTTATAAACAAAGACCGCCATAACAGACGGTCTTTAGATTTTATTAATAAATTAAAAACCTACAGATTGCCATTTTGATAACTGTTTAATTTTTCTAACTTTTGAACGCAATTTGGACACTCTTTGTGCGGCAATAAGTTTACATGGATATCTATTTAAATGTTCTATAAAAATAGTCCTCTCAAGTTGATAAGGAACTTTTAAAGCTGGGACAACTTTATTATAATTTTCAGTTTTACAATATTCAAACAATATACTAAAACCTGCGTCTTTATATTCTTTTAAAGCTTCATCCATTAACTTTTTATATTGTCTGCTACTTGCACAATATGCACGATATTCTTCCTTATTAATAAATTCCCTTTCATCAAGCACCAATAATGCTACATGCAATAATGATTTGATAGTTGGTAATGATTTTTTATATTCTTTTTCAAATTCAAGAAAAATCTGTGCTAATTTTTCTTGTGCAAACATTGGAACATTACTAAAATCTATATTATTAAATAAATAACAATCTGATTTGTTCATCCGTTCTTGAATTTCAACTAGAGATTCTTGTTTGTTTAGTTCAATGGTCTTTGATGCACCTTTCTTTTGTATCTCTGGATCTTCTAAATTTTCCCACATAAAAGATAAATCATCTGCAATAATATGCTTTTCAACGTCCGCTTCAGGACACAGTGATGGTGATTTATAATTAATTACATATTCTTTTTCCATTTTATACCCCTTTATATAATAAGGTTTGTTAAAGTTTCGGGCTTTTTCACCCGTGCTACGTTGATTTAGAATGCGTTTCACAAAAAATTCTTTTGAAAAAAATTTCTAAATAGTAAATAAAAATATATGCCTCAAAAAATGAGGCACATATTACCCACATAAAAAACGGTGTTCTAGTTCTTTTATTTCAAACATACCTTCAATTAGTTCTGGGTGACGCAACACATAATCAAGATAAACGATTTTATTTATATTATATCGTTCATCTTTGGCTAATGGAGCAATCATATCATCAAATTTAACATGGAGCCCAGAGTCATAAAATTCATCATAAGCATCTTTAAGAAATTCTCGTTCAACACTTCCAAAATAATCAATAATATTATTTATAAAATCGGTTCTTAATCCTTTAGCATATAAAACCATATATGCATAAACCAAAGATTCCTTAGTTGGTAAAGATGCCTTATATTTAGATATACATTTGGTCAAAATCTCAAAAAATTTCATTTGGATTTCTTTGTCTGTAATATATGGTGGAAATTCAAACATACGCAAATCTTCAACTTGTTTTTTATAAACTTTTTTCATTTTTTATCCTTTTGTTAATTTGTTAATTATTAAAAAAACATTGCGCCCCGAAGGGCGCAAAGTAGCTAGCACTGCTTTGGCAGCATTTGAATTAGCCTTTTTACCAGTTTTGGCATAAAGGCTTCGCCGATAACTTCACGAATCAATCTATCATCGGCCCATTCAGGTATCGGATAATTATCAGGTAAACCAGATACACGCAATAATTCTAATATAGTCAAATAGCGTGCATCTGAATATGTACCATCAGACAACGGACGCCCTGGATGTATTGTCGTATATCCTGATACAATATTTGTTTGTGTGACAATCGTATTACATGGCTTTTCCCAAGATTTACGTTTAAAACTTGTTCTAAACCATGCATTACTAAGTTTACCATTAACATTTTTTGGTTTATATTCTGCCTGATTATCATGTGCAGAACATCCTGTTGGAGTATGTTTTAATACTTCAACTTGACATCTTGGTAAAGGGTCTGCAACATGATACGGTATACCGCTGTCTTCACCGGCTTCAATTGATGGTAAATCACCGATACATTCCCACAACATTGGTCTTCGTTTATCTGGATAAGGAAATTCCCAAAGTCCATTTTTAGAAGCCGTAATTATTGCCCTTTTTCTACATTGACAAGTTCCGTAATCAGCAGCATCCAAAATACCAATATTTACTATATATCCCAAAGCTTCTAATTCGCCTTTGATATATTCAGCAATATTTTGATATTTTGTACCAGATAATACATTTGGACAAGCATTAAGAAATTCTGGCACATTTTCAATCATAACAAATTGATTTACGTCATCCGTTGCTTTAATAAACTCTAATGTACGTAAAAATAAAAGTGCTTCTGAAGAATTATAATCTTTGTTTCCAGCTGGACTAAAAGGTTGACATGGTGGACTTGCCAAAACCATTTTACAACCTTTTTCATGATATGCCGCAATCAGTTTATTGAAGATATCATTATCATAAAAATCACCTTCAATCATATTACAATGCGGATAAACTTCCTTATACCATGCTACACGTTCTGGTAAAATTTCATTTGCAACAGCATTTATCACATTTAACTCATGTAAGTAATATTCACCAATACCAACATTTGCAAATAATTGCGTGTAATATAAAGGATTAGATTCAGTATATTTTGCACAAAAAGCAGAATCTGGATAAGTTGCTACTTTACCAATATAATCAACATTTGTCGATTGGTGGTCTTCCGGTCTAGTTTTACGTTTCATACGTATCGCCCAGTTTCTAGACACAATATTAGTGGTTTCACGTGCCATGTTTTTTGCTCTCTCAACACATTCTTCATCTAAACTATTAATTTCACGTGCTTGTTTTGGTGTTAAACCCATTTCAGCAATTAAATCTGCTTTGGTCTTTACACTTTTGTTTCTACGACCTTGTGACTTTGGTAATTCTTTTAATTGCTTTGATATTTCAAGTTCAGCATCCAACAAAAGTTCTGCATATCGTTGCGTACTTGTAAAGATATTTTGATACATACCTTTTGGTAAATTAGGTTTCTTTAATAAAGATTCACCTAATTTAACCGCTGTCTTTTGCACCGTAATAAATTCAATTAATTCATTAGGGTCTGTTGGGATAGCAACATTAGTATTTGCATTTACAAATAAAGCAGGCAATTTTATATCTGCCTGCTCTGATATGATTTCTACTTCTGTTGTTGGTTCTTTTCTTTCATCTTTATTTATTGTTTCGACATTTAAAGATGTTTCTATATCTTGAATTACTTCATTTAAATTTGATTCTTCAAGACCTAATTTTTTTGCAAATATATCCATTTTTAACTCCTTTATGTGTTTTTGGATAAAAAAAAACACCCTTGGCCAAAAGGCCAGAGGGTGCTTTTTATGATTTAAATTAGTTTTAGAAAGTTTATTGGGATTTATTCTATGTCATTTGTTTCTCCTTTGGTTGTTTGGTTTTTAAAAGAAAAAAGCAAAAAAATCCCCATTGTATAAAAAAAGGCACAAAAAAGTGCCATTATATCACAAGTTATCTACAATGTTTTATTGGGAAATTAGTTTTTGGAAAAAAAAGTAAAAAAAAATAGGGCATAAAAAACCCAACATAAAAATGCATCAGCACTCAACACTATTATATTAAAACATATTTAATGAATGTTTTTTATATAATGACTTAATATATACTAAGCTAAATTAATATTTAACTTTTGTATATGTTATTATCATATCATCAAAAATATGTTTTGTAAAGCAAAAAAAATTATTTTACTGAATTTGATTGTTTTACATATATAAAAAAGTCCCTAAAGCGCGTTTTTTTGCGTTTTACAGACTTTTAACATCTTGCCCATAAGGACACAAACTTATTAAAAAAATTATTTAATGTAGATTCGGTAAACCTAACTTATCTTTAAAAAGTTGTATTTCATGACCGATAGCTATTAAATCCATATAGTAATCAGTTCGAGAACTGCACACCGAGCACAACCAGTTTTAAATAAAAAACGGCCATTTTGGTCGTTTTTTATTTAAAATTTGTATGTGGTTCGTGGTTTGTGACCTGCAACGCAGTTGCCGGTTCACAACAAGTAGATTTGATAAGTGAAACGCAATCAAATCGTTACGGTTGCCGCGTAGCCGGCACATTTTGTGCCGTGCGAGCGAATTCCATTTCCCTGCTCTTTTATTATTTCTATAACCAAGATATACAACCGTTCGTTTAAGAGCGGTTTTTGTTTGGATTTCTAATACTTTCACAGAGTTCGAAAGTCGTATTTTCAAAAATTGCTATTTTTCTAGCATTTTCGTGATTTTGTGATATAATCCACCAAGTCAATTAAGAATTTTAGTGCAAAGTTATTACAAAGGTGAATAAAAAATGACTAAAAAGAAAAATATTTTTATCAAAGCACATGATACTATTGTGCATTTTTTTGGTTATAATCAAAATAAGGTAGAATATGTACAAAAATACCACGAAAAACTTTTAAACCAACATGGTATGGATGAGTTTTTAAAAACCATGAAAGATGCAAAAATGATTAATATTTCTATTGAGAAAAACTACCTACCTATTTCTCCGTTATTTGATATCTATAGTCCTTATTTTACATATAAAATTGATAAATATACTATTTTTCGTGATGGTATTTACGTTGATGGAAAAAAAACATTAAAATTAGACAAAAAAATTTTTACTATGATTGAGAACCGAGCAATGGAACTAAATCCCAAAGAAGTGAAAAAAGTCAAAAAAGAAATAAAAGAAAGTTTCGGCAAAAGGGTATACAGCCTTTCCAAAGAAAGGTAGTTGAATATCGTGAAGCATAACAAACAACAAAACCAGTTTTAATTTCTTATTCAAAACACTTTTTAAGTGTTTCACTGGTTGAACTTTCGTCCACCCTGCGATTTCTGATTTCTTCGGCGGCGAGTATTTTTTGTTTAATCAAAACCATATCAGGATGATTTTGTAATTTATCATTTAATATATTTATTGCGTTTTCTACTTCATCATAAGATGATACAAATATTGGCATAATTGAATTTGCGGCTGAAAAAACATTTTCTTCTAATTCACTTTTAAAATCTTCTATGACTGACAAATATGCCTGGATATGTTGATCTTCGTGTGTCAAAACCGCATTATAAGTGCAAGAATCTGGTTTATGCCGTATATCAACCTTTACTAAAAAATCACTATAACCAATAATAGCATCTACATTTTTTAAACCAACACAAAAACCATCTTCGATTGGTGTAATATCGGCGGTTATATCGTATGAATCAACCAAAGTCGCAATTACATTTCCATGATATAAATCCATTTGTTCCAATGGTTGAACAACAGATTTTTGCCAAATTGGTTCTGTAACACTAATTTTTGGTTTTAATTTATATACAACACAATCGTCAGCAAAAACACCCAGGGAAAAAAATATTCCGATAAAAAAAACAATAAACTTATTCATTTTTCTTAAGGTATTCTGCAACAAAACTATCACCATAATTTCTGTATAATTCTTCTGCTAATAATACCGAAGAACGCCCAGATTCAAACAATTTTAATAAATTCCCCAGACCCCCCAGTTCTGTATTTAAAATCACAGATTCGCCATTTACCGGACGCGATAATAACACCGCGCGTTTAAGGTTTGGATATGCCTTGCCCTGGATAAATGCCATCTCCAACGGATTTAAATTCCAATGTGCATAGTCTGACGCATCCGCCGCCGGGTTACGGAAGAATAATACAGTTTGTGCCTGACCACGAACAACATCCCCTATTCCCAGTTTATCAAGAACATTTGCGCGCTGGAAAGCAACCATATATGCCTGTCTATTTTTACGACCTTCTTGTAAGCCCGCTATAAAATTATCACGGAACATTTTGTTTTCAAGCATTGGCGCAGTTTCATCAATCATAATCAAAGACGGATTTCCACCCGACACAGTTGTATTATTTATACGATGTAAAATATAAGAAATTACCGCAGGTGATAAGGTTTCATCTTGTAAAATATCTGTAAAATCAAATGTGGTCAGGCGAGCCTGTAAATCAAGTGTATCAGAATCTTCATTAAATATGTCGCCATATTGTAATGGATCAATCCATTTTTTTAATGCCGGACGCATTGCACCATTTGATGAAAAACAACTTTCCCACAGGTTAGATAATTTTCTATCCTTATCAGATAAATAATCAAAATTCACAGATACAGCACGCGCAATTTCATCGGCAGAATTTGGATCAGATTGTCCAGAAATAATTGAAAACCAACGTCTTAAAAACGCCCTATTCGCCGCCGTATCAGGCATTTTTAATGGATTAAGATGAGTTTCAAAACTCTTTTCCATCGGGTTAGTATTTTTATCCTTGCCGTTCATGGTTATATACTTACCACCGACCGATAATGTAAATATCTCTGCCCCTTTATTTCTATCAAAGAAAAATGCCTTTAATTTTTGATGTCTTAACGATTGTGCAATCAAGAACGAAAATAATGTTGTTTTACCACCACCGGTTGGACCAATGGTTAATGTATGTCCCACCGCCGCGGGTTTATCAGATACATGAAATTGAAATTGATACGGTGTTCCCTGGGCGGTTGGAAATACAACCAATGGGCCCGGCCCCCAATCAGAATTTTCAACACCGGTTGGAACACTCGCCATCGGGATGCTTATCACTGCGGTTTTTGATAATAATTTAAAACTGCGTGGGAAAGTATCAAACCCTGGTATTTGTGCAAACCAAGAAACATTTGATGCAAAATTTTCAACAATTGGTGATATACCAAACGATGCAGATATTTTCTTAAACTCACCAACATATTCATTTACTTCATTAATACTATTTCCAAAAAGTATGAACAACGGATAATAATTAACCAAACTCTGATTTCCAGAAACATTTTCATCCATTACAGATTTTGCAACATCAATTTGTTCAATTGTAGATTCTTTATTTTCATCCGCCGTTGATGTGCGTTGACGTAGTGTTGATGTAACATCGGCCAACCCCATTATACGAAACGCATTCATAATAATCATTTCAGATTGAATTGTTGTGATTGAATTAAAAAATTCTTCATCCATATAATCAGGCGCAACCTTGAACGATAAAAGTACAGCATATTGTTGATTAGCGCCACTGGTATATTTAACAATTCCATTATCTATAAATTCAACATCATCAACAGCAATATTTTGATTTATATTATCATCACAAAATTTTGGTTCTGGTTTTGTAATTGGCGATAAAATACGACCAAAAAATCGCGCCATATTATCAGAAATATTATTTTTTAATACCTTTGGTTTATATGCTGCCAATATAGATTCAATATAATTTCCATATTGTTCTAACTTTTCATTTTTATTATCACCATACACTGATAAAACAACATAATAATTATTAACAAAAATCTTTAACCCCTGACCCTGCCACTTATCATTTATTTTTTGCAGTGTTGCCTGATGAAATTCATAGTCTGTTTTTTGTTCAATTTTATCACGTGTTGTATAAAATCTTATAATAACCCCTGAATCCCTTATTTGATTAAATAATTGTGCACGTAAATCTAAAAATTTCGCGCGTTCTTCATCTGTCTGCATACTAACCTGAATACCGTCCAGGTGATAAACCTTGATACTACTACCACCCTCTATTGAAATAGTGTTATTATTATTAACCTTTTGAAATGGTAAATATGCAGAATAATTAGAATAACCAAATTGTGGAAAAATTTTCTTTGTTAATGTTGGTATATAAATAAGTAAAATTAAAAAGGCCAAAATAACAATACCAACCAATACCGTCAAAGTTATTGGAAAACCTGTTTCTGCAAAATAATTAATTATTTGTTCCATTATGCAGCCAACCTTTTAGGTATTCTTTTTTTTATTAATTGTATTTTAGCCTTTATAATATTATCAATTTGTGGTTCTTTTTTTGAAAATACAATCAAAAATCCATGAACAATTAAAACAGATAATAAAAACCACAATGGATTAACATCTATACCCTTGAAAATCAACATTGTTACAAACACAATAGCAAAAACAATAAACTGAACCAAAAAGTTAATAATTGCCAACGAATACGGCACATGAAATATGTACGCAGGATTCGCCAAAGCCTTTAAAACTTGTTGTTTCATTTCTCTCTCTTGTAACTGTTAATAATTATACAGATTTCAACAATTTTTAACAAGCATAAAAAATATTCATACAAAATTGTTAAATATGTTGAAAAACTACTATCTTTTTTAACAGTTGAAAAATATTATTATTTTTTAACAATTTTACAAAAAACCTCACAAATTAAGGATTTTTTTGTTAAAAACTTGTTAAGTTTTTGTAAAATTTCGATTTTTAACAATTTCAACAGCCATAATAAAAACAACAAAAATATAATAATATTATTTGATTTTTTAGAAAATGTGTTTATAATCAATCTGCAAAAAGGATTTGATATGAAATTTTTAAGTTCATTGAAAGCATGGAAAAAACGTGGTGATATTAAACAAATTCGCCGTGGTAAGCAAATTATTTTAATTGATCCATCAAAGCCTAAATTAAAGGCTAAACAGGGCTTTAAGAAAAAATAAGTTTTTATATATATAGAAACAATTTTTCCCGATTTATATCGGGTATTTTTTTATTTAAAATAACGGATTATTGTTAATAAATGCTTCTTGTAACACATTTTGTATTTCAAGTGAACTAAGTCCACTTTCATGCAAATATTGAATCTGGGGGGCGGTTGCCTCAAATAATGACGCACCATGTTTTGCGTTTTCTGGCACAGAATATATTTTTTGTTCTGGTAAAAATGTTATTTTTGCGTTTTTAGCCGCAAGTGCAGAAAAATTAATATCAGAATTACAATTTTCACAGTTTTTATTAATTTCTGCGGTTGCTGATAATTTTGATACAGAATCCATGCCGGCAAGTAATTTTGTATTTAATAAAATGCCGGTGTTTTTGTTAAAATGGCCGGCAAAAATATCACAATTTAACTCTGATTTATTAAACAAAGTAATATTTCCACGTATTTCAGAATTTTTCCCGGTGTTTTTGATAAAAATATTCAAAAAGGCCGGCTTTTTATTTTCTATTTTTACAGTTAAAAATACTTTCTGATTTTCCGGTAAAATTTGTATATTTATATCGTTTTTGCCGGCAATTTCACCAATATATATAATATGAACCGGTAAATCGTATTTTGAATTAATTTCACAAGATTGAAGTGTTGATAATTCAGGTTGAAAAACACCATCACGGTAAACAATAGTTTCCGCTGGAAATGTTTTTATATTGAAATCTTGCCACATGTATGACATATTAAGCAGTATTATAAAGGATTTTAAAATGGGTTTCAATTGTGGAATTGTTGGTCTACCAAATGTTGGAAAATCTACATTATTTAATGCATTAACACAAAGTGCGGCGGCAGATGCACAAAATTATCCTTTTTGCACTATAGAGCCAAATACAGGTTGTGTTGTTGTTCCAGATGCGACATTGTTAAAACTAGCAGATATTGCAAAATCGGCTAAAATTATACCAACCCAACTTGAAATTGTTGATATTGCAGGTTTAGTAAAGGGTGCGTCAAGTGGTGAAGGTTTAGGTAATAAATTCCTAGGTAATATTCTTGAAACAGACGCGATTATTCATGTGGTCAGATGTTTTGAAAATGATGATATTGTCCATGTAAACGGGCGTATAGATCCATTATCAGACATTGAAACAATTGAAACAGAATTAATGTTGGCAGATCTTGAAAGTTTAGAAAAACAAATTAAAAACCTTGAGAAAAAAGCGCATGGACTGGATAAAGACGCAATTAAATTATTGGACGATGCAAAAAAAATAAAGGCTGCGCTTGAATCTGGAACACCTGCGCGGGATTGTGGTATTGATTCGAAAATATTTAATTTACTAACATCAAAACCTGTGATTTATGTGTGTAATGTTGATGAAGCATCGGCTGCAACCGGTAATAAATTTTCTGATGCAGTTGTTGAAAAATTCGGAAAAAAAGCACCGGTATTAATAATTTCATCAAAAATAGAGATGGAAATTGCACAAATTATTAATCCAGATGAACGTAAAATGTTTCTTGATGATTTGGGGCTATCTGAATCAGGGTTGGATAAAGTTATTAAAACAGGATATAAAACACTTGGTCTGCAAACATTTTATACCGTTGGACCCAAGGAAGCACATGCCTGGACAATTAAATCTGGATTTACCGCGCCCCAGGCCGCCGGCAAAATACACACTGATTTTGAAAAAGGATTTATCCGGGCAGAGGTTATATCAGCATCTGATTTTATAGAACTGGGGGGTGAATTACCTGTCCGCGAAGCCGGTAAAATGCACACAGTTGGTAAAGAATATATTATGCAAGAAGGCGATATTTGTCATTTCTTGTTTAATAACTAAAAAAATAAAAAGCCGGCCTTTTTGAACATTTTTATCAAAAAGGCCGGGAATTTTTTAATCCATAATCATAGATTCAAGTTCAATATCAATAGATTTTATTTCATCATCTATTTTTTGTATTCTTTGTGTTAATTCATCATTTTTACCATTTTTCAACATATCAGAAAGTAGTTGTTTTTTTTCGTTTTGTAAATTTTGTTTATTTGTATTTAATTCCAAAGATTTTATATATTTTTCTGCCGCTTTTTCTGATAAATTTACATCACTATTAATATTTTCATCAAAAGATATATTTAATTCACCTAAAAAATCTGCGTATTGTGAAGCAATTTGTGGATAAGTATTCACAATATAAATTAAAGTATTTTTTGTTAAATTATCTGCTGATGGTAAATCTATTTTTATGGTATCTAATTTTGACTTTTTCCAACCATGCCATTGTTGAAATTTGCGTTTATTATATTCCTGAATAACTTCATTTTTAAATTCAAAATCTGTTATTTTATCAATTTCTGATTTAAGGAATTTTTCGGCTTGACTACGTCCACCCGGGGTTGAAATTAAAAACTTTTGGTTAACCATATTCCATAAAAAATCTATCAATGGTGTTGCAGAATCTATAATTTTATCCATCCCCACCTTACCAGATGTTTTTAATACCTCATCTGGATCTTTGCCCCCGGTTACAAAGGCAAATTTTACATCAGATGTGTCGCGCAAAAATGGTAACACAATACCACATGCACGCGCAGCCGCCTTTTGTCCTGCGCCATCGCCGTCAAAACAGAAAATAATATTTCTATTTGATTTACATAATAATGCAATATGATCTTCGGTAAGTGCGGTCCCTAATGGCGCAACAGTTTCACCAAAACCGTTACATTGCATTTGAATTGCATCTATTTGTCCTTCAACCACGATAGAACGATTTTGACGATGAATACTATCACGCGCAAAATTAAATCCAAATATAGTCTGGCGTTTATGAAACATTTCTGTATCGGTGGTATTTATATACTTTGGTTCACTGCCGTCCAAACTACGCCCTGAAAAAGCAACAATTTGACCATGTACGTTAAATATAGGAAACATTAATTTATCACGAAAGAAATCATACAGGCCATAATCACCACTACGACATAATCCGGTTGTCAGTAATTTATCTTGTTTTATATTAACAAATTTATTTGCAATTATATTATTTTTTGGTGCGTATCCAATACGATATTTTTTTATCATATCATCTGTAAAACCACGACCACGAATATAAGATAGTGCGTGTTCCCCATCGGGCGAAAAAAGTTTTTCAGAATATATTTTTGCAGCATTTTCGTATATGGATAAATAAGATTCTTCGGCATCAATTTGTTCTTGTGATTTTGGTTTATAATCTGGTAATTTCATTCCCGCCATATTAGCCAGTTCAGTAATAGCAGATTTAAAATCCATATTATTTACTTTCATTGTAAAAGAAATAATATCACCATGTTCACCACAACCAAAACAATGATAAAATCCTTTTTCTTCATTAACAGAAAAACTGGGTGTTTTTTCATTATGAAATGGACAACAACCCCAATAATTTTGACCTTTTTTTGTTAATGGTACACGCCGACCAATAACATCAACCAGTGATAATCTGGCACGCAATTCATCTGTAAAAGAGTTATCATATTTTGCCAATTTTATTTCTTTTTAATAAATTTTTTAGGTTGTTTATTATTTATTAAATCAATCGCAGTTTCTAAATCAGGTTGACTTGAAACACTAACATTAACGCGGTTTGATGATATATATGCACCATATCGGCCGGTCGGATAAAAATAAATTTCTTTATCTGTTTTTGGATTAATGCCAATTTTAATAGGTTCTGCTTTCTTTCCAGAATTATTTAATAATTCACGCGCAATGTCGATTGTAATAGTTTCAGCGTTATATTTTTTTGCACTAACATTTTTTATACCGTCTGTGATATATGGGCCAAAACGTCCAACCTTAAATAATATACCGTCACCCAAGTCAACCTCTGATTTATCAGATTGTGTGTTTTCTGGGGTATCTGATATTTTCTTGGTATAATTGCATGTTGGATAATTTGAACAACCAATAAACGCACCAAATTTAGATAATTTTATTCCCAGCTTTCCATGACATGTTGGACAAATATTATTACCATCAGGGAATAAATGATTATTCATAAATTCATTTATTGTATCAATAATTTCTGTGGTTTTAATTATTTTTGCAGAATCAATCATATCTTTGGTAGGATTCCAAAATTCGCGCAGTGCGGGTAATTTTTCTTTGTCGCCATTTGAAACATCATCCAAAGTGTCTTCGGTTTTGGCGGTAAAATTAACATCGACCAGTTCTGAAAAATATTTTGATAAATATGCAACAACAATCCACCCACCAATTGTTGGATGAAAACGATGTTGTTTATCCTGTTCAACATATTTTCTGTCGACGATTGTTGACATAATTGTTGCATATGTTGATGGACGACCAATTCCAAGTTCTTCTAACTTTTTTACCAAAGATGCCTCTGTATATCTGGCTGGTGGTTGTGTAAAATGTTGTTCTGGTAAAATTTCAGTAATTTGAATTTTATCACCAATATTTAATTTTGGTAATTTAGATTCTTTATCATCTGTGTCATCATCCCTGTCTTCGGTATAAACACGCGTAAAGCCATCAAAAGTTTTTGTTGTTCCAACACTGTGAAAAATAATATTTTTATTATCAAGTTTGATATCAGCACTAACACTATCAAATTCTGCATTTATCATTTGACATGCAATAGTACGTTTCCAAATTAACAAATATAACTTTGCCTCGTCCCCTGATAGGTCTGGTTTATTATTATCAAAATGTGTTGGACGAATTGCCTCGTGTGCTTCTTGTGCATTTTTAGATTTTGTTACATATATGTTTGGGGACTTGGGCAGGAAAGATTGACCATAATTTGAATTAATATAATTACGAATTTCATTAACCGCGTCCACCGACAGGTTTGTTGCATCTGTTCGCATATATGTTATAAAACCTTGCTCATATAACTTTTGTGCAACCTGCATAGTTTTTTTGGATGAGAAATACAACTTACGCGCAGCCTCTTGTTGTAATGTACTGGTTGTAAATGGTGCCGCAGGTTTTCGCGATGTATTCTTCTTATTAATATCAATAACAGACGCATTTATAATTGGTTGACCGATATTTGATAAAATTTCATCAACCTGCCCTTTATTTTCAATGGTCATTTTTTCAATTTTTTTACCATTATACGATAACAAAGATGAACTAAATTCTTCGCCATTTGTGCAGTTTGCAGATACAGACCAATATTCAGTTGGTTTAAATGCATCAATTTCGCGTTCCCTATCTACGACTAATTTTACCGCCACAGATTGAACGCGTCCCACAGATTTACCTAAATTTCTGCGTTGTGTTAGTGGTGATATTTCAAATCCAATTAAATAGTCCAGAATACGGCGCACCATATACGCGTTGACCAAATTGTCATCAATTTCGCGCGGATGTTCCAAAGCCTCTGTAACTGCGCGCTTTGTAATTTCATGGAAAGCAACACGATATACAGGAACTTTACCCAATACATTTCTTTGGGTTAAAATATCCATGATATGCCATGCGATTGCTTCACCCTCGCGATCAGGATCCGATGCGAGATAGACAGCATCAGCCTTTTTAACTTCATCAATAATATTTTTCAGGACTTTTTCTTTACCATCCATAATTTGCCATTTAGGTTCAAAGTCTTTTTCAATATTAACACTGCCACTTTCTGGAACCAAATCACGAACATGACCCACAGACGCAATAACCCGCCAACCATGCCCTAGATATTTTTCAATAGTTTTTGCTTTTGATGGTGATTCAACAATAAGTAAATTCATATTTTAACTTCCTTTGGCAGATAATTGTTGGTCTTTATGAATATGTGCATTTTGGCATAAACCAAACCCAAACATCAGGGAAATCAAACTGCTACCACCAAAAGACATTAATGGCAATGGCACCCCGACGGTTGGCATCAATCCTAAAACCATTGAAATATTTATAAAGTAATAAACAAAAAAATTCAACATAAAACCAAAACAAATTAATTGACCAAACCGATTTCGGCATGTTTTTGCCAACCAAAAAAGAACAATAATTATAATACTATATATAATTAACAGGGAAAAAGCACCCAGAAATCCGAATTCTTCGCCAAGCATAGTAAAGATAAAATCAGTTTGTTTTTCAGGCAAGAAAGATTGTTGTGATTGTGTTCCTGCCATATAACCCTTGCCGATAAAACCACCACTGCCGAATGCAATTTTTGCCTGATTAATTTGATAACCAGCACCCTGGGCATCGTGATCTGGGTTAATAAAAGTAATAATTCTGTCGCGTTGATAATCATGCATTCCACCAAACCAAACGATTGGCGCCGCCATTAATGCCAAAATTCCAACAATCATAAACCATTTTTTAGGTGCACCAACAATGTAAAACATACCAACTGTAATCAACGCCAATGAAATTGCCGTTCCTAAATCAGGTTGCAGGGCGATTAAACCAAAAGGAATTAATAACAACAATGATGGAACGATGTAATTTTTAGGTTGGGTTAATTCTACAGAATTCATCCATGCGAAATAGCGTGCCAATGCAAGCACAAGTGCAATCTTGATAAATTCAGATGGTTGTATACTTATAAATCCTAGATTTAACCATCGTTGTGCACCCATACCTGTATCGCCAATAAAAGTAACTAATGCAATCAATATAAAAGCAATGGCATAAATTAAGTTTGCAGACTTTAACCATGTTTTTATATTTGAAAAAGAAACTATAAAGAAAACAATAAATCCAAACAAAATTTTCATTAATTGTGATAATGCAAATGGCCGCCATGAACCGCCACCCGCAGAAAATAAAACAATAATAGATAGTGTTAATGCCAAACACATAGGGATAAATAACCCCCATGAAAAACGCGATAGTTTTTCACTAAAACTCATCATATTTGCATTAGAAACACGTGTTTGATTTGACATTTATTAATTACTCTTTTAATAATTCCTTCATTACATTTGCAACGGTACGTGCAGCCGGTGATGAACCACCTGAGTGTTCTGTGATAACACATACGGCATATCGTGGTTTATCGGTTGGCGCATATCCAACAAACAAACCATGATTACGCATATTCCATTGTAATTGTTCATTTGTCAGAACGCCCGTTGCGCGTTCTGCACGTGAAATACTGCGGACCTGGGATGTTCCGGTTTTTCCGCCCATTTTTGCACCATTAACATTAATTGCACTGCCGGCTGCGGTTCCACCGGTTTTTGTTACCCGCTCTAGGCCCTTTAATACATAATTAATATTTTTTTGTTGCAAGTTTAATGGTTTAAATTGTGGTCTTAAATCGGAATATATAATGCGCGGTACAACATTTTTATTTGATGCAACCCGTGCCATCATAATTGCCAGTTGTATACAGTTGGTTAAAATAAAACCCTGACCAATTCCAGAAATAATAGTATCACCATGAACCCATGAATAACCTATATTTTTTTCTTTCCATTTTCTATCTGGCATAACACCTGCCATTTGACGTGTGAAAATATCAGTAATATATTTTTCAGTAAAGCCGAGTTTTAATGCCATAGATTTAATTGCATCAATACCTATACGTAGCGCCAGTTGATAAAAATATATGTCGCAAGAATGTGTTAATGCAGCCGCTAAATCAACATGACCATGACCGCCCGCTTCCCAACAGTGATAGCGTCTGTCACCATATTCCCAAAAGCCTGGACAAAAAACTTTTTCATTTGGTGAAATTGCACCAGATTCCAATGCCGCCAATGCAACGACAATTTTAAATGTCGAACCTGGGGGATATAATCCTTCGAATACTTTATTCATAAATGGTTTTGAATAATCATTGCGTAGTGCGTTGATGTATTCTTCGCCATCATCACTATTGAATTCGTTTGGATTGAAGCTGGGGACAGATACAAGTGCCAAAATATCACCCGTTTCAATATCTAACGCCACACCACAGCCTGCTTTGTGTGATAACAAAGAATCATACATAACTTTTTGAACATTTGATTTTATTGTTGTTTTTATATTTCCACCTTTGTGAGATGGTTCAAATTGTGTTTTGTCTTCGCCGGTAATTCTGCCGGTGGCATTTGCGATCATTACTGTTTGTCCAGATGTCCCTGCAAGTGTTTTTTCAAAACTTTTCTCTAACCCCGTAATACCTGTTGTAAAAAAAGGTGCATTTGCCACAGGTTTATTAGGTGCACCAACATAACCAAATATTTGCGCACCCGCAGGTCCCATTTCATAAACGCGTGCAAATCCATTTCGAATATGTAATCCAGAGATGCTTTTTGCCTGAATTCGTGCAAGAAGATTCCAATTCGTACTTTCTGTAATTAATATAGGTTGAAATTTTGCCTGTTTTTTTATTTGTTCTTTTATGCGTTTAATAGTTTTATTTTTTAAATGTATTTCTTCAGAAATAGCATTTAATGCAGAATCTAAATCTGTAATTTCTTCGGGTATAATATAAATACGGTAAATTGGTTTGTCGTGTGAAATTATATTATCATCTTTATCTAAAATTTTACCGCGTTCAGGTATATTGATTTGAATACGAAAAGAGTTGCTTTCGCTTTTTTGTTTATAAGATTTGTATTCAAACACCTGCATTTGTAACATACGCAACACTAATACAGAAGTTAAAATAACCCCACCTGTTAGAAAAAGCGCACTGCGTCGGTCAAATTGTTTTGTAACCTCTAAATCAATCATAAGAAACCTTTTTGATTAATTGGGTTATCGGAATATATAAAATACTTACCCAAACGAATATCCACAACATTCTAAATAACACAGTCGAATTCATATGTGCCACAGATATTAAAAATAATACGATTATCATAAAAAGCATAAACGGTTGAATCGCATTAAATTTTGATTCTGAAATATTAATATAGTTTTGAAAACCATTTATCGCATATGTCAGACAATAAACGGATGTCCAAAATAATTTGATATCAAAATTATAATCAATTAAAAAACAAAATAAAACCGCAAAAATACTAAAGTAAGGCGTGTTTTTTACAAAAGAACAATAAAAAATTGGAATCATAGCAAGAATTCCGCCCGGATTCCAAAAACGGCCAGACAATCGCCACAGGACAATAACCATAATAAATGGAAAAGCTTTTTTTAAAAAATTTATAACAACAGTTTTCATTTATACTTGTTTTTATTGTCATACTTTAAAACCATAACACGTGATATAGTGTTTGGTTTTATAACTTCTACTTCGGATTTATTTTTTATATTTCCAACAAAAATTCCACTCGGCACAACACCACTGATATTACTGGTAATAAGTTTCGTACCATCTTGGGGTTTGAATTCTGGCTTGCTAAACATACCAATTTTTGCATATCCAGAACCCGTTCCTTGTAGAAAAGCATAAACATCTGTGCCGACAACACGTACAGCAATATTGCTATTTGAATCACTTAAACTGCGAACGCGTGAAAATTCAGACGACACATCCATAACAACCCCAGCCAGTATTCCATCTACAGATACAACAACCATACCCTGGGCCACCCCATCATTTTTACCACGATTAATCAAGAATGTATTATGATGCAGGGTTGGATTATCAAACATGATATCTGCAATAACCGCAGAATGTGGTTGTGCGCGAACTAAATCAAGTTCGTTTTCTAATTTTTTATTTTCCTGCATAACAATATCACAGGTGTTTTTTGTGTTTAATGCATCTGCTAATTGCATTTTTAATAATTCGTTTTCATCACGCAGGTTTGATAGTTCGCCAATGTTTTTAACCAGTCGTCCACCCGCCCGCACCGGCCATGTTATAGCGTCACCCACAGTGTGTGCCACAGGCAAAACAATATGTGCCAGACCGTTCATCAGGTAATAATCAGGCTTTGCAATTAAAATATAAATCAAAAAAACCGGCAAAACAGCCGTCGCGACGGCAGATTTTACCCATTTTTGAATTTTTGAAAACTTATTTTGCTGAATCATACCCATACTTTAGACATTAAAATATTAACATTCAATAAAAACTTGATTTTTCTTTTTATTCTGGCAAAATATAGGCTGTTAACCGTCTAAAGTGGCAATGGCATTGCCATCAGGACATAAATCAAAGAGGTAAAAAATGCCAAAATTAAAGACAAAGTCTTATATGAAGAAACGTGCATCTATGACCGCAACCGGCAAGGTTCGTGTCGCCAGAAATGCCCATCACAAATGTCTGTCGCATCATTCTAAACGTGCTAATAACGCTGGAACAAAGCCACAGTATTTAAATGAAAACATGGTGTCTCAGGCTAAAATCCTGGCCCCATATGGTTTGAAATAATAAGGGGGTAAATTATGGCAAGAGTTAAAAGAGGCACAACTGTTAAACAAAAACATAACAAAATATTGGCGCGCGCCAAGGGTTACCTGGGACGTCATCATTCAACATATCGTGCTGCACGTGAAAAAACAGAAAAAGCGGGTCAGTATGCATATCGCGATAGACGCGTTAAAAAACGCGAATTTCGTGGTTTGTGGATTGTCCGTATCAATGCGGCAGTGCGTAACAATGGTTTGACATATAGCCAGTTTATGAACGGCCTTAAAAAGGCTGGCGTTAACTTGGACCGCAAGGTTTTGGCCCAGATGGCATATGATAACGACGCTAATTTTGTTAAGTTGATTGATACAGCAAAACGATTTATCGCAGGTGATAAATAAAACACTTGGCGGTTTCGTTTTGATTTGCAATAATAAAGCCGTCAAACCAGACGGCTTTATTTAATATTAAGGTAGAGATATGCAAGAACAGATAAAAAAAATAAACTCTTTGGAAGAACTGCAGGCGTTATATACTGCGACTTTCGGTAAAAATGGGACTATGACGGCGCGCCTGAAACAGATGGCGACATTAGACAACGATGCGCGTGTTGCGTTGAATAAAGAAAACACAACTTTGCGTGAATTGTTTAAAAATCGTCAGATGGAATTGGAAACAGCCGAATTAAACAAACGTCTTGCTTCTGAAAGTATTGATGTAACATTGGATGCAGAACCAGAAAACAATGGTTCAATTCATCCATTAACACATACACTAATGGAAATTACATCTATATTTGAATCGCTGGGTTTTGAGATATTCACAGGACCAGAGATTGAAGATGATTGGCATAACTTTACCGCATTAAATACCCCATCGTACCACCCTGCGCGTGATATGCAGGATACGTTCTTTTTTGAAAATGGTAATATGATGCGAACACAAACATCTGCAATACAGATTCGCGCTATGGAAGCCGTAGGCGCACCAATTAAAATGGTTGGTGTTGGTCCAACATATCGCAAGGAAATGGATGCAACGCATGGTCCAACTTTCCGTCAGGTTGAAGGACTGTATGTTGATAAAAACATAACTATGAAAGATTTGTTATCAACTGTTCATGCATTTTTAGAAAAATTCTTTGAACGCGATATAGAAATGCGTATCCGTCCATCTTACTTTCCATTTACAGAACCATCAATTGAAATTGATATAAAATGGAATAATGGTAAATGGTTGGAAATTGCAGGTGCCGGTATGGTGCATCCAAATGTGTTAAAAAACTGCAAGATTAATCCAGACGAATATCAGGGTTTTGCGTTCGGTTTTGGTATGGATAGGTTGGCAATGTTGAAATATAACCTGCCTGATTTGCGTGATTTATATAGTGGCGATATTCGTTGGTTAAAAAATACGGGATTTTAATAACGGGATTTTAATAAAGGATATAAAATGAAATGGACTTATGATTGGTTGTGTGAATATTTATCTACATCGTTGTCCCCGCAAGAGATAGAGGCAACATTAAATCGTATTGGTCTGGAAGTGGAAGATTTTATATCGCCCCTGCCACCAATTGCGGCAAAGATTGTAGAATGCGTGCCACACGAAAATTCTGACCATCTGCATGTGTTAAAGGTTGATGATGGGTCGGGAACCTTGCGCCAGGTTGTATGTGGTGCGCCAAATGCGCGTGTGGGTTTGATTTCGGTTTTGGCGCGTCCCGGTTGCAGAATTGGCGACACGGTTATTCAATCTGGAAAATTACGCGGTGTCATGTCTGACGGCATGATGTGCAGTGAACGTGAACTGGGCCTGGGTGATGACCATAACGGTATTATGGAATTGAATGCAAAAACAAATGTTGGGTCTGAGGTTAAAACACCAAACAATGCGGTGATTTTTGATACATCTATTACGCCAAACCGTCCTGACTATTTATCTGTGCGTGGAATTGCGCTGGATTTATCTGCGGCGGGTGCGGGCAAATATATTACGAAAGAGATAAAACCATTAAAGGCGGTCAAAGGGGAACGCAAAGTCAATTTAATTGCAACCGACAAATGTCCAACATACAGTTTTTGTGAAATTCATGGCATAAAAAATGTTAAATCAAATGAAGTAATTTCTGGGCGACTTTCTGCGGCGGGTATTAATCCGAAAAATGCTGCAATCGATACAACAAACTATATTTGTTATGATTTGGCACAACCAATGCATTGTTTTGATGCAGATAAATTGGTCGGCGATATAACTATTCGTACCGCAAAAAATTGTGAAAAGTTTACTGATTTATTCGGAAACGAACATGAATTATGCGATAAAGATTTGGTAATTGCTGATGATGCGGGAATCCTGGCACTCGCAGGAATTGTTGGTGGTGCGCGCGCAATGACAACGGATGATACAACAAACATTGTTTTGGAATCTGCATACTTTGAACCGGTTGGAATTCGCAAAACATCAAAACGTTTAGGGTTATCCACAGATTCTTCATACAGATATGAGCGCGGAATTGATCCAAATGCGTATGCGCCCGCCCTATCATTTGCTGCACAAATTATAATGGATAGGTGTGGCGGTAAAATTGTAAATGTTTCTGTTGCAGGTCGTGAACATTTTGATGTAACCCCAATAAAATATACACCAGATACATTTGCAAAAAAAACAGGAATTGAACTGGACGCTAAAAAACAAATCGCTATATTAAAGGCCCTGCGTTTTGATATTGATGATAGTAAAAAAAATTGGTTGGTTACACCGACATCTGCGCGTGTTGATATGGTGGCGGCGGAAAATGTTGTATCTGACTTACTCCGTATTTATGGATACAATAATATGCCGATTGATGAACATATTTATAGCGCGCCGGCGAAACACAATGATTTGTATTTTTCGTTGAAACAGCATTTGGCAAACCGTGGTTTGAACGAAAATATATCGTTTGGTTTTGGTAATTCCAAGATTGAACAGTTGATAACTGATAAACCATTGGTCAAAGTTGCAAATCCAATTATTGTTGACCTGGATACAGCGCGCAATAATTTGTTGGGTAATTTGCTGATTGCGGTTGCAAACAATGTAAAGCGCGGTTTTTCTGATTTGAATATGTTTGAATTGGGTGTTGCTTTTGATGGCGACATGCCGGGGCAACAACATACCGAAATATGTATTGTGCGCACAGGTGTAACCGGCCCAAAGCATTGGATGGGTCGCAGCCACAATGTTGATGTCTTTGATGTTAAGGCTGACCTGATATCCCTGCTTGGCGCACAAAAATATACGATTGAAACGGAAAAAGCCCCACGTTGGGCGCACCCATATAAATATGGACGCATTGTCCAGGGTAAAAAGGTAATTGCAGAATTTGGTGAATTGCATCCAACGGTTGCGCACACAATGCATTTCAAAATGCCGGTGGTAATTGGTATTGTGAATAATGTTGAAAATTTGCCAGAGAATCCCAAATTTAAAAAGATTCCAGTGACAGATTTTCAACCAATCACGCGCGACTTTGCATTTATCACCGATAAAGATTTTGAATCCTCCAAAATAATTGCGACGGCAACAAGCGCTGATTCGCGTATAGATGACGCAACAATTTTTGATGCGTTTGATATGGGTGATGGTAAAAAGTCTATTGCATTTACAATTACGATTTATCCGACAGAAAATATGTCAGATAGTGAATTGTTAAAAATTCAAGATTCTGTAATTGCAAATGTTGAAAAAAAGTGTCCCGCAAAAATTAGGGATAAATAATAAAACCGGCGTTATGCCGGTTTTTTATCGTTCGCCCTGCACCATTTTGCAACGGGACAATTTTCGCATTTTGGGTTCCGCGCTGTGCATGTATAACGGCCATGCAAAACCATAACATGATTTACCATTTCATGATATTTTTGCGGAATAAGTTTCAATAATTTTTCTTCTACCTTTTCGGGGGTGTTGTCACTATTGTCCGCCCAACCAAAACGATGGGCCAGCCTGAATACATGCGTATCCACGCCGATATTAGACGCATCCCACAAAACATTAGACACAACATTTGCGGTTTTTTGCCCAATGCCAGGCAGTTTCATCAATTCATCACGATTGTGATATTTTGTCGGAAATTTCCAGTTTTTATTTTTGCATAGCCCACACAGTTTTTCAGATAATGCGATAATGTTTTTTGCCTTGTTATTAAAGAACGAAATAACACAAATATGTTTTTTTAGTTCGTCAATGCCTAACGACAACATTTCTTCTGGTGTGCTGGCGATTGCAAACAGTTTTGGGGTAACTTCGTTCACTTTTTTATCGGTTGCCTGGGCAGACAGTATCACTGCCACCGTGAATGTAAATTCATTTGTATAATATAACTCTGACCGGATATCCATATTCAGTGTTTTTGGAACTTCCTTAAAATAAATATCCGGTGTCAGAGCGGTTTTCATTACAGTTTTTCAATGTTAATTGCGAATTTGTTGCCCTCAATTTCGGTTTCAAATTGTGTGGCATTGCCCATATTCATTTCCAAAACCAAAGCGTCAGACATTATTCGGTCGCGATATGTATTAATTGCATCCAGCAAATCACTGTCGGCAAAAACGGTTAATTTAATACGGTCGGACACGTCCAAGTTTGCCGCCTTGCGTGAATCTTGGATAAAGCGCAATGCATCGTTGGCGAGCCCTTCAACCACCAAATCATGTGTGATATTTGTGTCTATCATAACGACGGCGGTATTGTCGGGTAATGCTGCACCAGTAACACCCGATTTGATAGTCAGTCTTTGTTCAAATTCGTCAGGGTTTAATGTATAATCACCAACAACCAATTTGCCATTTTCAATAGAGTATTTGCCCTGCTTTACCATTGGGATAATATCTTTTAATGCACCACCTAAGCGCGCACCAATTTTTGGTGTAATTAAATACACAAAACCATCCGCAACCGATGAAATATCAGATATAAATTCAATCTGTTTCGCGTTTAGTTCATTTTGTAAAATCGTGCTATACGCATGAACATCTGCGCCTGCGATAGTTATTTTGTTTAATGGCAATCTATTGCGTAATTTATATTGTTCGCGTAATTGTTTACCGGTTGAAACAATCGCCTGAATTGTGCGCATATCGTTTACAATCGCTTTATCGCTGCTTGCTGCCACAGGGAAAGATTGCAAGTGCACAGATTCACCCCCGGCCAAATTGCGGTATATATATTCAGATATAAATGGCGCAAACGGTGCAAGTAATTTTACAAATTCTGTGATAACGGTATACAAAACATCAAAAGCGGTTTGATCTTCGTCCCAGAATCTTTCGCGGTTCAGACGAATGTACCAGTTGTTTAACACATCCAAGAAACGAACGAATTCTTTTACCGCAACATCAGGTTTATATTCGCTTAATGCATTTGTGGTTGTGGATACAACTTCGTTTAATTCTGATAAAATATATTTATCCAGTAAATTATCAGAATCGCGCACATCTTTTGCAGTAATTTTTCCAGCGTTTGCATACAGTGTAAAGAAATGATACGCGTTCCAAAGTGGTGTAAGTAATGTTTTTGTTGCCTCATTAAATACTTTACCTTCTTTATCAACACCAACAGGTTCTGCCTTCATAAAATTACTGCCCAGGATAAACAGACGAATTGCATCTGCACCATATTGTTCCAGTTGTTCAGTTGGATCAACATAGTTGTGTAGTGATTTTGAAAACTTGTGTTTGTTTTCATCACAAATCATACCATTTGCGGAAACGACCTTGAATGCAGGTTTATCAAATAATGCAACCGACATAACCATCAACGCGTTAAACCAACCACGGGTTTGATCTTGCCCCTCTATAATATAATCTGCGGGGAAAGTCTGTTCAAACTTGTCCTTGTTTTCAAATGGGTAATGCAGGGACGCAAATGGCATAGAACCACTTTCAACCCAGCAATCAAGCACATCACTAATTCTGTGCCAGCCGTCGCGCGACAATTTATCCAATGTAGGGCGATGTAAATCTTCTATCTTTGTGTCAAAGAATTCTTCCATCTCTGCAATAGAACCAAATATTTTATATTTACCGTCCCGTTCCCAAATTGGTAATGGCACGCCCCAGAAACGATTGCGTGAAATTCCCCATGGTAATTCGTTTTTAATCCAATCCATAAAACGATTACCCGCCGAAGTCCATGTCGTTTCATTCGCAGTTATTTCAACCAAGCGATCGCGTATTTTTGGAACATCAATATACCATGCGTCTGTGGCACGATAGATTAATTTTTCGTGACTGCGTGGGCCAAATGGATAACTGTGTTTATGTTGGTCTTTTTTAACCAAGCGACCATTTGATTTTAAATATTCTATGATTTTTGGATTTGCAACAAATATATTTTCGCCCGCCCAATCAGTAACAGTGTTATCAAAATTACCATAGTCATCAACATTTAAAATTACTGGAAATTGTGCATTAACTGCCTTGGCTGCCAAATAGTCATCGTTACCGTATGCAGGCGCAATATGAACAATACCTGTTCCATCAGAATCTGAAACATAGTCTGCCGGTATAACCTGGTATAGCAAGTCAGATGTATTTGCATAATAATTAAACAATGGACTATATTTTAATCCGACCAGTTTATCGCCAGTAATCGTTTCCAAAATTTCAGAATCTGCGAAAATTTTATCGTATGCTTTCAGGCGTGATTTTGCCAAAATATAAACATGACCGTCATTGTGTTTAACGCGGACATATTCCATTGTTGGATTTACCGCCAACGCAGAATTCGCAGGTAATGTCCATGGTGTTGTTGTCCATGCAATTACACGATCGCCATTACTTAATTCAAACCAAACAGTAACCGTATCATCAACAATATCCTGATATTCACTTGATGCTTCAGAATTAGATAAAACGGTTCCCAATTTCCAATCGTATGGATTAACCTTAAAATCTTTATATAATAATCCCTTGTCGTGCAGAGTTTTTAATGCCCAAATCACAGATTCCATATAATTTTTATCCATTGTACGATAACCAAAATTATCACCACCATCAACCCAACGCCCAATGCGTTCAAAATAACGTAACCATTCATTGGTATAGGTCAAAACATCATTTCTGCATAATTCACAAAAAGTATTTATACCGTCAGTCGCGACAATATTCTTCGCAGTTTTTCCTTGTTTTTTTTCAATGCTGTTTTCAGCCGGCAATCCATGGCAATCCCACCCTAGTTCGCGCACAACATAATTTCCACGCATTGTTTGAAAACGCGAAACCATATCTTTGACCGCAGAAACACCCAAATGTCCCCAGTGTGGCAAATCGTTCGCAAACGGTGGCCCGTCATAGAACATAAATGGGTGACCCAACTTTGTTTTATTTAATGATTTATGAAATGTGTCATTTTCGCGCCAAAAATCAAGAACCTGGTGTTCCAGTTCTGGAAAATTTGGTTTTGCCTCTGTTTTGGTATAGGACATATTTTACTCCGTTTTCTTGTATTAAAAAAGGCGCCCATGCGCCCCAGCCACCGCCAAAGCGCAGTGAAACTACCTAATAATAATTATACTTTTGTTCATCATGTAATGAATTATATAGCTGTTTTATATAAAAATCAAATAAAAACAGGCATTATGCCTGTTTTTTTTGTTTTATAAAACATTACCAAAATTTTTATTTTGGATACACAAAAGCATTTTATCAAAAACGACTTGGTTATATACACCATTTTTTTGATGTTTTTTCGCCATTTTTAGAACTTCTTTTTCTGCGTTTTTCATATCTGTTTTCTTTAACGCCTTGGTATAGCGCAATTTATATTTTACTAAATCGCGTTTAAGCTTTTTCAATTTTTGCGTTTGTTCCGCATTTAACTTATTTGGTGATGTTTTTTCGACTTCATAAAAATGTTCAATGTCAAATTTTGCTTCTGCTGCCTTTTGCAACCAATGTAACGCAGGATTGGTATCAGAATCAAATTCAGGGTGTTTTTGCATCCCCATTGCAGAACGTAATTTTGCAATAGCATTTATAAAAGTGTTTGCCATAGAAAAACTCCTTGTTAGTTGTGTTAATTATAGCATAAAAAACAAAGAAAAACAACTTTTTAACAGATTTGTGGTGCCGGAGATGTGACTCGGACACACGACCCCCTCATTACGAATGAGATGCTCTACCAGCTGAGCTACTCCGGCAACAGACGCATATTAATATATCTTTTTGTTTATTTCCACTTATTTTTTAGCGGGTTTTGAACATTTGATTTTACGCAAAACAACCGTTATACCAGCAGGGGTCATACCCGGTATACGGGATAAGTCTGCGATATTTTCTGGTCTGGTTTTTGTTAATTTTTCAACCAATTCGTTGGTTAACCCTGATAAAGATTTATAATCAAAATCGTATGGAATTTTTAGTTCTGCATCGCGTCTGTATGCAGCAATTTCGCGTTCGTTGCGTGAAATATAACCAGCGTAAAATTTGTCGTTTTCGTGTGCGATTTTATCAAATTTATTTGCGATTTTATTATACCAATCGGTGTCTATTAAATTTAATTCTTGTGCCATATCGCCCAAGCGGAATATAGCATTATCAGCACGCAGGTTCAGACGATATTCTGCACGTGATGTAAACATACGATAGGGTTCGTCCACGCCCAGTGTTGTAATATCGTCAATTAAAACACCAATCATTGAATTTGTTCGGTCCAGATTAAGTGTTTTTGTCCCCATTGCACGCGCGGCAGCATTTGCACCGGCAACCAATCCTTGGGCGGCGGCCTCTTCGTATCCAGATGTTCCATTAATTTGCCCCGCGAAAAATAAACCAGATATATCTTTACTTTCCAATGTTTCGGATAGATTGCGCGCATCAATTGCATCGTATTCAATTGCATAACCATAGCGGGCAATATGCGCATTTTCCAACCCTGGGATTGTGCGAATCCATTTGTCCTGAATGTCAGCCCCAAAACTGGTCGATATACCGTTTGGATAAATCAGTTCGCTGTTTAACCCTTCGGGTTCTAAAAACACATGGTGCGAAGTATGTTCTGGAAAACGCATAATCTTATCTTCGAGTGATGGACAATATCGCGGACCAATACCCTCAATATCACCATTATACATTGGGGCATGTGCAATATTATCACGAATGATTTTATGGGTAGCCTCTGTTGTGTGTGTGATAAAGCACTTTTCATTATAATTTATATCTGAACCCAATGTGAACCAATCATGTGGATTATCGCCGGGTTGCTCTTCGCATACACTAAAGTCAATAGAATCACGATAAATGCGCGATGGTGTTCCGGTCTTTAATCTTAATAATTCAAACCCATTTGCACGCAGAACAGATGAGATATAAGAATCATTTTCTTGATAGTTTCCATCGTCCATCAAACGGCCAGAATCAATTTTTTCAGCCCCGCGCGTAACAAGTCCCCCCAAAAAAGTTCCGGTCGTTAATACGATTGCGTGCGCGCTATACACATTGTTTACAGTCTTTTTTTGCAAATCTAGTTGAATTACTTTTTCAAAACGAACCGTTAGGTTTGGTGTAGTATTCAAAATTTCCATAACCGCATTGTGATATAAATTTCTATCTATCTGGGCGCGCAGTGCCTGGGTCGCGGCGCCATGTGACGCGTTAAGTGTGCGCCAATGAATGCCGCTTTTGTCTGCAGCGCGTGGCATAACACCACCAAAGGCGCACATTTCTGCAACCATTTGCGATTTACCAGGTCCCCCAATAGACGGGTTACACGACATTGCACCAATATCGCTTTCGCGCATAGTTAACAAAAGTGTTTTTGCACCACGACGGGCGGATGCCGCTGCGGCCTCAACGCCGGCATGTCCACCCCCAATAACAATTACATCATATTCTTGCATTTTTTAATTTTCTTTTATGTTTGCGTAAACTGCTACATCCCCATAGGTGTCTGTAGCAGGATAATATTCTGATTGTTTGGCAATTCCTTCACAGACAAAACCGCATCTTTCGGCAACATGGCGAGAATTAGTATTAGTAATATCTGCTTTTATCACGATGCGTTTGGCACCCCTATCAAAAAATTCTTTCGTAACAGCATTTACGGCTTCAGCCATAAAACCTTGTTTTGCATGTTTAGGGTTTAACCAATAACCAATTTCGCAACTGGAATTGGAAAAATTTAAATTCATAACAGAACAACAACCAACATATTCATTTGTGCCTTTTAGATACAAGCCGTATGTTGCTGCTTTATTATCTTTCCATTTTGCTGCAGCATCCTGTAAGAATTCGTATTCTTGTTCAGGTGTTTTTATGTTCGACCATGGCATATATTTAAAAAAATCACGATTGCTAGAAATTAAATTAAATAAATAATTCGCTAATTCAAAAGATGGTTCCAAACAAATAGGATGCAGATCAAGTCGTTCTGTTTTTAATTCATTAAATTCTTGTTTTTTCATGGCTTAAAACCTCCCCATTCCGCCGTTTACATGAATTGTTTGTCCGTTGATATACGATGCCTCATCTGACGCCAAAAACACACATACGTTTGCAATGTCGTCCGGGGTTCCAAAGCGACCCGCTGGGATTTGTGCCAAATAAGTTTTCTTTAATTCATCAGGCAAAACATCCGTCATTGGTGTTTGTATAAAGCCTGGGGCAATCGCATTTGCGGTGATGCCACGGGATGCAACCTCTGCTGCTATGGATTTTGTCATCGCGATTAGACCACCCTTAGACGCGGCATAGTTTGCCTGGCCGGCACCACCAATTGTTCCAATGATAGATGCCATATTTATAATACGACCAAAACGTTGTTTCATCATCGGCATAATTGCGGCACGGCAAGTCTTAAACGCTGCACGCAAATTAGTATTTATAACATTATCAAATTGCTCATCACTCATACGCATTAATAATGTATCCGCAGTGATTCCGGCATTGTTTATTAATACATCAATTTTTCCAGCGCATTCAATTGTGTCGGCAATTAATTTTTCAGCCGCGCCATCAAGAGACAAATCAGATTGAATTTTTATATACGAATCATCAAATTCAGAATTTAATTTGCTTTCGTTACGACCCGATACAACAACGGTTGCGCCCGCCTGTTTCATCTGTCTTGCGATTGCACCCCCAATACCACCTGTTGCGCCAGTAATAAGAACAACTTTATCATTTAATTCAAACATTTTATATCCCCCATTTATGTGCGTTAATTTTATCTGTGGTGCGGTTTACCAGACCACATAAAACATTTCCTGGACCAATTTCGGTTAAATCATCTATTCCCAAATTTACCATTTCCAAAACACTTTCGCGCCAACGAACACCGTGCGTCATTTGATAAATCAGTGATTCTTTAATCTCTGCCGCGTCCGTCATGGGCTTTGCGGTTTTATTAGAAATAATAGGAACGATTGGTTTTTTTATCTCAACCGTATCTAAAATTTCACGCATTTTCTCTGCCGCCCCCTCTTGGGCGCGACAATGCACCGGCACAGACAGCGCGAGTGGCATAACGCGACGCGCCCCTGCTTCTTTTAAAGCATCCATCGCAGGTTCGATTTTTTCTTTGAGGCCCGAAATCACAACCTGGCCTGGGCAATTGTCATTTGCAACATCGGCATCAAATTTTTCACAAATCTGTTTAACGACATCAATATCTAAACCCAAAACAACCGCGGTTATGCCCGCACCCAGTGGCACAGCGTTTTGCATCGCATTACCGCGCGCACGAACCAAACGGGCGGCATCCGAAATTGACAATGCGCCAGCTGCACACAGTGCGCTATATTCGCCCAATGAATGTCCCGCAACATAATCTGGTGTCGGTAATTGTGCAGCGCGAAACATTGCGAGCGATGTCGCCAAAATAGCGGGTTGAACATTGGCGGTTAATGTCAATGTTTCCATTGGTCCATTAAAGATAACATCAGACAATTTTTCACCCAATGCGTCGTCAACCGCGTCAAATACTTCGCGGGCTTTACCATTATTTTTATACAGGTCTGCACCCATACCAACAACTTGTGCGCCTTGACCTGGAAAAATAAATATCGATGACATGATTTTTACCTTTAATGAATTTCTTCTTTTGTTTTTACCAATATTGCAAACAATTCTGGTGGGAACTTTCCAACCACCGGCCAAAGTTGTTTTTCTAATTTTCTATCCACGATGATATCTTTTTCGGTCAAAGGACGTGCCATCAACGGTCTTTTGTTCAAAGGCTTGTCAGGCAAGAAAGAACCATTATATTCACACGGACCATTATACAAGATTGGTTGTGTGATATCGAATTGTGCCATGTTTTGGAAATGCACATCTTGACATTTTTGTGCACCATTACGAGAATTTTTCAATAAATATTGTTGCAAATCGGCAAAGTAAGGAACTTTATTGGCAACAATAAATTTAAAACTATCTGTTGTTATATCTTGACCATTATTGGGTTTTAAAGTACCGACGTTTTGTGCCAAAATATATACATTTCGTTTTAAATTAAAAGCGCACGGAACCAAATCCAACAGGTGAATACTTCTTAAATGTGACTGTAAAGCCTCCATTGGTGTAGCATCAGTGGACCCAGTCCAAAAAACTTCGCTACGTTCAAGTTCCCCAGGTTCGACCATTTCCAGAACAAAATTAACATGTGGTTCAAGTTTCATTGAATATCCTTTTAGTTCGATTAAATTTAATAAAATTATAGAAAAAATCCGCGAAAAATCAAATTTTTATTATTTGCGCATGGAAAATTCGCAACCGCAATAATTCTGACGATAAAAATCTGATTCACGATTAATTTGCGCACGCAGATTTTCGTTCCATTTTATCGGCAGATATTTGATTTCACCACATGCGGATTCGCCAGCCCTGTCCACTTGGGCTTGGTCTTTGTGGCGGGATACACCAAACACAGATGCAATCGCGTTATATCCGTTTGTAAGTGCAAATTCGCGCGCAGCGCAAAACCGAAACGCAAAACATTTATCACATCGCGCACCGCGTTCGGGCTCACTTTCTAATCCGCGAACCGTATCGCGCCATGCGTCATGGTTGTATTCAAGGGTCGCATATTTAACCCCCAGTTTTTCACAATACTTTATTTGCTCAGAAAGTCTTTTTTGATATTCGTTTTCTGGAAAAATATTGGGGTTATAGAATAAAACGATAAAGTCATCAATATCAGGTATTTCGCCGTCCACCAACTGTTTTATCGCGCCGCATGAACATGGCGCACAGCACGACATTAAAACAAGTTTTATTTTATTCATTATTTATATTCAACACCAATTTGTGTATCGTCACCCAAATCAATTATTGTGTCGGCCTCAACCCCCTTACCAACCTCTGCACTACTGCACATCATGCCGTTTGACACAACACCCGCAACTGTGCGTGCAGTAATTGGTTTCTTTTGCCCCGGCAGTGTCACCCCAACCGGTGCCAAAACACCAACCAATCCAGCGCGAACATTTGGTGCGCCGCAAACAATTTGTAATTTTTGAGAACCATCATCAACCGTCAAAATATGCAATTTATCACTGTCTGGATGATTTTTTACATCAACGATTTTGGCGGTGATAAGTGTTGGTACTTTCTTTTTCGGAACATATTTTTCTATCAATGCCGCCACCTTGTCATCGTCAATGCGTTCAAACAGGTTTTCAGGAACACTAAATTCAGTTCCAGTTGCAACACGATGTTCATATTTTGTTGGCCATGATAAATCGTTTTGTGTTCCAAATATAGCACGCATTTTTTCGGCAGCATCTGGAATAAATGGGGCAGATACGCGCGCATACAAATCAATCAGTTGAAAACATTCATTTAATACCGCGCCCGCAGATCGTAAATCGCCATCCTTTACCAATGCCCATGGTTCGCGTTCAGTCATATATTCATTACCGATTGCCCACAGGCCCCGCAACGCAAATACCGCAGCACGGAATTCACATGCGTCCAATGCGGTTGTTAATTCAGATAATTTTTCGTTTATCTGGGGTGCCAATTCAGAATCTGTATCACCCGCGTTTGGAACGGTATTGCCGAAATTTTTAGCGGTCAGTTTGCAAACGCGCGAAACAAAATTTCCCAACATACCGTTTAAGTCTTTGTTCACAATATCTGCGAAGCGGGAAATTGTAAAGTCTGTATCATCTGTTTCAGGAAGCGAAGAACATATTGCATAACGCCATGCGTCCGCAGGTGCATCTGTGATTGCTTGATTCAAGAATATACCATTGCCAGTTGATTTTGATATTTTTGCACCTTCAAAATTAAGGAAATTACATGCCTTTAATACATCAACAGTTTTCCAATTATCATCCATTGCCAATTCTTGCGCTGGGAAAAATACAGCGTGAAAAGATACATTATCCTTGCCCATAAATTGTGTATAATGACAATCAGAATTTTTCCACCAAGATTCCCAATCATCAGTTGCCGTCTGGGATATAGAAACATAGCCCCATGGCGCATCAAACCAAACATAAAAAACTTTATCTTCAAATCCAGGTTTGTTAACAGGAATACCCCATTTTAAATCACGAGTAATTGGGCTGTCGTGTAGGCCTTCATCCAACCATTTGTTTGCAATTGCGGTTGCTGTTTTGGGCCAACCCTTACGCGAATTAATCCATTCGCGCAGTTTACCCTGCATTGCGCTGGTCTTGAAATACAGGTGCTTTGTTTCACGCATTTCCACCGGTGAATCAGTTGTAATTGCACTGTGTGGGTTGATAAGTTCAGATGGTTCTAATGTTGCACCACACTTTGAACACTCATTTCCATATGCGTTTTCATAACCACACTTTGGACATGTTCCGATAACAAATCTATCTGCTAAAAACATTTTGTCCTTTACAGAATATGGTTGAAGTGATGTTTTTTCAATAATCATACCCTGCTCGTCCAGACGTGTAAATAATTCGTGAATTAGTTTTTCGTGTTTTTCTGTATGTGTTCTGCCATATAAATCAAAAGACATTTCAAAATCGTTGATATCACGTAAATGTGCATTACGATACTTGTCACAATATTCATCAACTGGCATATTTTCTTTCATTGCACCAACTTCACTGGTTGTGCCATGTTCGTCAGCACCACAGACAAACAAAACATCACGTCCCATGGCACGACAAAAACGCGCATAAATATCACTTGGCAACAAACAACCCGCCATATGTCCAATATGTAAATTATAATTCACATACGGTAATGCAGATGTAATCAAATATTTTTTCGCCATGGTTTTGTTCCTTTTATTTATAAATAAACGCCCGAAACGGGCGCAAATTTTGTTCCCGCAATGTTTTTGATAAAGATTAATTATACATTCGCATAGTTTTAATTCTGGTGGGTGGTATTGGGCTCGAACCAACGACCTCCACGATGTCAACGTGACGCTCTAGCCAACTGAGCTAACCACCCAAAACGAATAAATTATAACAACTAATTTTGGATTTGCAAATAAAAACGCGTTTTTTCGCTTTGGTGGCATTTAGATATGATCTGCTATGATCTGTTATGATCTACTACAAATTGTTACAGTATACTCTAGACTTTGCTCCAAAATTGCTCCTAAATGTTTTTTAGGGTTTTTACCAGTGGACTATGGCGTTTTATCTATTACTAAACGTTTTCCCTAGATTATAAAATTCATAACCTATATGATTTGAATAGGTTATAGTGCTCTTTATGCCAGTATGCTAACAACATCTTGCCCCATAGGGCAGGAAGTTAAATAAAACATTTATAAAATATCAAAATTTGACACAGGGACAGCAAATATAATAGTAGTTATATATCGCTCTAATATGGTATGCCAATACAATCGTGTGTTACAGATTTTTTTGTAATGCTTGTGATTGCTGATGTTTTGCAATTGAACGATGCATTACATATGACTTATTTAAGTTGATCCTTTAATGTTTGGTATTTTTTACGATAATGCTGACGTTTGTGTCCAAAAGTAATATGTTTTAACAAACGATAACGTAATTTTTTCAGTTTAAAATAAATCGGATGTGCTAACATATACATAGTATGATAATCAAACTGAGGCCTTTGTGAAATTTTAAAATCTATCATCCTGGACAAAATTTCTTCATAAAACGGGGTTTTTCTGGCATAAGACCACCAAATCTCAGCTTTTTCTTCATCGAGGTAAAGCCATGGCTTATATTCCGCACCATAATGAATAATCTGACACTCCTTTTTTAGCTTTTTTTTAACTTTAGGATCCGTGTAGGGAAGCTGAGATAAATAATTATACTTATAATCAAGATAGATACATTTATCAGATAAAAGAATGTAAAGTATATCCTGATCAAAAAATCTGATATCATCTTTATATGTCTTATAGACCTGATTGATCTTAGAAGAAATTTGATCTTTCTTATAGAGTGATAAATTTAAAATAAGAACACCACTGTTTATATATAATTTTTCCTTAGGCATATTAAAGGCATCAAACCAATACCTTTCCTTTTTTATCCGTGTATCAATTTGATCGGGGACCCAGGCCACATATTTACCCTTAAGATCTATATTATATATTTCCGATAAATCACATTTTACAATAATATCACTATCCAGGACAATACATTTATCAACATCCGGAATTAAATCCGGCAGATACATCTTTGCATATACGATGGAAGCTGCTCTTGCCTGCTTAGGTATGGGATATGTACTTGTATTAACCGGAACGTACTTAATATCAAAATCCCTGATTTTTCTTAAATTTTCGATTTTTTCTTTTGATTCTTCGGATATATCATTGGATAAAATATAGAAAACGATATCACCAAAAGTGCTTTCTAAAATTGATTGCATACAAACATATGTATATGGAACGTAATAATTGCTTGTTGTCAATACAATATTCATTTTAACACTCCTTCCATTTGCTTAACAAATTCTTTTTGTTCTTTAATTTTTGCCTTAAGCGTCGTATATTTTTTCGTATATTTTTCTTTCTTTTTACCGAAAGTTAAATGCGTCAATAACCTGTATCTCCATTTCTTTAACAAGAAATAAAAGGGATGTATTGTCATATAAAGGTTACGGAACTCTGGATGGGAAGGTGCTTTTAGATCCATGATTCGAACCAAAATTTCTTCATAAAAGGGGGTCCGACGGGCATATGACCACCAAATATCCGCATGCTTAATCGATGGATAGAGCCATGGTTTTTCCAGGCCTGGGAAATGGATAACTTTTGTGTCGGCGTTAACATAATCCGGCACTTCCTCATAAACCAAAGTATTCCATCCCTCCTCTAACACCTTGATTTGTTCATTTAATACGGCATTAATAGCACATTGTTCCTGAAATACAAAAAAATTATCATCAATTGCCTTTTTGATCACGGAATAATAATCATTTTTTCTAAATTCATCCAGGTTCATGTAAAATACACCGGTATTAAAATACTTCCTTACATCACGTAATTTTAATGTTTCTTTGGCGTATTTGATAGAATCGGGTGTTTTGACTAAGGGGCGCCTGTTTTCAATAACTTTGACCCAAATAGGATCCGTACAAGCTGCACCTGGAATATTTTCTATATCAACCTTTGTTATTAAATAGGGATCTTTTATAAAACACAAATCACAGTCTGTAAATAAAACCTTGCTGTGTTCTAAAACCAGCGGCGCAAATAAGCGAAAGTAGCAGGCTCTGTTGAAATTATTGTGTGTTATTGTAATTTTTAACTTTGTTTCATATTCGAACGGATTAAAAAATCGGATACTTATATTCTTTTTAGATGACTGTGACAAAAGTTTTTCTTTTAATCCCTCACTTATTTCATCTGAGAAAATGATAATATCATAATTGTTTGTATCAGAAGCATTTTCAATAACTGATTGAAACCAAACAGATAGATATTTTACATATTCATTTGATGAACTTGTCGCCAATGTAATATAATTTTTATCAAACACGGGACGAATTTTGGTATTAGGTTCTTTTGTCATTCTATTTCCTTTCCTGTTTCAAAAGCCTGATGACTCCATAAATAATCCCATTGACCAAAACGGCCAATGGACTCAATTCCAACAGATTGCAAATAATCTAACACAATTTGTCGATTTTCATAAATACCATGTGTAAATGTGACGTTCGCATAAGGTTCAAACCGAATGTCTTTTACCACAATATCCTCATCCGTGAAACCGCAAATTTCTTTGAGTTTTGTGAGTGTTTTTTCTAAAATTTCCTCAGCAGGTGGTACATTATCCCGACAATCAAAGAAAACTTCGGCTTGCAAAGAGGAACATCCCTCTGGCACATTGTCTGGTGACTTTAAATTGGGTGAATAAACCCGCGCAGGTGGCACATCTTCATCATAAATATAAAACCACAGGTGCTTTGCTACATCCGACCGATTAAAGCCCAACGATACCTGATATCCGCATGTCCAATGAAGTTTTTGCGCTGCCTGTTGCACAGTTTCTGGACAATTATCAATGATTTTCACCATTTCTGGCAGGGGCAAAGACGAAATCAATCGGTCATATTTACCGCTGGTCCCGTCAGCAAAAAAGACCTCTTTTTGCTTGGAATCGATACGAATAACCTTTTTGTTGAATTGAATATCTAACCCCTTGCGGCAATCATCCAATATGCTGCGGAATCCCCCTTTTTTAGGGTAGCGCATCACAGATGTATAATAAAAATTCTCATCTTGTGTTTCAAAAGCCCCCTTTAAAACCTCGGACAAATCTGGGGAATGAATACGTTTTCCTATCCATTTTGTCTCCATATTTTTTGGGTCTTGCCCCCAATATTTTTTAGTATAGACAAATGGGAAATGTTCGGCAAAATACATCCCGTTTTGAACCTTCAGCCATTCTGCATAATCTGTAATTTGAGTTTCTTCTTTTTGGGGACGATTCACAAAATCTTGAATAATATTTGTTTTTTCCTGTGCTGATAAGGGCGCTAAATTATTTAAGGCAGGGTGTTTTAACCACGCCCCATGATAATAATTATAGGACACAGACGGATGTTCATAAAGGGAAGATGATTTTTCAAAAATCCCTTTGATATAAGGGTCATTTGTGAACGTAAAATGCACAAAACGATCAAAACGGAAACCATTGATTGTAAAATATCCACACAGACCACCCCAGTCACTGTCCTTTTCATAGATAACAGTATTGGTTCCTTTTTGTTTCAGGTGATAGCCAGCCGAAATGCCGGCTATTCCTGCACCCAAAATAACTGTTTTATTTTGCAAGGTGTTCCCCATGTTCGTTAATTTGTTTAACACAGAAATCATACATATCTTTGGTGTTCAGGGCTTCTTTATACCAATCCACCGTTTTTTGAACAGCATCTGTCAAACCCCATTTAGCTTCCCATTGCAACATTACATATGCCTTTGTAACATCTAAGTTCAGTAATGTATTTTCATGTACTGCATTTGGATCAGAAGCATCAACAACTTCACCTTTTCCATAATATTCTACCAATCTGCGAACAACTTCTAACACTGGCTTATTTGCAGAAATATGTGGACCGAAATTGAAGTTTGTTGAATACTTAACAGGTTCTTCTAGTAGTTTTTGACCAACTTTTAAATAACCTGACAATGGTTCTAAAACATGTTCCCAAGGACGTGTTGCAATCGGATTTCTAATTTCAATTGGTTTACCTGCTTCAATAAATCGAATACAATCTGGAATTAATCTGTTGTCAGACCAATCTCCACCACCAATAACATTTCCTGCACGCACTGTTGCTATAGCTTTTCCGTGTTGAGCATATTTATCTGGATTAAAATAAGACTGACGATACGCATGCAACATTAATTCTGTACAACCTTTAGAGGCTGAATACGGATCTTCTCCACCCATTCGATCTGTTTCTTTGTACCCCCATATTTGTTCTACATTTTCATAACATTTGTCTGAAGTAATCATTATAGCAGTTTTTAAACAATCGTTCATTCTCATTACTTCCATAATATTTAAAGACCCCATAATATTTGTTTCAAAAGTTTCTCTGGGATGTTCATAAGATGTTCGTACTAATGCTTGTGCTGCTAAGTGAAAAACAATTTCAGGTTTATATGTTTTGACGACTTCATCCAAATGTTTTAAATCGCGTGTATCACCACGCAAATCTGCATATAAATGCTCTTTTAAATGACAAGCACAATAATTTCCTTTATCTGAATATGGATCTAAAGAATAACCAATAACTTTTGCTCCCATCATAGTTAACCAAATTGATAACCACGACCCTTTAAATCCCGTATGTCCTGTTACTAAAACAACTTTATTTTTATAAATATTATCGTACATTTTTTTGCTCCTTCCACCATTTGATAGTTTGTTTTAATCCTGCTTCTAAAGAATATCTAGGTTGCCAACCTATAGATTTTAATTTTTCATTATTACCAACTACAAGATCTTCCCCAAAAGCAGCGGGAATAGAACCCCATAAAATTTTTCCTTTAAAATTTGTAAACTCTGCTATTTTGGTTACAATTTCTTTTAGCTGCACAGGTTTACCAGAACAAATATTCACAGCCCCATGCAAATCAGATTCAAAGACATCCACAATAGCTCTTGCAGTATCTTCTACATGTAAATAATCTTGAAATTTTAAACAATCACTAACTTTAACATCTTCATTATTAAGGCACGAATTTATAACCGAAGGCATTAATCTTGTAGGTTTTTCATTCGGCCCATAAAGATTAAATATTCTAGGCCATTTAAATATTATATCGTTTTGGTTACAAAATACTTTTGCAACATTAAATACAGCATTTTTACCATTACCATATAAAGTTTTTGGATCTGTTGGTGTTTCATCCTCTAACAAATAACCGTATTTATATTCATATTCAGAACAAGTACCTGCGCCTAAAAATCTTTTTCCGCCATGATCTTTAAAACTTTTCAATAAATTTAGAGTCGTTATAACCCAATCTAAGTTTAAATCAGATGTATGACATCCTTTGCCAACATACCATGCTAAATGTATCAAATTTTCGAAATGGTGTTCCGACATAAATTTATCAACAACAGATATATCCATTAAATTCATGTCATAACATATTAAATTCTTTTGTTTTGCAGGTTGTGAACCATAAACTATAGCATGTACTTCATAACCACGTTTTAATAATTCATTCGTAACATTGGTTCCTATAAAACCAGTGCTACCTGTTATTAATACTTTTTGCATTTAGTCCTCCCACTTTTTCCAAGGGGCTTTATTATTATCCCATAAATTGTTTAATAACTCTTTATCTCTTAACATATCCATTGGATGCCAAAATCCTTCATGTTTATAAGCTTCTAATTGATTGGCTTCTACTAATCTGTGTAATGGATCTGCTTCCCACATAACATTTTTATCATCTGGAATATATTTAAGAACATCTGGTTCACAAACAAAAAAACCACCATTAATCCAATTTCCGCCTGCTTGTGGTTTTTCTTGAAAACCGATAATACTATTATCTTTTCCAAACTCCAAAACCCCAAAACGACCAGCGGGTTGTATCGCTGTCATTGTTACTAATTTTCCAGATTGTTTATGTTGTTCTAATAATTTGTTAATATCTATATCGGATACACCATCACCGTAAGTTAACATAAAAGGTTCTTGTCCTATATATTTTTCGGCTTTTTTTATTCTGCTTCCTGTTAATGTATTTAATCCTGTGTCTAATAATGTAACTTTCCAAGGTTCACATTTACTTGTATGTATGTTCAGTTTATTGTTTGCTAGATCTACTGTTATATCTGAATGATCTGCATAATAATCCATAAACCAGCGCTTTATCATTTGTTGTTTATAACCACACAAAACGACAAAATCATTAAAACCATAATATGAATAAATCTTCATAATATGCCATAAAATTGGTTGTCCTCCAATTTCAACCATTGGTTTTGGTTTTAAAATTGTTTCTTCACCAAGTCTGGTTCCTAAACCACCGGCTAATATTAATACTTTCATAATTTTCTCCTTGTTTTTCTAATACCTAAAATTCTGATTCTTATATTCTGTGTTATTGGATGCTTTGTAATAGAAAACATTTTTTGCATAAAAGTAGGAGAATTATATCTTTTTAAAGAGTTATATATTTCTTTCCATACAACAGTTTTTGTAATATAATTCATACTATCTGGAAATTGTGTTAAAGTTTGTATAGGTAAAGATTTAAATAAAAACTTAATTAATGATTCGCTTTCAATATTTGTTGGTAATGTTTTGAATGCTTCGTCTAACACATCGTATGTTGATTGTTTTTGATCCAATAAGCTTATACCATGTATGGTAGAAAAATCATAAATAACATAATGATAAAAATCATTTTTATCAACAATTACACTTTTGGCAAAAAAAACCGCTTGAATTAAAAAAAAGTTATCAGCATAAACACTTAAGTTTTTTTTGCTAAAATGTATATTGTGCGTGTATATAAAATTTCTATTAAATAGCTTGTTCCAAACAGCACCATTTTCAATAATATCAAATAGATTGTTGTTTCTAGAATCTTTTAAGGTATGTTTTATGGTTTTATCTTTATGTTCTTCAAAGTAACCACAAGTTATAATATCTGACTTATTATATTTAACCAAATTATATAAATTTTCGTAATAATTTGAATCCACATAATCATCAGAATCACAAAAACCAATATATTCACCTCTCGCTTTTTTAAGTCCAGCATTCATAGCTTGTGAGTAACCAATGTTTTTGCTAAACTTAATAAGTTTCAAATTTTTTAAAGATGATTTATATTGAGAAATAATATTATTTGTAAATACATTACATCCATTGTCTATGATGATAAATTCTATATCATCTAACGTTTGTTTAGATAAAGATTTTAAACATCTTTCCAAAGCAAACTTGTTTGTATTATAAACGGGCATAATAACAGAAACTTTTATCATTATACATACTCCATATTTTTCAAGCGTTTAATTAATTCCACCTTATTTTTAATACAGGTATAAATTCGAACAGGTATACCCAATTGTTCTTTATTTTTATTAATGGTATTTTTCCAAATAGGCGCAACCTGAATGTTGTTTCTTGATAGACGCCTGTTTTTATGCACAATTTCCAATATTCTGGATATTTATTCCGTAATTCTGTGGTAATACAGTCCGCCACATAGCACATTTTCTCAGATTGTTTATTGCTTGTGTTTTCTGGCGAACAACGATATTTAACCAATGCTTCCTGGATATTATATAACTCGGTCACTTCTATTAAATCTGACACTAATTTATAATCTTCCGCAGGCGAGTAATATCCCTGGTAATGAATATTGTTTTCGTCCAATACACTTTTCCTAAGCATGCACGCAGTATGCGCAAAATAGTTGTTGCGCATTAACCAAATTCGTATGTCCATATCTTTTTCAGGATGTTTTAACATAAGAATAGTGCCATCATCAAACATTTCTTGAACCCAACTGCTGACCGCCCCGATGTATGGGTGTTCATCTAAATAATTAACCTCTTGCTCTAATCGTGTCGGTATTGAAATATCGTCATGGTCAAATATCGCCAGATATTCCCCACGCGCCATCTGTAATAACTTATTGCGCGATATTGAAATACCCATATTCTTGTCGTTTTTAGAATATTTTATGCGTTTGTCGCGCGATGCATATTCCAGAACAATTTTTTCAATTTCTTTATTGTCTGGACTATCATTTAAAATCAAAAATTCAAAATCTGTATATGTTTGGTTTAGTATAGATTCAATACATTCGCGTAAATGCACAGGATTAGTATTATAAATCGGCGTTAATACAGATACACGTGGTGTTTTTGTTGGCATTGTTTATTCCTTTATAACATTCAATTCAACCAGACAGCGTTTAACCGCTGGGTTGGATAAATTTAGTTTTTTGGAAATTGAATACATTGTTTCGCCAGCTGTATACATCGACACAATCTCTGACTCGTGTCCATCCCAAACATGGGTTTTATTCTTGGTCCCCTTATGCCGACCTGCAGGAATACCATGTTCGATACGATGTCTAACCGCTTCAAAACTTTTGTTTGATATAAAACTAAAACGGATGTCTTCATATAATCTGAATGCATCTGCAAGTTGCTTAAAATTAAACTTTTTGTCCGCGTAATATTCACTGGTTGCAGAGTAAAAAAAGATTTTATTGTCCACAAAATAATTCATAGTTTTTTTGAGTTGCGGCCTGGTATTACCAATACACGACCACGCATAAAACACAACAGAATCACCGGGTTTTATAACATCCAGATTAAGCATATCGGTATATGACAAAAAAGAATCTATTTTTAGGTTGTTTTTCCGGGCAAACGCATTTATACCGTCATGTTGTTTCTGCTCTGACAGCCGGTTATGTTTCAGAAAAATTGCCCCATAAATCATTTGATTTCTTGTGTTTTTTTTATATTTTGTATTTATAAAACAAACCAACGATTGTTTAATATGCTGGTTAATTCAAATCTATAGACAGTATAAAAACCTTGTATACGCCGGTTTTCTAGTGTTTTTAATACATCAAACAGTTAATTCAAATTAGGAAATTTTATGTTGATTTAAACGTTGGTTTAATTTGTACCAGTTTTACAACAACCAAATAATGTATCCTGTATAGCACAGCAACATACATATACCCGCCAGACGTGATATTCGCCCAAAACGACCAAACAATAACATCATCAGGGTTGCACCCGCCATTACCACAAAATCAAGTTCTATATTACCTGGCATACGAATCGGTTGTAACATCGCCACAACACCCAATATAAACAGGGTGTTATAAATATTACTGCCCACTATGTTACCAAATGCTATTTCATTATGATGACGGATTGATGCCGCCACAGATGTCGCAATTTCTGGCAAAGATGTCCCAATTGCAACAATTGTTAAACCGATTATTGTGTCTGAAACATGAAAGATTTTTGCAATATCTATGGCTGAATTCACCAACAGGCGCGCACCAAAAATCGTCATTGCAATACCAATAATCGTTACCAACACCGCGCGCCATGTTGCCCCGGTATAAACATCCGTCTGTTCTGGCTGGGGCAGGGCGATTTCTGATTTATAACTGTACCATACATAAAACACTATTGTTGCAATCATTATCAGCCCCAGATAAAAACTTAACACGCCTGTAATCATACCAATCGCCAACAACAAACCAGACAAAACCAAAAACAAACCATCGCGTCTTAATGCCTTTTTATCCACCAAAACCGGCGAAATTGCCGCAGTTAAACCCAAAACCAACAATATATTTGCTATATTTGACCCAATTACATTACCAACCGCCAAACCCGGGGATGGTGGTGTCTGAAATACCGCCAACACAGATGTTAATAATTCAGGCGTAGATGTTCCAAACCCAACCAAGACAATACCAATGATTAATGGCGACAACTTCATTTTCTGGGCAACATTAACCGCACCACGAACCAAAATATCACCGCCCAAGGCGAGTAATACCAACCCCAAAATCAACATTATCCAAATCATTATTCATACCTTAAACTATCAATTGGGTTTAATTTTGCCGCCTTAATCGCAGGAAACACGCCCGATGCCAATCCGACAACCACCGCGACCGATACCGACAGCACAACCGGCCAAATACTAAATGGAACATTATATCCCAATATAAAGCGACCAACACCCTGGGCCAGGCCAACACCCAAAATCAACCCCGCCATAGAGCCAATAAACGAAATCAACACCGATTCGGATAAAAACTGAATAATTATGCTCTTTTCACGCGCACCAATTGCCTTGCGCACACCGATTTCACGCGTTCTTTCTGCCACAGAGACCAACATCATGTTCATAATACCAATGGAACCAACCAATAATGAAACCGCCGCAATCGCCACCAATAACAATTTAAGATAGCCCGTTACAGTGTCCATTGTTTCCATAACCTGTTTCATATCGGTAATTTGAAAATCATCATCGTCTGTATCCTTTAAACGATGACGCTGGCGCAAAACAGATGTGATTTGCGATGTTGCAATATTATTATCTGCATCTTGATACAATTTTAACATGATTGATTGCACAGATTGTGGAAATCTACTGCCCTGCAGGCGTTTTTTCAGGGTTGTAACCGGTATTATTATCATATCATCCTGGGAACCCATCATCGAATCACCCTTGGCCTTGGTAACACCAATAATAACAAATGGTGTATTTTGAACACGAATTATTTGGCCTACTGAATTTTTTGGCATACCTAACTCTTCCAATGTATCAGGTCCAATAACCGCATAGGTGGAGGCGTTTTTAACCGCATTTGCATCAAAGAATGTTCCGTATTCCATTTCAACATTTTGAACAATCTGGTACGCAGGATATGCCCCAACCATTGATGTTGCCCAGTTTTTGTTTCCATATACAACCTGGGCCGAACCATTTTGCATTGGGGTCACCGCCGCCACATCCGGCAAACGCGCCAGATATTCTGCATCATCCATAGTAAGCGTCTGTTTATTACCAGACCGCACACCCGCGGTTTGTGCCGCACCCGCACGTATAACAATCGTATTTGTCCCCAGGGATGAAAATTGGTCGGTTATAGATTGCTGAACCGTTTCACCAACCGCAACCATTATAACCACCGCCATAACACCAATAACAATACCCAAAACGGTCAAAAAAGAACGCAGTTTGTTACCACTGATGGACAGCCAAGACTCTTTCAATATATCATTAAAAGTCATTTGCGCCCCCTATGTTTTGGCATCAGGTCTGATTCGTGTTTTGGTATTTTGCCATCGTATGTTATGCGCCCATCGTAAATGTGTATAAGACGGTCAGAATACTGTGCAATATCAAATTCGTGGGTAATCATTACAATTGTGATTCCTAAATCTTTATTCAATTTCTTGAAAAACTGTAAAATTTCGTTCCCCATTTTACTATCCAATGCACCCGTCGGTTCGTCCGCCAAAATTAATTTTGGGTCGCCCGCCAGCGCGCGCGCAATCGCAACGCGTTGCTTCATACCACCAGACAACTGTGTCGGCAGATATGTTTCAAAGCCTGATAGCCCCACTAACTTTAACATCTCACGTGCACGCGAAATGCGTTCCGCCATTGGTTTACCCATATACATCAATGGCAACATTACATTGTCCAATATATTGCGCTTTGGTAATAAATTAAAATTCTGGAAAACAAAGCCAATATAATCATTACGCACCACCGCTAATTCATCAGGTGTCATTGTGGAAATATCCTTGCCATACAGTTTGTATGTTCCACATGTTGCACTGTCCAACGCCCCGATAATATTCATACATGTTGATTTACCAGAACCAGATGGCCCCATAATTGAAACAAATTCCCCCGGCATTACATCAAATGTTATGTCAAATAAAACCTGTTGCGTTCCACCGATTTCCAGCGGAAAACTTTTACAGATTTTATCCATAGAAATTATTGGTACTTGCTTCATGTCTTTTTTTAGAATGGTCGCCCGCCTGGATGTCCACCAGAACGCATTGTTGCCTTTTTATTTGTTGATTCCTGGCCCACACGACCAACGATTATTCTGTCGCCTTGTTGAATTTTATCAGAGATAATTTCTGTTTCGGTTGCGGTTACCAAACCCTTTTCATATGGCACAAAAATCACTTCGCCATCACGCATAACCGCCAAATGACTATTTGGTGTTGCGTCACCAACATTTTCAGATACATTTGAGAAATCTTTTAATAAAAATCCTGCATTTTGCGCCTTCCATGCACCTTCGGACGCACTAACAATAATTGTAACAAAAGCGGTCATACCGGGCATCAGGCGCAAATCTTGGTTATCAACATCAATTACAACGGTATAAACAACAACATTTGATGTGGTTGTTGGGGACAAGCGTACCTGGCGCACAAACCCTTTAAACGTATCAATTGGATACGCATCCACCGTAAATGTTACCGCCATACCAGATTTTATCAGACCAATATCAGCCTCTGATACTGCTGTTTCAATTTGCATTTTGGTCAAATCTTCAGCAATTTCAAACAGGTCAGGCGTTTGGAAAGATGCCGCAACCGTTTGTCCCTTATCAACCTTACGCGAAATAACCGTTCCATCAACCGGCGAAGTAATTGTCGCGTATCCTAAATTTGTTACAGCACGGTCGTAAGAATATTGCAATTTTTTAACATTTTGTTCCGCCTGTTCATATTCTGTTTGCGATTGTTCCATCTCTGCCCGCGAAATAAAACCATCGTCATATAATGTTTTATTGCGTTCATATTGTGCTTTTTTATACGCCAACTGTGATTCTGCAGAAGTAAGTGATGCTTGGGCTTCATCCACGCTTGATTGCAAAACAGATGGGTCAATTGTCAATAACATATCACCCTTTTTAACCGTAGAATTATAGTCCACATATATTTCATCAATTGTGCCAGACACCTGGGATCCAACATTAACAGTATTTACCGGCATAATTTCACCGGTTGCGGTAACCGTTTGGGACAAATCACCACGTGTTATTGGAACGGTTACAAATTCACCTTTTTTAGCACCACCACCAAAACCAAAAACTAAAAACCAGCCACCCACCAATAAAACAATTGCGAGCAAAGACCACCACTTATGACGCCACACCCAACCAAAGAACCGAACAACAAACGATTTCTTCTTTTGTGGCACAGTCACAACAACTTCTGGTGTTACTACTTGTGTTTTTTTCTTTACCATTATTCATCCCCCAATTCTGATTTTATATCACCAATAGCCAGCGCAACCGCGGCACGTTTTACATACAAATCATATTTTGCAGCATTATTTTGTTTTTGTGCATCAACCAATTCATTTTGCGAGGTTTGCCAATCTAGCATTGTGGCGCGTCCAACCTTGTACATACCGGACGTAACGCGTTCTGATTCGGTTGCAGATTTTAACAAACTTTCTGTTTGTTTTAATACAGTGCGTGCTGTTTTATAATTCTGATACGCCGTAAACACATCCATCATCGCGTTGTTTGATGTATTTCTTTCTGATTCAATCGCCGCATCATACGAAGCATTCGCACTGCGCACACCATACATATTTGCAAAGCCTGCAAATATCGGCATAGATATAGATATTCCAATTGTTCCATTTGGCGTATTTGTTTGTGGTGCACCAACGCCATATGATGTATTTTTATCCCACCCCATTGACGCATTTGCAGATATAGACGGCAAATTTTTCAGGAACGATGCATTTCTGCGATGCCATGCCGCATCCTTGTTCGCCGCCGCCCGCAACAGGTCAGGGCGCTTTTTTTGGGCAATAGAAATTAATTCATCAATACTGTCGCTTTCTGCGTCAGATCCAAATGTTGCAGACATATCAACAATCGATATTTCCTTATCTGCCGGGAAAGACAATTTTGTTAACAAAGCCCCCTTGGCAATTTCACGATTATTTTTTGCGCGCTCTAAGGTTAATTCCGAACCCGCCAATGTGGTTTCTGATTTATAGACATCGGCCTTGGCTACTGCGCCCGCCTTAAATTTCTTAGACGCCATTTCATTTGCGTTTTTTGCAACATTTAACGCACTGGTTGCAGCATTAACATCAGCATCTGCCTTTAACAATTCATAATACGCGCCAACCACAGAATAAACATAATTTTGAATTGTTTCATCATAATCAAAACCCGTTGCACGATATGTCGCCAATGATTCATTTAAATCTGCCAATCTTTTACCAAAATCAAACAACAAATATGATGCAGATATAGATGGCCCACGATGCGACCAATCGTCGAACTGACTGCCGGCATAAGAATTACTGAACGAATAACCAATTGATGCAGATGGCAAATATGATGCGTATGACCGATTTTTATTAAAACGCGCCGCACGCAGCGATGCATACGCAGACGCTGTTTGTGGATTACGACACAGCCCCAGTTCCACCACCTCTTGGATACTTAATTCCCTATCAGGAACATCACGCAATGTTGCACAATTTTCATCCGCCATAGCGACAACAGGCAACAATGCAAAAAGCACAGAAAACACATATTTCATACTACATTCCCTTTATATATCTATGTAATTATATCAGTTTTTATACCCAGGTCAAAACAAAATCAAATTCCTAAAAATTTTATGTTGAAATTGAAAAAAAAATTCCCTATTATGCGCATACAGTTTATGGCCAGGTGGCAGAGTGGTTATGCAGAGGACTGCAAATCCTTGGATGCCGGTTCGATTCCGACCCTGGCCTCCACTATTAAGTTATGATTAAAAATATTATTCTGACAAATTTCCGTAATCATACTATGTCCCGCATTAAAACAGATGGGGCACAAACAATTGTTATACTGGGGCCAAACGGATCTGGCAAAACCGCAACCATAGAGGCAATATCAATGTTATCTGGCGAACGCGGAATGCGTGGTGCAGATATGGGCGAAATTGCGCGGTTTAATGGGGATGGCTCTTTTGCTGTATATTCTGAATTAAATGACGAATCGAATGTTTCTGTATATTTTAATCCTGGTGATACAAACCGCCATGCAAAAATGGATAACGAAAATATCCCGTTATCAAATTTGGCAAATAAATTAAAAGTAGTTTGGTTAACACCAAAAGAAGATAGATTGTTTGTTGATTCGGTATCTGACAGACGCGCTTTTTTTGATAGGCTTTGTTGTGCATTTAATAGCACGCATGCCGGTCGCGTTGCAAAACTGAATAAATTATTAACAGAACGCGCAAATGTATTAAAAACAAAACCAGATGATTTACTGTTAAATATTTTGGACGATGATATTGCATCAACATCTGTTGCAATTTGCGATACCAGAATCGCGTATGCGGGCGCATTAAATTACTATCTCGAAAAAAACGCAATTTCACTAAATGGATTTGTTGAAGAAATGCTTATATCAGGTCTGACCCCGGGGGATACAGAACGCAAATATCGCCAATACCTGTCCCAGACACGCGAATTAGTAGGCGACAAAATGGTAATTGATGGTCCGCACAAATCTGATTTCGGAATGGTTAATAATATTCTGAAACTGCCTGTGAGCCTGACCAGCACTGGCCAGCAAAAAATGGCACTGTTTGATTTAATTTTAGCACATGCAAAATTATTGAAAGACAAATCAAAGGGGGGGGCAATTATCTTACTGGACGAAGCGGTCGCACATTTGGATACCGACGCCAGACGCGAATTGTTTGAAAACCTTACCAAATGCGATGCACAAATTTGGGCAACTGGTATTGATGCAGAGATGTTTAAATTTGCAAAAAATGCAATATTTGTTACTTGCCAAAATGGGTCAATTAGTAATATAGTAAAACACGATGTCTAAAATTGATTATCAATCTTTATTGGATAATGCGTTAAAATCTGTGGTTAAGGATGCGCTGGTTCACGCACAAATAAACGGACTGGGCGATGGCACGCATTTTTACATAACATTCAAGACGCGCGATAATGGCGTGGTATTGCCAGACTTTCTGCGCATGCGTTATCCTGATTTGATGACGATTGTATTACAGTATTCATACAATAATTTACATGTGTCCGATCGCGAATTTGGTGTTCAGTTAACTTTTGATGGTCGTCCGTTTTTTATACGCGTTCCTTTTTCTGCGTTGGTGGAATTTAAGGATCCGTCTGTTGATTTTATACTTACATTTCATCCACAACAACAACCTGTGTCGGCTGATAATGATATGGAATTACCACTGGATGAAAAGCCTGATTCCATTCCAGACGACAAACGTGTTGTTTCATTGGATGAATTTAGAAAACAAAAATCAGGTTTATAAAAACGCACCATTTGGTGCGTTTTTTATTAATACATTGTTTGCAATATGTGTTGATTTTTATCCAATCCTGATAACATTTTACCGGACCCACACGCAACACATGCCAACGGATTATCAACAACAAATGCAGGCAACCCTGTCGCAGCACGAATCGCAGAATCAAGCCCCCGCAACATAGAACCGCCACCTGTCATTGCAATACCAAGATCTGCAATATCCGCAGACAATTCAGGCGGCGTCGATTGTAACGCCAAATGCACAGTATTTACGATTTTTGCCACTGTTTGTGATAACGCCTGGGCAACCTGGGATTCCGTAATAACTGTTTCGCGCGGCGTTCCACTAAGCAGATCGCGCCCCTTTATCTTCATTGTTAATTCATTATCTTTATCCTTTGGGGATATGGCCGTTCCGATTGTCTTTTTTATTTCTTCGGCAGTATTTTCACCAATTAAAAGATTCTTGTTTTTTCTGACATATTCAATTATATCAATATCCATCTGGTCGCCAGCCGTTCTGACCGCATTGGAATAAACAATACCGCCCAGTGACATAACTGCAACCTCTGTCGTGCCACCACCAATATCTAAAACCATTGAACCCTTGGGCTTATCAACCGGCAGACCCGCACCAATCGCAGCCGCAGTTGATTCTTCGACAATATAAACCTTACGCGCACCGGCGGCATCGGCAGCCTCTTGAATAGCACGGCGTTCCACCTGGGTTGCACATGATGGCACACAGATAATAATCAATGGTGCCGCCAATGGATTATTACGGTGAACCTTGCGTATAAAATATTTTATCATTTCTTCGGCAACTTCAAAATCTGCGATAACACCATCACGCAAAGGACGAACCGCATTAATTGTCCCCGGGGTACGACCAAACATTTGCTTTGCCTCTGTTCCGACTGCCAAAATTTCCTTGCGCCCCAACAGACGGTTTTCAGCAACCGCCACGACAGATGGTTCATTCAGAACAATTCCGCGGCCCTTAACATAAATCAAAGTGTTTGCCGTTCCCAAATCAATTGCCATATCTGCTGAAAAAAATTTCATAAGCCAATTATACATATCTGCCCCCGAAAAGTTGTTTTTTCTTACTATAAAACCCAAAACACAAAAAAGCAAGTGCGCCCATATGTTTTTTATTTGATTTCTTATTTATTCTGATATTATAAGCGTTATGCGAGATACGATAAAAAAACATAGTGATTTTATAACTGATATGGATGTGCCAATTGCGCGCAGCCACTTTTTTTTAGTCAAAATCGTTCCAACACGTTTTGCTAACGGGGCACGATATGGAATCATGGCAACAAAAAAAACATTTAAATTTGCGTTCCAGCGCAATCGTGCAAAACGCCTGATACGCGATTGGGCACGTTTTTGTGAAAAATATATGATGCCCGAATATGATTATATTTTTATCGCCAGAACTGGCATTTTGGATGCCACCAGGGATGATGGCAGACAGGCAATGACAAAGGCCTTAAAATATCTAAAAGTTACAAATGGCACAAAAAAATAAATCTTTTGGTGCACGCGTCGCACTGTGGCTTATTAACACATATCAAAAATATATCTCCCCGGTTATTGGCGGAAAATGTGTATGCAGGTATATACCGACATGTAGTGAATACACCAAACAAGCGATTGAAAAATATGGTTTTTGGCGTGGCACTATAATGGGGATTAAACGAATTTCACGTTGCAGGCCCGGTGGCGGGTTCGGATACGACCCTGTTCCTTGACAATTTACTTAATAATGGTAAAATTATAGATGATATTAACTATAAAAGGATTTTTGTATGACTTCTTTTCGTGCAACTGTTGAAAACATGTCCAAGATTATGGACGACATGGGAATAACAGAACTTGATTTAGAACGCCAATTTTTGTTTGGTGTATATCGCAAACATATTCATTTATCCAAGGGGGCAACGGTTACTATGCCGACAATGCCGGTTGTGACACCGAACAAGGCCCTTGACAGCGTAAAAACAAACGCATTAACATCACCAATGGTTGGGGTTGTGTATTTATCCCCTGAACCAAACGCAAAGCCATTTGTTACCGTTGGTGCACACGTGAACGCGGGTGATACAGTTGCATTGGTAGAGGCTATGAAGACCTTTAATCTAATCAAAGCGGACAAAGACGGAACTGTGAAAGAAGTTTTGGTTACCGATGGTGCCGCTGTTGAATTTGGTCAACCATTAATTATTATTGAATAAAAATGCCAAAAATAAAAAAAGTTTTAATCGCTAATCGTGGCGAAATCGCATTGCGTATAATTCGTGCATGTCGTGATATGGGTATTCGAACGGTCGCCGTTTATTCAACCGCAGATAGGGATGCGATGCACACACAACTGGCTGACGAATCTGTATGTATTGGGCCAGAAGGCGCCAAAGATTCGTACCTTAATGAATCTGCAATTTTGACCGCCGCCTTATTAACAAATGCGGATGCGATTCATCCGGGGTATGGTTTTCTGTCTGAACGCGCAGACTTTGCGCGCAAGGTTGAACAACATGACATGATTTGGATTGGTCCAAGTCCGGACATGATTGAACAAATGGGGGACAAGGTTAACGCCAAACAAACCGCAAAAAAGTGTGGGTTGCCTGTTGTTCCGGGTTCTGATGGCGCAATCAAAAGTTTGAACGATGCACTTAAATGGGCAGACAAAATCGGTTATCCTGTAATGTTAAAGGCGGCGGCCGGTGGTGGTGGTCGCGGTATTCGTGCCGTCAATTCCCGCGAAGATATGGCAGAAGCGTATCAAGTAACAAAGAATGAGGCACAATCTGGTTTTGGCGATGATACACTGTATATGGAAAAATTGTTGTTGCATCCACGCCATATAGAATTTCAGATTTTGGGTGACAAACATGGCAATGTTGTTGTATTTGGTGAACGCGATTGTTCTATGCAACGTAAAAACCAAAAACTTATGGAAGAATGTCCTGCGGCAATTTTAACACAAAAGCAACGCGATGATATGATTGAAATTTGCAAGGATGCCGCAAAAAAAATGGGCTATACAAACGCCGGCACATTTGAATTTATGTTCGAAGATGGCAAATTTTATTTCCTTGAAATGAATACCCGTCTACAGGTGGAACACCCGGTAACAGAGGCTGTATATGGTATCGACCTGGTTCGCGAACAAATAAGAATTGCCGCCGGTGAAAAGTTGGGATACAACCAATCAAATATCGTTCCACATGGTCATGCGATTGAATTTCGTATCAATGCCGAAGACCCTAAAACATTTGTTCCAAACCCTGGCAAAATCACACTATACGCACCATCGGGTGGACTGGGCGTGCGTGTAGATTCTGCAGTTTATACGGGTTATACAATTCCATCAAACTATGATTCAATGATTGCAAAATTAATTGTTCATGCACAAAATCGTCCTGCATGTATTATGCGTGCCGATAGGGCATTAGAGGAATTTGTGATAGATGGAATAAAAACAACAATTCCACTACAGAAAAAATTACTGGCAAACAGCGATGTTCGACAGTTAAAGATTGATAATCATTGGTTGGAAGAATACTTAAAAAAGTCAGAATAAAAATACTTTATTGTTGCAATCAGCGTTTTGTTTGATATAATGCCTACGCTTTGGGTGGTTAGCTCAGTTGGCTAGAGCGTCACGTTGACATCGAGACTATCCTTTCAATTATTTATTTTTGTTTTTTCCTTGTTTTCTGCGGGTTACGACGTTTTTTTATTCATTTTTTATCACATTTTTTATTATTTAGGAGCATTTTGAGAGCATTTTTTGTTTTTTAGTTCTAATAAACATAGATGGGTAGATGCTCACAGATACAGAACATAAATTATCTCTTTATGGACTACTCCTAGGTAAGGTGAAAATGCAAAAAAATGATAATTACAAATATTGAAAGATCAGAAGCCAAAGATAAGACAGACAACCAAATTGCTTATGAAATAGCACTTACAATAGACAATATGCTCGTTATTTCGGGTATATATGTGCTTTATACTTATTGTGATAATGGGGCACCATACACTATAAAATGGCCCTTAAATGTGACGATTTTTAATGATGAGTTTCTTTCCAGTATAGAGGCCCAGATTCTTGATGGTCTGGATAAAATCCCTCTTAAAGAAAAACTTAAGCAAAAATTACAATCTTACACTCATGGAATATTTACAGAAGAATTGATAAAAATCATAGATAAAACAGTTTAACAAGAGTAAATTACCATCCCATGCGCTGGATAAAATTACTTACCGTAGATGGTTTAACATCCATTATCTTGGCAATTCTGTATCTGGTTAGCCCCATATCTAATAATTTTTTAACTTTTTTTGTGTTCCGGGATAGTTTCAGTTTTCTTGATTGTGCTGCAAATGGCCGTCCTAACTTTTTACCGGTTGCACGGATATTATCCAATGATGCTTTGGTGCGCTGGGATATCAGGTTGCGTTCAATTTCAGCAGATAGACCAAACGCAAACGCCATAACCTTTGATTGTATATCATTACCAAGGCGGTAATTTTCCTTTAATGTCCAAACCTGACAATTCTTATTTAAACAAGTTTCCAGAATATGCATAACTTCTAGCAAAGAACGCCCAAGTCGAGATATTTCAGCGGCAATTAAAATATCACCGTCTTGTAATTCATTTAATAATTGCCCCAGTTGCCTTTTATCTAACGCTTGTCGCGAGCTAATAGTTTCTTCAACCCATTTATCTACTGCAATATTATTATGTTCTGCAAATTGCTCTATTTCATAGTGTTGATGTTCACAAGTTTGCTTATTTGAAGATACACGAATATACCCAATAACTGACATTTTTTAATCCTTTGGTTGATAAAAATACTTCAATTTAATAGAACGATTGTTTAATAAGTTGCTTAATTCAAATCTATAAACAGTATAAAAACCTTGTATATATCGGTTTTCTAATATTTTTTGCATATTTAACAATTAATTCAAATTAGGAAATTTTATGTTGATTTAATCGTTGGTTTGTTGTATAAAAATAAAAACATCAAAAAACAAAAGAAATCAAATGATTTATGGGGCAATTTTTCTGAAACACAACCGGCTGTCCAAGCAGAAACAACGTGACGGTATTAACGCGTTTGCTCGGAAAAATCATCTGAAAATAGACTCTTTTATATCGTATGCCGATATGCTTAATCTGGATGTTATAAAACCCGGTGATTCTGTTGTGTTTTATGC
>JAKSTC010000006.1 GCA_024402765.1 Alphaproteobacteria bacterium
AACTACATCAAAGATTTTTGCAATATTCGCGCGATCCCAAAAGGATTGCGCGAAATCGCCGTTGATATGGTATGCGGTGAATTCTTGATTGGAAAAAAGGCAATGGGGCAAATCCCCGATATGACTTTTGAAGCGGTTGTGAAGCAGATCACCGAAGGTGATACAACCGTTTCATTTGGTGATTCCATGAGCGCGGAACAAAAATTTGATGCGCTTATGGCGAGAATGACACATCCAGATCAAGCACAATTCATTCGTTATCGAAAGTTGGTGTGGTAAATGTTCCAAATAGCACGAAAAGCAATTGAATTATTGTATACGGGCATTTGTAATGTTTACGAATACCAACAAACCGTTGATCCAATTAACAAGCGAACAACACAATCAGAAGTTCTAACAATTGCCGATCAACCATGCCGTGTTTCTTTTTCAACGGTAAAGAATGCCGAAGAAATCGAAAACATTGCAAACAAACAACAAGAAATCAAACTATTTATTGCGCCAGAACTAACAATCAAAGCAGGATCCAAAATCCATGTTACACAAAACGGTGTTTCCACATGGTATGAATCAAGCGGTGAACCCGCGGTTCATTCCAATCATCAAGAAATCGTTTTAGTTCTGGTTGATACAAAGGCGTAAAAATGGCGGGAATGTCGGCAAAAATTGATTATCGGCAATTAGTGGAATTTCAAAAGAAATTGCAGCAATTAGCGAAAGCACCAAACATTGATGAATTTGTTAATTCATGCGCAAAAGAATTGGCGGCGCGATTATTGGCAAAAGTGATTCAACGAACCCCCGTTGGCAATTATGCCAAATATAGAACCGTAACCGCAACCCGTGATTCAAAGAACCATAAAAAGGGTGATACATATCAAAAACGCATAAAGGGAACGAAGATCGGCGGAACTTTACGCCGTGGATGGACGGCAAACAAACAGATTGGTGCAAAAGAATATGCACAATCGTTGCCCGTTTCCAAAAATGGCAATGTCTACACGATAACAATTATCAATCCCGTATATTATGCACCATATGTTGAATTTGGACATAGAACGCGCGGTGGTAAAGGATGGGTAAAAGGACAATTCATGTTGACAGAAAGTGAACGTGAACTTGCTATGATCACGCCAAAAATTCTGGAAGAAAGATTGCAAAAATATTTGGGGGAACTTTTTAAATGGTAAATAGTATTATCGATGGCATATCAATCAAACTGAATGAAGAATTCGGCGATTCTTATGTTATTTATTCCGAGGAAGTTGATCAAAATTTTACCGAAAAAAGTTTTTACATTGATGTATTGAACCCATTGATCCAACAATATCTGGGCGATCGTCATTTGCGCATTCATCCGTTTGATATTAGATTTTATCCGATTGAAAACAACAATATGAATGCGCAGATCTGCGATGTTGCCGATCGATTAATTCAATGTTTAAAATATATTACCGTCAACGGGGATTTGGTTCGTGGCATCAACATGTCATACAATATCGTTGATGATGTTTTGCATTTTATGGTTGAATACAACATTATTGTTAATTATGAACATAATGTTGAAGCAATGGAAGATCTGAAAATTGATCAACGTTCGAAAGGTTAAAGATGGAACAAACAAAATATTGCAAAGAAAGCATTTTAAAATCTAAAAAATTTATTCGCAAACGTGATGTATTATCCGTTGTTTTAAAGGATGATGAAGAATACACCATTGAAGAAGTGAATGAATTATATCAAGAATTTGTTGAAAAGGAAGTGAAATAATAGATGTTAGGTGGCGGCACATTTTTAGTTCAAAATAAAGTTTTGAACGGTGCATATATCAATTTTGTTTCCGCAAAAAATTCCAATTTTATTTTCGGTGATCGTGGTTTTGTAGCAATGGGCATCGATATGGATTGGGGCAAAGAAGGCGAAATCATCACCGTTGAATCCGCTGATATTCAAACCAATTCCATGAAAATTTTTGGTTATGCATACGATGCACCAGAAATGAAAGGTTTACGCGATCTTTTCATCCATGCTAAAACCGCATATTTGTATCGTTTAAATGGTGGCGGTACTAAAGCGGCAAACGATTATGCAACCGCAAAATATGCGGGAACCCGTGGCAATGCATTGAAACTTGTAATTCGTGCAAACGTTGACAATGAAGATGCATTTGATGTAATTACCTATTTGGGCGATGCAATCGTTGATAGTCAAACCGTTGAAGATATTACCGATTTGGTTGAAAACAATTATTTGACATTCAAAACAAGTGTTACATTACAAGCAAATGCGGGTTTTGCTCTTTCTGGTGGTACCAACGGAACCCAAACCGCATTACATCATCAAGAAATGTTGGGTTTGCTTGAAGGTTATTCCTTTAACATTTTGGGTTGTGTTTCTGTTAGTGCTGAAATCAAGGCATTATATGCAGCATATGTTAAACGCATGCGTGATGATGTTGGCAAGAAATTTCAAGTTGTTCTGCACAAATATGAACAAGCGGATTCCATCGGTGTTATTAGTGTTGAAAATAATGCGGTTAATTCCGCACATGTTTCCGATCTGGTTTATTTCGTATCTGGCATTGAAGCAGGATGCGCCGTGAATAAATCTTGCACCAATAAGATTTACAACGGCGAATTCGAAGTTAATACCGATTACACCCAAACCGAATTGAAAGAAGCATTATTGGAAGGCAAATTGATGTTCCACAAGGTTGGCGATGATGTTCGCATCTTGGATGATATCAACACATTCGTTTCCACTACTGTTGAAATGAATGATGATTTCAAATCCAATCAAACCATCCGTGTTCTGGATCAGATCGGCAATGATATTGCAGCATTATTTAATACAAAATATTTGGGTGAAGTTCCCAATGATAATGCGGGGCGTGTTGCATTGTGGAGTGATATCGTAACACATCACCGTGAATTGGAAACTTTACGTGCTATTGAAAACTTTGATCCCGAAGGTGTTACCGTTGAAAAGGGTATGACTAAAAAATCTGTTGTTGTTACTGATCGTGTTGAACCCGTGAACGCAATGGGTATTCTTTACATGACAGTAATCGTTGAATAATGAAAGGGGTGATTTCGTATGGCACAAGTAATGAACGCAAAAGATGCAATTAGCGGTTCCCTTGCGGAATGCTACATCACCATTAATGGAAATCGCTATAATTTCATGCAAATCATTGATTTCGAATCTAGTGTTGAAAAGAACAAAACCGAAGTTCCCATTCTGGGTAAAACGGGCAAAGGCAACAAGGCAAATGGATGGAGTGGTACTTTTAGTGGTACCGCACATTATAACCAATCCATCATGCGCAATCTTCTTTACCAATATAAAGAAACTGGCGAAGATACTTATTTTGAAATCATGGTAACAAACGAAGATCCCACATCTGCCGTTGGTATGCAAACCGTAATTTTAAAGGGTTGCAACCTTGATGGCGGTGTTCTGGCGAAATTCGATGCAAATGCCGATTATCTTGATGAAGATATTAGCGGAACTTTTGAAGATTTCGAAATCCCGCAAAAATTCACCATGTTGGCGGGCATGCAATAATTTAAAAATATTAATTTTTCCGCCCGTTCGTATGAATGGGCGGTTTTTTATTATCTAAAAGAAAGAAGGAAAATAAAATGGCAAGTTTATCCGCATTTTTAGCACAAAACGCAATGAAAATTAATAATGAAAAATACGTTGTTTCCAAACGTTTCAAAGATAGTAAAGGAAATCCGATCCCGTGGGAGATCAAGGCGATCACATCCGCGGAAGATGATTTGATCCGTAAATCCTGCATGAAACGCGTTCCGATCGCGGGCAGGAAAGGACAAACAACCATCGAAATTGATATGCCGTTGTATTTGAGCAAATTGGCGGTTGCTTGCATTGTTTTTCCGAATCTTAATGATGCTGAATTACAAAATAGTTATGGTGTAATGGGCGGAGATGCATTAATTAAAACCATGTTATCCGCGGGCGAATACAACGATCTTTTGATGAAGATCCAATCCATCAACGGTTTTGATAATTCAATGGAAGATCTGGTTGAAGAAGCAAAAAATTAATTTCCCGCGATGGTGATTTCGAAGCAAACATTGCGCATTATTGTTTGCAGAAATTGCACATTTTGCCACATCAATTTTTAGAATTGCCACGTGAAGAACGTGCATTTATCATTGCATCAATTCAGATCCGAATCGAACATGAAGCAGATGAAGCGAAAAAATTGAAGGCAAAAAGCAAAAAGAGATGATCCGCGGGTTTCCAGATCATTTGTAAATGAAAGGGTGTTCAAATGGCAACATTAGAATCATCTATTAAACTACATGATAATATGTCGCGTACATTACACGCGATGAATAATGCAATCAGTTCCGTAATTGATAGTTTTGAAACTTTAAAAGGTGCATCACAAGATGTTGTTGATCCAACATTATTCGATGATATGCGATCAAGTGTATATGATGCGGCAGAAGCATTGAATGATTTGGAAGATAGTTTCCGCGGGGTTGAAGATTCACAAAACGGTGTGGTTGACAATACCGAAAAAATCAATGATGGATTCGATAGAATGCAACGTTGGGCATTCGGTTTGGGTTCTTTATACAAAGTATTCAATTTTGCAAAAGAATCGATGGATATGTCGGATATTCAAAGATCTAGTGAAATTCAATTACAAACCGTTCTTGCAAACGTTGGCGCATCGGCAGATGCATTTGATCGTTTGAGCAAAAAAGCAAGCGGAATTCAAGGCAAAGGCATTTACGGCGATGAAGCAATGATCGCGGGTGCTGCTGAATTAGCAACATATGTTTCGAATGTTGATGCATTGGAACAAATGATGGATACATTATCTAATTTTGCAATGGGTATGTCGGGCGGCGGTGCCGTTGATCCAAAACAAATGGTTCAATACGCAACCCAATTGGGCAAAGCGGCAAACGGATCATATGACGGTTTGATGAAAAAGGGTTTTTCGTTATCCGAAGCACAACAAGAAATCATCAAGAACGGAACCGATATGCAAAAAGCATTGGTTTTGGAAGAAGTTATTGGCGAATCATGGCAAAAACTATATGAAAACATGTCCAATACTCCAGAAGGCAGAATCATTCAATTCAATAATGCATTGGGTGATATGCGTGAAATTATTGGTAATAAACTATATGTTGCATTGGATTCGTTTATTTCAAAAATCGTTGGATCTTTACCAGAAATTGAAAAGGCAATGGATGGTATTGGCAACGGATTTGCATTGATTGCAACCGCATTGGGTAATGTTGCAAGCATTAGCACATGGGCGATCACCCAGATTATTGATAAATGGAGTGTTTTGGCACCAATTATCGGTACTGTAACAAGTGCGTTGTTGATTTATAAAGGCGTAATAGTTGCAACAAATGCATACACAACCATTTCAACACTATTATCGACTATATATTCCAATGCGTTGTTGGTTCAAGGTTGGCACAATATGATGGTTGCAAATTACACAACATTTGCAGCAATTGCACAAAAAAATTTCAATCTTGCATTGTTGGCGTGTCCAATCACGTGGATCATTGGCGGTGTAATGGCGTTTATCGCTGCATTGTACATGGTTGTTGGTGTTTACAATCAATTGACGGGATCCACAATTTCTGCAACGGGCATCATAATCGGTGCGTTCCGTGTTATGTTTGCATTTATCTATAACATGATCGCATATGTTGCAAACGCATTCGTTGGGTTCTGCGAATTCCTAAACAATGTATTCATTGATCCTTTAACCGCAATCCAAAATCTTTTCATAACCATTTGGAACGGTGTTGTTGGCGTTGTTGGGCAAGCGGTTGGGCAGATCATCAAACTGATGGGTAAAATTCCTTTTTTAAGCAAGGTTTTACCATCTGATTTCAATGTCGGTTCATGGATGATCGAAAAGAAAAACATTGCGGGCGGAATCAATAATGCGGGTTGGGGCATGGGATTCAAAGATTATAAATCCGAATTTCTAAAAGGATATGGCACGGGTTCAAAAATGTTTGAATTCCCACAAGATCCGATGCAAGCAATGCAATTGAACACATTGAATAAAGTTGCATCTAATACGGCAGATACCGCAGGAAATACCGCTAAAATGAAAGATTCCATGGATATGAAAGATACAGATCTGAAATATCTACATGATATTGCAGAACGTGAAGTTGTAAACAGATTTACAAGCGCGGAAATCAAATTGGATATGACAAACAACAATAATATTTCAAGTGATGTTGATATTGATTTTGTGATTGCAAAACTTTCTGATTCCATCACCGAAACAATGTTGGTTGCTGCCGAAGGTATTCACGCATAAAGGGGGATAAAATGGCATATTATTTCTATTTCGATAAAATGTTGTTACCAATCCCGCCAGAAAAAATGAACATCAAAGTTGGTGGCAAAAATAAAACAATGTCATTGATCAATGGGCAGGAAATCAACATTTTAAAATCACAATCATTGAAAGAAATTTCATTCCAATTTATGATTCCACATACCAAATACCCATTTGCAACATATTCGGCAGGATCATTGAGCGCAAACTATTATATTGAACGATTGAAAAAACTTAAAAAAGAAAAGAAAACATTCCAATTCATCGTTGTTCGTATGATGCCAAAAGGAATGCCGATGTTCTATACAAACATTACATGTTCATTAGAAGATTTTGAATTGATCGATGATGCAAATAATGGTTTGGATCAGATGGTTTCCGTTTCTCTCAAAGAATGGGTAAAATATGGAACCGTAATTGCCAATATTGAAAAGGATGCAGATGGAAATGAAAAGATTGTTTCAAAATCTAATCAGCGCGCATCCTCAAAAGAAATACCAAAAACTATTACAGTTGGTACACCAATTTCAATTGGCGGTATAAACCCGACATTTGAAATTGGGCAAGGTTCGTTGTGGGATGAAATTAAATTGGCAACGGGTTCGGATCTGGATTTCCAATCAATTCTTGATAAAAACGGAATTATCAATCCGAATACAGTTCCCGTGGGGACGGTGATTTCACTATGATTGAAGATACAAATCAGATTGCAGAACTAAACAGTGATGGTAAAATCACACTTGCAATTCGCCACGAAGATCAATTGATGTTTCCTGCAACCGTTGATGGGATTGTTTGGGAAACCAATCGGCAAGGATCACCCGCAAAATTATCATTTAGTGTGATTCAAGATGAACAATTGAATTTTCAAGAAGGTGATCCCGTTCGTTTTGAATATGATGGTAACAAGGTTTTTTATGGTTTTGTTTTTACTAAAAAACGTAATAAAAACGGAATCATCAATGTTATGGCATATGATCAATTGCGTTATCTTAAAAACAAAAATACATATGTTTATAAACAAAAAACCGCAACCGAATTGATCAAAATGATCGCGCAGGATTTCAATTTACAATGCGGTGAAATGGATGATACGGCATATATTATCGAAAAACGTTGTGAAGATAATAAAACATTGTTCGATATCATTCAAACCGCGTTGGATCTCACGTTGGTTGCTCAAAAGAAACTGTATGTTCTGTATGATAATTTTGGAAAAATCGAATTAAAGAACATTGAAAATATGAAACTTGATTTGGTTATTCAAGATGATACCGCCGAAAATTACAATTATGAATCTTCTATTGATAAAGCAACATATTCCCGCGTTCGACTTTATCGCAAAAATAAAGATACGGGCAAATATGATATTTATCAAGCACAATCAACCGAATCCATGAATCAATGGGGTGTATTGCAATATACAGAAACCATTGATGAAAACATCGATGGCAAATCAAAAGCGGATAATATTTTACTATTGTATAATTCTAAAACTAGATCATTATCAATCAATAATGCATTTGGTGATCCGCGTGTTCGTGCGGGTTGTTCTGTTATAGTAAATCTTGCATTGGGTGATATTGATGTAAAAAATTCATATCTAATCGTTGAATCTGCCCGCCATAAGTTCGAAGAAAATCAACATTTGATGGAATTACATTTGCGATCTGGTGAAAAGGATGGTGGGCGTTTTGTCTAATGTTGCATTATTAAACACATTAAAAGCAATCGCACAACAAGTAAATGAAGATGGGAAACCATCTGGCATTGTATTTGGCACCGTAATCAGCACAGAACCATTGCAAATTCAATTAAACCAATCATTGATTCTGGATGAAGATTTTTTGGTTCTAACACATAACGTTCTTGATCACTATGTTGATATTACCGTTTCACATTACACCGTAAATGATGCGTTTTTAGACACAACACACGCACATCCGCATGCGGGAACCAATTCATTTGATTCACATCATAAACACGCATATCAAGGCAGAAAAAAAATTATGCTACATTATGGATTGCGCAATGGTGAAAAGGTTATGTTGATTCGTGATCAAGGCGGGCAAAAATATGTTGTATTGGATCGCGTTGAAGATCCGATCACGGAAGGGGAATGGATTGGATGATTCCGTCAAATAGTCAATTTTTAATGGTTGATTTGGAAGAAGTCAATCAACCATCTTTAACATATAAATTAAATATCGATGCCGAAACCGTTGTTGGAAAATGCGATGATCTTGAAGCCATGAAACAAGCGATATACAAGGTTTTAAATACTGAAAGATATCGTTATTTAATCTATTCATGGAATTACGGTGTTGAATTAGAAGAATTATTCGGTGAACCAATTTCATATTGTATTCCAGAAATTGAAAGAAGGATCACCGAAGCATTGATGCAAGATGATCGCGTGATCAATGTTTATAATTTTGAATTTGATCATCACGGGCGCGAAGTATCAACCAAATTTATTGTTGAAACCGTATTTGGTACGGTGGACATGGAAAAGGATGTGGCAATATAAATGTATGAATCTTTAACCGCGGATGCATTATTGGCGCGTATGATGGCACGTGTTCCAGATTCTATTGATAAACGTGAAGGATCCATCATTTATGATGCGTTGATGCCCGCTGCAATCGAATTAAAAAAATTATATATTGAACTTGATGTTGTGATGAACGAAACATTTGCAGATACCGCAACACGAACATATTTGATTAAACGTGCTGCGGAACGTGGTTTGACACCATATGTTGCAACCGCTGCAATTGTTGAAGCACATTTCAACATTGATGTTCCAATCGGATCAAGATTCAATTTGAATAGTTTGAACTATATTGTTACAAATCGTGTACGTTCTGGTGTTTATCGAATGACTTGCGAAACATTAGGATCAGCAGCAAATAACAACATCGGTTCATTGATCCCGATCGAATACATCGAAGGTTTACAAACCGCAGAAATCACCGAAGTTTTAATTTTGGGTGAAGATGAAGAATCAACCGAACATTTCCGCCAACGTTATTTTGATTCATTCCATACAATCGCATATGGTGGCAATAAATCCGATTATAAAACAAAAGTTGCTGAAATTGCGGGTGTTGGCGGTGTAAAAGTTTATAGCGGTGCAGAATGGAACGGCGGTGGTACTGTTAAAGTTGTAATCACCGATTCAGATTTTGGCGTTCCATCCAATGAATTGGTTGATTTGGTACAAACAACAATTGATCCAATTGTAAATTCTGGTGATGGTGTTGGCATTGCACCAATCGGGCATTTCGTAACAATCAAAGCGGCAAATGCAGATTATGTTGATATTGCGTTTGATCTGATTTTTGCAAGCGGAAAATCATGGGAAACTGAAATCGATGCAATTCGAAACGCATTGAACGAATATTTTGCAGAATTGAACGTAACGTGGCAAAATCAACCAAACGTTGTCATTCGTATTGCACAAATTGAATCCCATGTTTTGAATCTTGATAGTGTAATCGATGTTGCGAACACAACCATCAATGGATCTGATCACAATGTTATTTTGGACAAAGATTCAATTGTTTTATTGGGTGAAGTTGGTGAACCATAATGGCAAGAATTGTTAATGTAAATAATTATTTACCACCCGTTGTAAAGGATGCACGTGAATTCAAACGAATTGCGGATGCAGAAAATCCAGAATTCAACATTCAATGGGAAAACATCGATGTGTTATGGGCGAACCAATATGTTATGGAAAGCACGATTGAAGGTGTTGAACGTTGGGAAAAAATTATTAATATCATTCCCCGTGCAAATGACACATTGCAGGATCGTAAAATTCGCATTCTATCATATATTAATAGAACATTGCCATTCACCATGAAAGTTTTATTGAATTATTTGGAATCCGCATGTGGTTCTGGGAATTATTCTGCGATATTAGATCCCATTGCATATACTTTAAAAATTCACACCGTTGGTTTATCTGCATATGCAATGGAAGATGTTATGGAAACATTTGATATTATGATTCCTGCCAACATCATTTATACACATACTAATTTAGAGGGGTAAACATGGATAATTTATACATAGCGATTTCAATTTTGAGTGTCTTTTGTGGCGCAATGTTCTTTTTAACAACCGTTTTATACATGCGCCCAATTGAAGCAAAATTGGAACACATTCAAACATCAATCGAAAAAATCAACATCACATTGGAAAACATGAGAAGTGACGAAAGTGTAATGCACACGGATATTAGTGTAATTCAACGTGATCTGAAAACCGCTTTTAAATACATCGATGAACTGAAAATTAAATTCAGCGAATTGGAAGAAAAATTCAATAGTTTAAAATGAAGGTGATTTGATTGTTTGATAAATTCAAAGATATTTTTTCAAAAGCAACCAAAAGCATCAAGAAAAAATTGAACGGTATATCACAACCAATAAAATTCGTTATCATCGGATATTTTTTGATTGTTGTTGCGTTGATTCTTTCATATTATGCTGCATGGGTGTTTTTGTTCACAAATAACAAAGCATCTTTGAATGATTTATTAGTATTAATAAACGCGATGATTGGAACATCAATGATCGCGTTTATCACTTTTATCGCAGGATGTTTTGTTGATCTTGATGGAAACGGAATACCAGATCAATTTGAAAAAGAGGGGATCCAAAAATGAAATATTTTTCAATGAATGAATTCACATGCAATTGTTGTGATGAATTGCCCGAATCGGGAATGAACCCCGTTTTGCTTGAAAAGTTAGATCGATTACGTGAATTGTGCGGATTTCCGATTTTGGTATCATCTGGGTATAGATGCCCGATCCATAATCAAGAAGTTGGCGGCGTTAAAAATTCCCAACACGTTCAAGGTTGTGCCGCGGATATCTACTGTTATTATTTATCGGTTGATGATTTGGCAGATCTGGCGGCGGAAGTTGGTTTTGACGGCATCGGAAGATATTATGATCGTGAATTTGTCCATGTAGATTGCAGATCAAACGGTTTAGAACCGAATTGTTATCAATGGACAGAATAAACTGTTAAAAATTTTAAACAAACCCCGTCAAACCTTCACATTTAGGTTTTACGGGGTTTTATTTAGTTTTAGGATAAATCTATAAGGGTATCAAAATAAAATCGCTTAAAAACGATTTTAGAAGGGGTAAAAAATGAATGAAAACAAGAAAATATTAATATTTGTTCTAGTTTCGTTTTGTTTAGGATTTTTAATGGGTATTACCAATAATTCACATCAAATTGAAGATAAAAACAATCAAAACCAATTGGCAAACCAAAAAATTGAAACCAAAACAGAAACAAAAATTGTCTATGTTCCGAAAGAAACAATCAAATATATTGATCAAGCAACGGGAAATGAAATCGTTCTACAAGAAAAAACAGATGTTGAAGCAAATATCGGCAAACAAACAATTAATGTGAAAATCAACGGGAAAGAAGTCGAATTTGAAAAATCAGATGATGAAAGATTTGTTTTTGATAAAAACAAAATTGTTCTTGATCAAGTTTCCAAAATGGCAATTGATATAAATGTTCAACCCGTAAAGATAGATAAAACAAAGCATTGGGGAATCGGTGCAGGATATGGATCCAAAAAAATTGGCGGGATCCTAACATTCCCAATTGATAAAAAAATCAATCTTGATGGTTGGGTTTATTATAACAATGAAGAAAAGAAAGGCGGAATCATGATCCGTTTTTGATGGGGTGTTCAAATGTATTTAAAAACTGATATTATTGCAAAAATTAATGGTTTACAAGAATATTGCAACCAGAACAAAGATCCAAACGTTAGTGGTAATTTTGAAAATTTTATGCTGCCATTAGAAACAACCGTGAATACATATTTTGCAAGTGTTCCAAACGGATTGGCAGAAACTTTTGTAAAATACATTACGCAAATTTTTATGGATCTGCAAAAACGCCATACAACATATGAAAACCAATTCGGATCACAACCATCAACCAATTATCCACAAGGTTATTTGGATTTAGGTGAAATATTTGGCAACGGTGCATTTAACGAATTGATGAATATTAGCGGATCTGAATTTCTTGCAGGATTTCCAAAAGTTAGAGATACAACCACAAGTGAAAGCGGAACCGAAACACAATTGGAAACATATCATTATGAAACAAACCCAATCATTGAACAATGGATTACCCAGATTGAAAATGCTCACGGATCAGAAAACACAAAGATTGAAAATATCATCAATTTCTGCGAACGCAATACATATAATGATGGTATGATCAGTATGTTCGAAGATCGCGGGAACATTACAATCAACATAACAAAAGAAGAATTGGCACATGATATCTATATTACTAAAGGTGCAAAAATTGTTATTCAAAACTTTAATTTAAATGTTTATATCCCTTCTTATATCTAAATTATCTGCCGATGTGAAAAATATTTTTGCATCGGCGCATTTTTTATATTGCTACTATACCATAATTATGGTACAATATAAAAAATTGAATATGTTTCACGGCAGGATGGTAAATCCTGCCATAAAAAAGACACAATTATACCATAATCACGGTATGCAATGACAAAAACAAAACATCAAATCGATCTTGTAAAAACAAAATCATTTGATAGGATGGCGAACGAAAGGATGTATCAATTATGAAAAAACAATTCATCACCAAATCTAATGTTCAAGGCATTTTTAAACAAGTAAAATCTTTACTTAATGATTGCAATGTAAACGTTCTGATGTGTAAAACCAATCCGCATTTGAAATATAAAAGCATTGGAAAATATATGCAACCGAAAATTGGCGATGAATTAGAAATTAATGCAACCATCAAAGAACATTCCGAATATAGAGGAATAAAGCAAACCATCATTCAACGTGTGGTTGTTGAATGATTTTAATGGGGCGAGGAACCCGCCCAGAAAGGATGATCCAAATGAAAATGACAATTTATGATTGGACAAAGAACCCAGAAATATTGAAGAATTTACCCGAAATATTGAAAGTATTGAAAGATCATTTAATTGTTGTTTGGACAGATCAAGATATTAAAATGCGTGATCATATGAATGAAGATCACGCCAAAATGGATCGTGATGAATTTGAAAATATCTGGGGAAAGAAAACATACGATTTCCGCAAATCAAGCAATCGCACAATTACCAAAAATATAATTCGTGCTGCTGAAAACTATGTCATTGGCATTGTGAACCGCATTGAAGAATTATGCGGAAAAATCATTGATTGTTCCCAATTAATTATCAAAGATTGTTCTATAAACGGCATTGTTAAATGCGAAAACGGATTGGTAAAAATTAATACCATAATGTTTCCAAATTCATCCCGATTACATCATAACGTAAAAATCGAAGCGGTTGAACCACAAGAAAAACCGCAAGAAAAACACGATTTGAATTATTGGTTGGATGTATTGGATAAAGCAATCGGAACCGATAATTTGATACTTTTGAAACGCGCCAAATCCGCGATCAAAGAAATTAAAGAATTGATGAAGGGGGAATCGAAAAGAAAATATTATAAAATGTCATTCATTTAAAATTAAAACTATGCTAAAATGAAAGGTGGGTTAATATGAAAGAATCAACCAGATTTGAAAACGCAAAACGCGATTTCAATCAATTAGTTTGGTATTTAGGCATTGAATATTTAGAAATCACAGATGTTCCATATGAGGAAGATGAAAAAATTTGGAATATTCGTGATATGATAAGCGAAATTCAATTTGAATTGAATAAATATTTCAATCCAGATATGGAACAATACGCCGTGTTGCATGGCAATGGCGATGAAATAGATGTTCAAATTGCCAAAAACAATGTTGCAGCAATGCGAAAGTTCATCAACAAATACAAAAATCATGTCGATGGTTTGGTTTGTGTTCGTGAACATTGTTCAAAGTGGGATAATTAATTTATGAAAGTTAAAATTATTTGGAATTGTCTATATTCCGATGGTGAAAATTCGTGGCATGAAAACCGATTTCGTGTTTTAAACATTGATGATCCAGATCGTGCCACGGATGCGATCATTGAAGATTACAAACAAAAATATCAATGTGAACCAATCAAAACAAATGATGGATTGCATTTCGCCGATGATCTTGATTCGGTTTCAATCAATAATTTCAGCATTGAAAGGATGGGTGAATAATGGGATTTTTTAGTTCTTTGTTTGGTTTGGATAAAATAAAACAACAAGTAAAGGAACACGAAGAACGTTGTAATAATTTACAATTGTTATGTGGGAACCCATACATCAATACAATGGGTTCGGTAATGTATATAGATGCGCAAAATGGAAAATTTTATTTTGAAAATTTAACTAATGCAAGATATCGTGCATGTTTTGATTTTTCACAATACATTGGCGCGGATATAATTGTAAATCAAAATGTGATAAACCAACATCACACATCAATTTCTGGTGCAATTATGGGTGGATTGTTGTTTGGTTCAACGGGTGCCATTTTGGGCGGAATGAGTGGGAAAACAACACAAGAAAAGAAAATCGAAAGCATTAAAATTATTTTTCGTTTTGATGATTTCAATTATCCTTTTATTGAGATAGTACATTCCGTAGATCAACATTTGATAATTGCACAAAAAACCGCAATGGATAACATCAATTATTACAATGAAGTAATTGCAAAAATAGAATACTTAATTAGACATAAAGGTGAATAAATGGGTGAAAATTTAAAATTAATGCGTGAAAAACGCGAATTATCACAAGCAGAATTGGCAAGAATCGCGCATATTAGTGTACGAACTATTCAACATTATGAGCAAAACACATGTAACATTGATGGCGCAAACATCAAAACACTTGCAAAATTGGCAAACGCGTTGCAATGTGGCATCACAGATATTCTGGAAGATCCAGAATTAATTGAACGTTTGAAGGTAACAAAACTATGAACCAATTACAAACATTTGTAAATGATGAATTGGGCAAATATGTTCGATCCATCCAAATTGATGATCAACCGTGGTTTATTGGGCGCGATGTTGCGGATGCATTGGGTTATGGTAACGGGAACGATAGAAGCAAATCATTAACAAATGCCATTAAAGATCACGTTGATGAAGATGATAAACGCCTAATTCCATATCAAGAATTTAAGGGGTACCAAAATGGTGACCTTAAAAATATAAGTCATTATGGTATGATGGTTATCAATGAATCTGGTGTTTATTCATTAATATTCGGATCCAAATTGGAATCAGCAAGAAAATTTAAACATTGGGTAACATCCGAAGTTCTGCCAGCTTTAAGAAAACACGGTGTATATGGTAATATGAATCCCGAATATCGCTTGAAATGTGCCGAAATCGTTTCCAGAACGCCCGCACATGCTATAAAAGCAACCGCACATATGTTGGGATTCGATATTCCCGATAATTGCTTGATATCCGAACGCCGCCAGAAACAATTGGCGGAGAATCCATTGAAAGATTTCATCGAAACCATTGATGAAATTCAACCATTCACACCCGTTCAGATTTTATGGGATAATTACTTGAAATGGTGCGAATCCAATTCCATCAATCCAATCACAAGAATTGATTTTTCCAGAAAACTTGTGGTTTTTCTTGATCGTGAAATCGTCAACAAAAAGATAAACGGAATCAAAACCCGTGTTCTAAAATAATACAACGACATTATGACGTTTAAATAATGTTATTATGGCATCAAATTTAAAATTTACGGTTCAAGATCTATCAAAAAGTTCAACATCTGGTTCAATATCTTTTCGGAGATCTTGAACCGCTGAAACCCTATTGGATAAAGGGGTTTCGGGCATTAGGTTCAATATGGTTCAAGATATATCCCGCTATATTTTAATATTTTTATTTATTATATTTTTTGTTAAATAAAATTATAATTTTCTAACAAAAAATATTGAAACATTAATATATAAAGAAGTTGAAAAGATGTTGAACCATCTTGAACCGATGCCGAAAAATGCGATGGTTATGCGGTTTTTGACGGTTCAAGATCTCAAATTTAGATGTTGAACCATCTTGAAAAGATGTTGAACTTTTGAAAATTTTGTCAAAAATCGATGAAATTTTTATTGTTGCTTTACATTGTGAATACTATAATATACATATAGTATAAAAATTTTATTGAATGGGGGTGAAACGTAGGTGAAATCCAATGATACATCAAAAAGAATGATGAAATCTAAAATGGCATGGTTCGGTGATACAATCGTTAGTTTGGCGGATGCGCTAGATATTACACGCCAAACATGTGCGAAGAAACTTGAAACCGTTGAAGGTTGGACAAATGTGGAAATCGCAAAGATTGCGCAGCGATATGATCTGAACGATGAAGAAATCATCACGATTTTTGATTTACGCCGTTTCAATTTCAAACCCAAAAGCGGCGTTCGTGATCTGAACGGGGGTGATTAATACGAAAATTGGTGATGTTGTTTATGTTGTTGCGGGTAGCGGCAGAAAAGATCCGTATCGATATAAAGCAAAAATTGAAAATATTGGAAGAAAATATTTTTATGTTCGCAATCTAAAATTTGATATTAACACTAAAAGACATGTCGATAAAGATTATAGTCAATTTGATGCAATATGTTATTTTGATGTACAAGAATATTATCAGCAACAAATAGAATTATATTTGCGCAAACAAGTTAATAAAATGTTTGATTTGTGGACACAAAATAAAATCACAAATGAACAATATCGGCAAATTGCTAAAATTTTAAATATTAAAGAACCCACAATCGAAGAACTAGGAATTGAATTTGTTGATCGGGGGTGATTAAATGAAATTATACCCGCATCAAGAAACGGTTTTGAAACAAACCGCAGATCAAAACCGCGTTGCATATTATCTTGATATGGGATTGGGTTGAACGCAAAACATTCGTTGGTTCAGAAAAATTGCGGATCATGGGTGAACGGGTGAATCTGGTTATATGCCAGAAATCAAAGATCACCGATTGGATCGAACATTTCAAAGAATATTATACCGATTCATTTGATATATACGATCTGACTATAACAAAGCAATTCAAAGCATTTATGGATGCGGCAAAACACGATGAAACGCGTTGTACGCGATTAAAACCATCTGTTGGTATAATCAATTATGATTTGATTTTTCGCCGCCCAGAACTCAAATGGTGCGATTTGGGAACCATGATGTTGGATGAATCATCCTGCATCCAGAACGAATCAGCAAAAAGATCAAAATTTATCTTGCGTTTGCAACCGATCAATGTTATATTGTTAAGCGGAACGCCAACATCTGGCAAGTACGAAAGATTATATTCACAGTTGCATTTGTTGGGATGGAAGATTTCAAAGAAACTTTATTGGAACCAATACATCGAAACAGAATGGCGCAATAATTTGCCGATTCCGATTGTTACGGGATATAAAAACGTAGAACGTTTAAAGCAGAAATTGCGCGATCACGGCGCGGTGTTCATGAAAGCAAACGAAGTTTTGAATTTACCAAAACAAAATTTTGTTTGCATTAAAGTTCCGAAATCTAAAATTTATAATAAGTTCCACAAAGACAAGATTGTCAATCTTGACGATGGAACCATGATGATTGGATCAAGTATTTTGACAGAAATATTATACAAACGCCAATTGTGCGGTGCTTATAGCGATGCAAAGATTGATGCGTTTGAAGATCTGGTTGAAAGTACGGATGATCGTTTGGTTGTATTCTATAACTTTTACAATGAACTATATCATTTAAAAAGTATTGCGGAGAAACTAAACAAACCGATTTCAATTGTCAATGGTGATAAACACGATCTGAATTCATACGAAAACGATGATGATTCAATAACATTCGTACAATATCAAGCGGGTGCAATGGGATTGAATCTACAAAAGGCAAATAAAATAATTTATTTTTCGCCGCCATTATCATCCGAACTGTATGAACAATCAAAGAAAAGGATCCATCGTATCGGGCAGGAACGCCCGTGTTACTATTACAATTTGGTTGTAACAAAAACTATTGAAGAAACCATTTATTCGGTTCTGAAACAAAGAAAGGATTTTACAGATGAACTATTTCGAAGCAGCAAATTATAATATGATGGTTGAATTCATATGAAAAATTTGGCGGATAATAGTTTTATGTCCGATAACGTACAATAAGTAAAAATAATTTAACATAATTTTGACATATTTCGTGTGGGGAAGGACACAAAAAAGACATAATTTGTTGATGAACGAATTTTGGATCGAAAGGGGAAAGCAAATGAAATATTTAGTTGGTGCAATTTTAATCGTGTTAATGGTTCTGGTTGATGCATTTCAACCGCAAGAAGATGTCAATGTTAAACATACCATGCGTGAAGGTGAAACTTTGTGGAACGTTGTTTCCGATACCATGAAGGAAACTAAAGATCCACGAACCATTGGCGAAGTTGTTGACGAAACCAGAACATTAAACGATCTGCAAGGAAACAAATTGGCAACACTCCAATCGGGTGCAACAATCGTGATCCCTTGCAAGCGCAACAAATGGTTCTGATATGGCACAAGAAAAGAATTTTGAAAATCAAGTAAAGAAATTTCTTGAATCACGCGCCATTTATCCGTTTGGAATCGCAACAAACAAAATGTTTTACGGTGAACCGTGCGGATATTACGAAAAAAGATGGGGTGGGGCGTTTGTGAAATCTGGATTGCCAGATCTTTCAATATGTGTTTACGGATTCACCGTAGAAGTTGAATTGAAAGCAGCAAACGGGCATCCATCTGAAATTCAAAAATATATGCTAAATCAGATCCGCCAATCAAAATCATTTGGTATTTTGCTTTACCCGAAGGATTTCGACACATTCAAAAAGTTTATCGATCGTTTGATTGAAATCGGCGATCGATACGAAGTTGCAACCCATTATGTATTGAATGAACCATTCAAAGATTTATTGAAAGGGGGAATTTAGATGGCACAATTTTCACATAGCCGCATCGAATGTTTTGAAAAATGCCCGTTTCAATACAAATTGCGATATGTGGACGAACTAACAACGTTGCCGAATACCGATGCGGATAATGCGTTGGTTCTGGGAACCGCGATGCATACGGGTATCGAAAAAGATATCAAAACCGCAATTGATGAATATGTCGGATCATTTCCGATAATTACGGATGCCCACGTAAACGAAATCATCAAATTGCAAGCAATGATCCCGAAGGCAAAAGCATTGTTGAATGATTTTAAACCGCCAGAATTTGAACACTTGATTCGGACAAAACATTTTATTGGTTTTGCGGATTGTTTGATTAAAGCGGAACATTCGAATGAATGGATTTTGATTGATTTCAAATATTGCAATCCGAAATCAGCGGATAAATATTGCGATTCAAAACAATTACATTTGTACAAATATTTTTTAGAACAAATGATGCCAAATCAAAAAATTGTTTCAATGGCATATATGATCATTCCGAAAACGATGATCCGCCAGAAGAAAACCGAAGATTTGCAGCAATTCCGCAAACGTTTAAAAGAAACGTTGGAAACAATGGATCCGTACTTGATGTTTATTGAATATGATCCATACAAAGTTGTTGCACATTACGAATCCATCAAAAATTGTTTGGAATGTACCGATTACGTGAAAAACGAAAACTGTTTGTGTGATTGGTGTGAATTTAAAGAATATTGTCAAAAGGGGGAAACTTATATGTTATTACCTAAAAATGAAAAACGCAAGATTGATCAGATTGCGAAAAAAACCATCTGGATTTATGGTGCGCCGTTCAGCGGTAAAACTTTTTTTGCAAACCAATTTCCAGATCCCTTGATGCTGAATACTGATGGCAACATCAAATTTGTTGATGCGCCGTTTGTTCCGATCAAAGACATTGTAAAAGTTGAAGGCAGAATCACCAAACGACAATTGGCATGGGATGTATTCAAAGAAGTAATCACCGAATTGGAAAAGAAAGATAATACTTTCAAAACCATCGTTGTTGATCTGTTAGAGGATCTTTATGAAGCATGCCGCATCTACATGTACGATAAATTGGGCATTGAACACGAATCCGATAATTCTTTCAAGGCATGGGATATGGTTCGCACCGAATTTTTATCCACAATGAAACGTTTGATGAATCTTGATTATCAAAATATCATCATGATTTCACATGAAGATACTAGCAAAGATCTAACCAAAAAATCTGGTGATAAACTAACCGCAATCAAACCTAATTTGCAAGAAAAATGCGCAAATAAAATTGCGGGCATGGTTGATATTGTTGCCCGTGTAATTGCGGATGGTGATGAAAGAACATTGAATTTCAAAACCAACGAAGTTATTTTCGGCGGTGGGCGTTTGGAAGTAAAGGTGAATGAAATTCCCTTGAAATATTCAGAATTGCTGAAAATCTATAATGAAGCGAACATCGGCAAATCTGAAAGTGTTGAAGAACTGAAAAACGATAAACCCGATATTAATCGCGCAATTGGTGCTACACCCGAAGAAATGGAAGAAATTGTGGCAAACGAATATGAACCCGTTGATTATCCGCAAGTTCCAGAACCCGTGAAGGTTGAAGAACCCGCACCAGAAGAACCCGTTGTTGAACAACCGAAAGTTCGAAAAACCCGTAAAAAACGCGGTGATCAATAATGACATTGGAAGAACTGATCGTTTTAATGTCTTATAAAGCACAGAATATCAAGGCGCATATTTCGCCAGATACATTCGCATGTGTAGTTGAAGCATTAGAACGATTGAAAGAAATCGAAGAAGAAAACCAAAAATACAAAATTGGTTTTGGTGCGAATAAAGAAGAATAATGTTCACTTTTAGAAATATGATTGTTGTTTTTGCAGAAATTCCGCAAAAATGGCAATTATATTTCAGAAAAATAAAAACGAATAACGAAATCGAAACAAAATGTATCAATTTCGTTATTCGTTTAACGAAAATCAATTAAATGAAAGAAGGATTTTAAAATGGCAAATATCTGGGAAAAATTTGACAAAGCAATCGATGTTGAAGGTTTGAAAAATGATGCAGCAGAAGCAGCAAACAACGGTGGCGGTGATTATAAGGAAGTTCCAAACGGCAAATATGAAGTAGAAATCACCAAATTGGAATTGGCGGAATCCAAAAAAGGCAAACCGATGATGGTTTGTTGGTTCAAAATTCTTGAAGGCGATTTTGAAGGATCCTATTTGTTCATGAATCAAGTTTTATCATCTGGTTTCGGTTTGCATCAAGCAAAAGAATTTTTGAAATCCCTTGATGTATGCGATGTTGAATTTGAATCTTTTTCCCAATTCGGTAATTTGATGATGGATATGATGGAACAAATCGAAGAATCTGGCGTTGAATATGCAATCGAATATGGAGAAAAAAAAAAAGGTTTTAAAACTTTCAAGGTTACTGATGTTTTTGATGTTGAATAATTAATTGGTTCAATGGACATTCAATGTCTATCGAATGTCCATTGAATGTCCATTATTGAAAGGATAAAAGAATGCAAACTACATTGATTAATGCAAATTGTATGGATGTTCTGTATTCTTTGAATTTGGATTATAACAAATGCGTTATCGTTAGCGATCCGCCGTTTAATGTTGGATACCATTACAATTCATATAATGATAGATTATCCGAAGAAGATTATATGGATTTAATGGGGGGGGCGTTCGGAGAATTACCATCCGTAATCATCCATTATCCCGAAACATTATATAAAATTGCATTCCAGATTGGCAAATTTCCCGAAAGGGTTGTTTCATGGGTTTACAATTCTAACACGGCAAAACAACATCGCGATGTAGCATTTTTTGATGTAAAACCAAATTTTAATCAAAGAAAACAACCATATAAAAATTTGAATGATAAACGCATTCAAAGGCGCATTGCAGAAGGTAAAACGGGCGCACGTTTATATGATTGGTGGAACATAAATCAAGTGAAAAATGTTTCAAAAATCAAAACCAATCATCCGTGCCAAATGCCCGTTGAAGTGATGCTAAATATAATCGGGATATTACCGAAGGGATGCACAATAATTGATCCGTTTATGGGTTCTGGAACAACGGGCGTTGCTTGCAAAATATTGGGGTATGATTTCGTTGGAATAGAACTTGATGCGGAATATTTTGAAATAGCAAAGAACCGAATTGAAGAAGCAAAAGAAGGTGTTGAAAATGGCTAGAATGCAAATATCTATTAAAAGAAAACACAATTTGCGCAATAATTTATGCCCGCGTTGCGGTACTTTTTTAGATGATTACCCCGAAAAACATTGTGTGTATTGTGGTTGGGTGCCTAAATCTGTTTATAGAAATCAAAAGAAGTTGATTGAAAATGATTAATTTCTATGATTTCGAAGTGTTCAAATACGATTGGTTGGTTGTGATTATGAATCCTGCCGAAAGATCCAAAACCGTGATCGTAAACAATCCAGAACAATTGGAACAATATTATAACGATCACAAAAATGAAATTTTTGCGGGATATAATGTGCGCCATTACGATCAATACATCTTTAAAGGTATTTTGTGTGGTTTTGATCCGAAGAAAATCAATGATTACATCATTGTAAAGAAGAAACAAGGATGGCAATTTTCATCCATGTTCAAGAAGATTAAATTGATTCAATATGATGTTATGACAAAACGCGATCGCGGGTTGAAGCAATTGGAAGGGTTCATGGGTAATAATATCAAGGAAACATCCGTTCCGTTCGATATCGATCGTAAATTAACAGAAGATGAAATCAACGAATCTATAAAATATTGTGAACATGATGTTGAACAAACAATGATGGTATTCGCCGAAGAAAAAGAAGAATTTGAATCCCATATGGGTTTGATCAAAACATTCGGTTTACCGTTGGAAGATCTGGGAAAATCAAAACCACAATTGGCAGCAAAGATCCTTGATGCACATATGAAACCCCACAACGATGAATTCGATTTCAAGATTCCAGATTGTTTGAAGATTGAACGATACAAATTTATTTTGGATTGGTACAAAAACCCAGAAAATTTTGATTACGAAAAATCGTTGGAAGTTGATGTTGCGGGTGTTCCGCATATGTTCGCATGGGGTGGTTTACATGGTGCGCGTAAAAATTACGCGGGCAAGGGTATTTTCTTGAATGTAGATGTTCAAAGTTATTATCCATCGATGATGATCCATTTTGGATACACATCAAGAAATCTAGCACAACCAAAAAAGTATGAAGAAATATACCATCGCCGTTTGGAATATAAGAAAAACAAGGATCCCCGACAAGCACCATTAAAAATCGTGCTTAATAGTTCGTATGGAGCCATGAAAGACAATTTCAACCCCATGTTCGATCCGTGTATGGCGAATTCGGTTTGTGTTTCTGGGATGCTTTTGTTACTTGATTTAATCGAAAAGTTAATGGATCATTGTGAAATCATCCAATCCAACACGGATGGTGTATTGCTAAAATTGCGATCAATGGATGATTACGATTTAATTGATGATATTTGTTGGGAATGGGAAGAACGAACGGGAATGCGGCTTGAATTTGATCTTTTTGAAAAAGTGTTCCAAAAAGATGTAAATAATTACATCATTGTTGATGCCGATGGGCATTATAAATCAAAAGGTGCATACGTTAAGAAACTAAACAATCTTGATAATGATCTGCCGATCATAAACAAAGCATTGATTGATTTCTATTTGCACAATATACCCGTTGAAAGAACCATCAACGATTGCAATGATTTGAAATACTTTCAAAAGATTGTAAAGGTTTCAAGCAAATATTTATGTGCAATGCATGGATCAAAAAGGTTGAATGAACAAACGTTGCGTGTGTTTGCATCCAAATCCCAACATGACAAAGGTGTATTCAAAGTAAAACAAGAAGGGGCGAACCCAGAAAAATTTGCATTGACACCAGAACATTGCTTTATTGAAAACGGCGATGTGAACCACATGAAAGTTCCCGAAAAACTAGATCGTCAATGGTATATAGATTTAGCAAATCAGCGATTGAAAGATTTTGGGGTTTAATAACATGAAAGTTTAGTGATTAATTATGGATGAATTTTTCAAAGGTTATATTTTAACAAAAGAAAAACGATCAACCGAAACATTGCGGAACCGAACGCATTTCAAAAAGTATGATGATGTGAAGGATGCGCCAGAATTTGCGGGTGTACTTGCAGAAAATGCCATTCTGATCGATATCGATGATCATGAAGCATCTGAAATTCTTTTTGATATCGTAAAAGGTGAAAATTTGAAATGTAGGGTGTATGAAACAACCCGTGGAAAACACTTTCTTTTCAAAAACAATGGGCGTGTTGAACGTAATAAAACGGGTTGTACATTGGCGGTTTGTCTACCATCCGATATTAAATTGGGCAAACGCAATTCAATCGAAATCCTAAAGTATAACAACGTAGAACGTAAAATCCTTTATGATTCCGATGAATATGAAGATGTTCCAAAATTCTTGACACCAATTAAAACCCGTGCCGAATTTGTAAATCTGGGTGAACACGATGGAAGAAATCAAGGGTTGTTCAATTATATATTGACATTGCAATCTTATGATTTTTCGGTTGATGAATCCCGCCAATGCATTAGGATCATCAATAAATACATTTTGAAAGATCCGTTGAAAGAATCTGAACTTGAAACAATTTTGCGTGATGAATCATTTCAACAACCCGTATTTTACAAGGGAACAACATTTTTATTTGATAAATTCGCAACGTTCTTGAAAAACAACCATCACATTATCAAGATTAATGGACAATTGCACATATACAAAGATGGAATCTATGTTGAAGGACAAACCGAAATTGAACAAGCGATGATCAAACACATTCCAAATCTGAATAGATCCAAACGATCCGAAGTAATGGCGTATTTGGAATTATTGGTTTCGGAAAATACGGTTCCCGCATCTGCAAATTATATTGCGTTTAAAAACGGGATCTTGAACATTATGGATGATTCTTTCAATCAGTATTCACCAGATTTTGTGATCACAAATAAAATCAATTGGTGTTACAATCTTGCAGCACGTGCGGAATTGGTTGATAACACATTGAACAAAATGGCGGTGCAGGATCCGCAGATCCGCGCATTACTTGAAGAATGCATTGGTTATTGTTTCTATAAACGAAACGAATTGCGCAAATGTTTCATATTGACGGGCGATAAATCGAACGGTAAATCAACATTCCTTGATATGGTTAAAACAATTTTAGGTGATGAAAACACGTGTGCGTTGGATTTGAAAGAATTGGGCGATCGTTTTAAAACCGCGGAATTGTTTGGCAAACTTGCAAATATTGGTGATGATATCGGTGATGAATTCATTGCAAATCCTGCAATTTTTAAAAAGTTGGTTACGGGTGATCGCATCAATGTTGAAAGAAAGGGTAAAGATCCATTTGATTTCAACAATTATGCAAAATTCCTATTCAGCGCAAATAACATTCCCAGAATCAAAGATAAAACGGGCGCGGTTCTGGATCGTTTAACCATTATCCCATTTAATGCAACGTTTACAAAAGATGATCCCGATTATCGTCCATACATCAAATATGATTTACGCAAGGAAGAATGTGTTGAATATTTGATTAAATTGGGAATTCTGGGTTTAAAACGTGTATTAAAAAACCGTTCGTTTACTAAATCCGAACGTGTTCAAAAGGAAATGGAAGTTTACGAAGAAACAAACAATCCAATCGTTGGTTTCTTTAAAGAATGCGGCATTGATGAAATTGAAAATCAACCAACAAAGATTGTATTTGAAAAATATCAATCATATTGCTTGATCAACAATTTACAAGCAATGAGCAGAATCGAATTTTCCCGCCAGATCACCAAACATTTTGATTTTGAAATTGTTAATAAAAAGATTATGGGCGAAAAACAACGTGTATTTGCGAAACGGAAGTGATATTCATGGATAAAAACAAATATGAACCCCCATGCCCATATCCCGAATGGTTTTGTGCGGAAAGTAAACGTGGTTTGTGTTGTTTGCTATGTGAAAAGTATTTCAAATGTAAAATGGCATGTAAAAACAAACCATTAAATTTCCCGAAAGGGTGTGGAAAATATCAGAAAGGAAATAAAGAAGATGTTGAATGAAAAAATTTTGCAGAAAGTGGAATACAATCACGCATCTTATAATGCATGTATTAATGGCAACCAATATCAAAACATGGCATTGAGAACCGCTAATATTGACTTGGAAGAACATGAACAATTAATCAATGGTGCATTGGGTTTGTGTGGCGAATCTGGCGAAGTTGCTGACATGGTGAAAAAATGCTTTATGCAAGGACATGAATTAGATGTTGAACATCTTGCAAAAGAATTGGGCGATTGCATGTGGTACATTGCATTAATTGCAGATTGCATCGGTTACGGTTTGTCGGGCATTATGCAAATGAATGTTGATAAATTAAAAGCGCGTTATCCAGAAGGATTTGCCGTTGAAAATTCTGTAAACAGAAAACAAGGTGATGTGTAATGTTCCGCGTAATACGTTGCATCAAATGCGGGCATGTAATGGCGGGTGAAGATACATTTGTTCAAAATCTTATGGAACGATACAATCTGAACACTAAAAAGATTAAAAATGCCCGCGGATCCTATTTACAAGCATTAATTCAAGAAAATTCAATGTTACGTTCATATTTACGGCAAATCCTACATTGGCAACATGAAATGAATTATCATCAAGATATTGCCCAATATAAATTACGGGCATTACTTGAATATGTAAAAGCCAAAAAGATCATGCAGGAAGATGATATAACAAAAATTCTGAACCGTGCAGAAGAATTGCAAAAGCAACGTTTGATGCAAGATGCCGAAAAACTAAAGGAATTATATGGTGATTTCGAATCATTCTGCGCTAATAGAACCAAATCAGATCCAACGGCAAGTGCTGCAATCGGATCAGCAATGAAAGGTGGCAAAAATAATGGTTGATCAAAAAACATTCAATGAAGTTATCCAAAAGAAGATCAAAGAAATTCAAGATCTGTTTATAACAAAACAAACCCAATATGCGGATCAAGATCCATTGGCAAATTTCACCCGTGGCGCAAAATTGCGTTATGGTGAAGAAAGCATGGATGCGCGTTTTGAAGCATTGAAAGATTATGTGGGCAAGCATATTGCACATGTTTATAATAACAATCTTCACGGTGCAAAAGTCGGTGAAAGCATTGGTGATATTGCCGTTTATTTCATTATTGCGTGGGCGATGTATGAATTACGTGATTTGGAAAAAGAAACCAATTTGCACATTCCGTTGAATGAACTGAAAAATCACATCGATGAAAAAGTTCTGGTTGCGTTTCCCGATGGGCGTGTTGAAATGTTTTGTGTAATTGAACACGATGGTTTAATCACATTGAATCGCGGTAACATTTACATGAACGTACCATATTTGAAATCTTTGAATCTGGAAATCATTCAAATTAATGAAAACACAATTTTATGTGGAAAAGGTAATTGATATGATCAGAATTTTAATCAATGCGGGGCATCATCCGCAATTGGATTGGGGTGCAATTAACAGAAAATACAATGTTCATGAAGCGGATATCGCAAAATCAATCGCAATGAAAGCAATTGAATTTTTGAATGCTGCGGGTGGATATGAATGCGAATTCATTCAAGAAAACGAATTGCGGGCGATTACAAATCGTGCAAATCAAGGCAATTTTGATTTATTTATTTCTATTCATGCGGATTCTGTATTCGATCCGCAACCAAATGGAACAACCACATTTGTTTATTGGCGTGGCGGTGAAGCGGATAAATTAGCACAACACATTCAATATCAGATTACAAATCGCATGAAAACATATGATCGCGGTGTTCGTGAAGCGAACTATTACGTTTTGAAAAAAACTATAATGCCCGCCGTTCTCATAGAATGCGCATATATCAGCAACGAACACGATGTTCAATTGCTCATGAATCCAGATTCACAAACAGAATTTGCAAGATCAATTGCATTGGGTGTTACCGATTATTATAAATATCATGAATAAAGATCCCTATTTAAGTTCTAACCAATTTGATGATTTGATTTGTTTACAAGAATTTGCGAAAGGTTGCGGATCCATTGCCAAAAGTTGCATTGATCCGCAATGGCGCAAATGGTTGAAATGCGCCGATTCTTTAATCACGAAAGTTATTGAATCGCGTGTTCAACATCTTGATCAAAACACGCGTGATGGGTTGGAAAAACGCGTAAGCAAAACCGATGTTGTGGTTGTGGAAAAATCATTGGTTTGTGTATTAGAACATCAAAAAAGAACAATTACATTGGATTGGGATGATTTTATGGATGTTCTGGAAATGGCACAATGGACATGTTGCCGATGCCCGCAAGGATCAAAAGTAAAATCATGTAAATTCAAAAAAATATTATTAAAATCGGGCATACCCGTTGCCCGTGAAAATCCCGAAAAGGGTGAATGCCCGTATAGATGGGATAATGAAATTCATTGGTTCGATCCAGATGGAAAGGAAGTGAAACCATGATGGAATTGGGCTGCATCATATTTTTTATGGTTCTGTATTTTGCATATTTGGGGCATACATTCAGAAAAGCAGCAGATGAATATCGCAATGATATTGATGGTATTTATGATTTGTTAGAAGATATTCAATGCCAAACATTGAAAATTGAAGATCGTTTGAAAGAAGGTAAAAAATAATGGAATTTGTAGAACAATCTTTTAAAATTGATGGTTCGATTGATGGCATTGCCATTGCAAAGAAAATTGAACGTTGCGGAAAGGTTTGCTACAAGGCAGAACACAACATCACGGATGATTCTTACATTCGATTTTTAAAGATGATTATCAAGAATCAACACGAATCCGTTTTGGAACACGTTTCCATCACCGTGAAAGCATACACCGATCGTGGAATTACACATGAAATTGTTCGCCATCGTTTGGCGGCATATTCGCAGGAATCTACCAGATATTGCAATTATTGTGATGAAAAATTTGATTCCAAATATAACAAACGCATTAAAGTAATTTTGCCGAAATCCCTTGAAAACGATCATCGTGTTATCCGTTTAATGGGGCAAATTGAAGATGTATACAATGCGTTGATTGATGAAGGAATTAAACCGCAGGATGCCCGCGATATTCTCCCAACATGTTTGAAATCCGAAATTGTAATGACTTATAATTTGCGCGAATGGCGTTGGTTCTTTATCAAACGTTGTGAAGTGGATGCACATCCAAAAATCCGTGATCTTGCATGCGGAATCCTCAAAGAATTTCACGATAAAATTCCCGTTGTTTTTGATGATTTATATGATAGATTTATACCAAAATATGAAGAAAATGCACAAAATCGTACATAAAATGTGATTTTTTCACATAAAAACGTATAAATTTTGTGATTTTTAATGGTAAAACAACGGGGTGGTAAAATGCAGGAATTAAAAGAAATTATATATTTCATGTATGAAAATTGGTTGATTACGGCATTGTTTTTGGTGATTATCACAAACTGTAAACTAATCAACATCAAGTGGTTGAAATGATTGTAAAATTGAATTGGAGTGATTTTAATGGCGTATTGTGATGTTTCAGATGAACACATTGAATATGTTACGGGTTTCAAATGCAAGGATTGCAAACATTGTTATCCCACAAGATCCAGAAAAAGATGCGAAGGATATCGATGCGATATTGATCGATATTTTGTTCGTGCATCTGGTGATGCTTGCATTTTCTTTGAAGAAGGTGGCGAAATTGAAAAGATACAATTACCAAAAGTGGTTTAAAAAGATAATGGATTCTATTCCAATCAAAATTGTGCGTGTTCTGGTATTTTTAATTTTGTGCATCGGCATTTTTATCGGTGCATGCTGCGAATCATTGGCAAAAACATTCAATCGGTTTACGGATCGTGAACGGTTCAAAGAAACCATCGGTGATGTTTGGCATTGGGAAGAAAGGGGCGATTCACAGAATGGAAAATATTATTGATTGCGATGTTAATTGTTTAACATGTTTGCATTGTGATTGGAGTGGTTGGGATCATATGTGTTCTTTGTTTTGTGATGAAAACGGTGATCCATCCATTTGCCCCAAAAACTTGATTTGCGATTATTGGGAAGGTGATGAACAAAATGGTTGATTCAGATTTGAAACGTTGCCCATTCTGCGGATCAAACGCGCGTGTGTATGCAGAAAATAAAATAACATTTGTTGTTGAATGCAATTTCTGCGGTGCAAAAGTTACGGGGTATAGTAAATACGGAAAAGAATATGCAATCCAACGTTGGAACCATTGTGTGAAGGAAGTGAAATGATGGATAAGTATTGTTATTCAATCAATGATGGTGAATATTATTATGGTTGTTATGATTCAAGAGAAGATGCAATTGAAAATGGCAAAGATGATTTAACCGCCGAAATCGATGATATTGATTTGGCAGAAAACAAAACATTTGAAATTTTAACCGCGAAATGCGATTTCTATGAACCCAAAATCACCAAATATGATGTAGAAAACATCATTGAATCAATTAGTGATTGTGCATTTAATTATTGTGGGGTTGATGATTGTATGGATGATTTATCCCGTGAAGATATCAAAAGTTTGGAAGAAACATTGAATGAAGCATTTCAAAAATGGTTAAAAGAAAATTATAAACGCCGATTTTGGGGTGTAGATGATGTTCAAGAACACATTTTGACACATGATGATTTGGGGGTGAAAAACCAATGAATGAAATTTCAAAGCAAAACGCGGAAACATTGGGTTTAGACACAATGACATTCCAAACAATGGAAGAATGTGGCGAACTGATCAAAGCGATCAGCAAATTTAACCGAACCCGCGGCATCGGACAGAAAACCGAAATGAGCATTGGCAAGGCATTTAATGATATGCTTGCAGAAATCGCAGATGTTGAAATCTGTATTGAACAATTAAAACATTTGTTGGGGCAAAGATATGATATTAAGGTTTGTGCCATTGTTGAATTGGAAAAAGATCAAGCATTCGCGAAAGTGGCGAAGTGATATAGGGGCGGTGAAAATCAATGATTGGTTCTGATCGTGACGATGATTATGATTTTGATTATTGCTATGAATGCACGGGATATGGTGATGATTATTTAAAGGAAGGTGATCAATAATGGCTAATCAAGAAAAGATTGAAATCAAAACAGTTGTTGAAGTATTGCAACAAGCGGAACAACAATTTCTATACCGTGTTCAAGGCGATTATTCTATGTAGGTGATGTTATGAAAGACTTGATTATTGAATTTTTAAAAAATGTAATTTCAATTACAATCGGCTTATTTATTGCGAAATGGTTGGGGTGGTTATAATGACAGAAAAACGCAAAAAGCCTATATCTAAAAAGATACGAGAAACATTGTGGCTTAAATATAACAAACATTGTGCATACTGTGGTTGCGAGTTGCCCAAGTTAAGTGATATGCAAGCAGACCATATCAAGTCTGTTTGGCGTTCTGAACTTAATTTTGAGGAAGTCGATAACAGTATAAACAATTTGCGTCCTGCTTGTAGACAATGTAATTTTTATAAATCTACTTGGCAGGAAGAAGATTTTAGAGCAAATATTCAAGGTATGTTAATGAATAATCTGCAAAAGAATTTTAATTATCGGCTTGCTCTAAAATATGGACTTGTTATGAAAACTGTAAAACTTGATAAGCCAATTAAGTTTTATTATGAAAGGCTTGAGGAGGAGCAGAAGTTGACACCAGAACGCAAAAAATTCCTCGCTAGTATAAGCGAGGAAGAACGAGCGATAAGAAATGTAATAGGTTATCAAAAAATGATAATTTATAACAATAAATTCTTTTTGTCAAGTCGTATTCTTTGCAAAACAGTTAAAGGTATGAAGTTTCATTCTGATTCTGCAAAAAGAGAAATCCGAGAAGCTAAAGCAGTAATCAAAAACCTTAAGAAACTGTTGCCTGCTCCAAGAAGATATTGGTCGTCATTTCGATTGGCTTGTAACTGTCCGATTTGTAATAATCAAGTAATAAAAAAAGACGATTATTGTCCTTGTTGCGGACAGAAGTTGAGGTGATGTCAATGACAGAAAAACGCAAACAATATTTGACTGGCTTTGAAGCACGATTTTTATATCTTTCCGTTAAAGAGTTTTGTAAAAATCATAATGTTGATTGGAGGTATAACAAATAATTATGGAATATGTTTATCTTTCAATGATAAGTGGATACGAAGAAACAAAAGTTTTAGGAGTTTATACTGAACTTAGCAAAGCATTGGAAGTTGCGGAAAATACTCTTAAAGACGAAGATTTTGCCTATAGTTCTGATTTTTTTGCTGCTTATGTTGTTAAAGCAGAAGTAAATGGAGATGTTGTTTCTTATTTTTCCAGAGATAAAAACAATGGTGAAATCTTGCAATTCTGTGCGACTTAAACCGAATGAGGTGATTAACTATGGATAAGATAATAAATAAACCACGCTGTGTGTATTGTGGCAAAAAGTTTTCTGCTGATAGCGACGTTTATGAAAAAGATATGTCGGGTGAATATTGTGATTACTGTTACCATTGCGGGCGTAAATTAAGGAAGTGAAAAAATGATGGCGAAATATAAAACAAATGTGGTTCCCATGAAGCAATTGGAAGAAGTTCAAGAATTGTTGGTTTCAACCGAAGTTATGATGAAACAATTGCGCGAACATGTGCAAGAACACATCGATTATAACAAATTCGATGATGAAGATGATTTCTTTATGAATTACGGTGTTTACCGCCCGTATAATTCCGATGTGATTGATCTTGCAAAACAGATCCGTAAAAACATGCTGCGCATTAGAAGGGTTTTTGATTAGGGGTGATACAAATGAGCAAATATCCAATGATTAGTTTGTTGTTTGTTGCGGCTTTAAATTTGATCTGTGCTGCCCATAACCGTTTAAATCATAATAACGATCAAACAATCTTCTATCTGCTAATGTCAATTATCGCAATGCAGATCACAATGATGTTTAAAATTTTCAAAGGGTGATCACCAATGTATGATTACGAATGGAAATGCGTTTCCGTGATCGCAACGGGAATGGTTGTGTGGATCGGTTTCAATATGCTTTTGTTCTGGTGGTTGTACCGTCAATAAATATAGTCGGTTCAAGATGTGGGGAAGATGGTTCACGATGTTTTTGAAGATGTTGAACCGTCCGAAACCCATTGGGCAATAGGGTTTGCGGGGTGCGGTTCAACATGGTTCAAGATGTTTTTAAGTTCTTATATATAATGATTAATAAAATATGTGTAATATTTATTTTGTGCAACAAAAAATATTCCGTAATAATATAAAAATATATAGTAATATATATTGAACCATCTTGAACCCAAACCCCGAAACCGTTGTGCCACAAGGGTTTGAAGGGGTTCAAGATGTCAAAAAAGATGTTGAACTTTTGGCGGAGATCTTGAACCAGATCTTGAACCGTGTTCAAAAAAATTTACAAGATGTTATTTTAATTTGACAAAATGTCATACACTACTTTTTGAGGTTTTGAAAATGAACGATATTGAAATGCAAAAACTGATTGAAAATGTTGTCGGAAGATGTATCGGTGAACTGAAATTGCAGGATATGTTGAAGGAAAACAAGAAAAATGCGTTCCAGAAAACCGAACAATTATTGTATAACTATTGTGATTTCAAAGATGTGATCAAGCAGAAAAGAACAATGATTGCGGATCTGCAAAAATACGGTTTGCCCAAAAAATCGAAATCCATCACATCATTCAGCGGTGATGAAGGCATGCGCGAAATCAAAACGGAACAAGAACAGATCGATGAATATATCGAAAGCATAGAAAATAGTATGCGTTTAACGATCCGTTGTGTTTCGGTGATTGATGCTGCATTGGGTTCCGTTGGCAATGATCCGTATTATCAAGTGTTGGTAATGCGATATTTTAGAAAGATTAATCTTGAAGATATTGCGGAATATTACGGGAAAGATGTTTCTACAATATCCAGAAACAAGAACCGTTTGGTTAATCAGATCAAAATCAAGATTTTTCCAGATGAAAGCATCAACGAAATTATGCATCAATGAATCTTGATGCAAAAAACGTGCAAAAAACGTGCCATTCACAAGAGGTTTGCAAGATGATATAATATTATCATCAAATAAATATGAAATGTTTGCTAACACGCATTCGGATGAAAATTCGGTGCGTGTTTTCTATTTTCATAAATATATTGTGAAAGGGGTTGCCGTTCGTGGCATTAACAGTAAAACAAGAAAAGTTCTGCCAATTGTATGCCCAAACGGGCAATGGTACAAAATCATATCTTGAAGCAGGATACAAAGTGAAAAACTATGCGGTTGCGGGTGTTCAATGTACTAGATTGCTAAAAAAGGCTAGTGTAAAAGCCCGTATAGAAGAATTGCAGAAACAAAGCGAAACCGCAGCGATTCTGACACTTGAACAGATCAAAGAACGTTTGACAATGATCGCAATGCAAGGTTTGGAAGAAGAACAAATCGTTGTTGAAGGAACGGGTGATGGTTGTTCATCTGCACGGATCATGAAAAAGAAAGCATCCATCCGCGATGCAACAAAGGCATTGGAACTTTTGGCAAAAATGAAAGGCGGATTCAATAATGATCAAAGCGGAAACAATGTTGTTCCGATTGTGATCGTTGGTGAAGCGGAAATCAAAGATTAATTTCTTTGATGTCATATAATTTTCCTCTTTCTTGCAAAGCGCGGGGATTTTGAAAGGACGATTTGTATGGGGCAACAAATTGAAGTAAACATTGCCGATCTGGTGGGCGCAGGATATGGCGCGTTTTTTCGGTATAAAGGACGATACCGCGTGTGTAAAGGTTCCCGCGCAAGCAAGAAAAGCAAAACAACGGCGTTGTGGTATATACACAACATTATAAAACATCCTGCGGCAAATCTATTGGTTGTACGCAAGGTTGAACGAACATTGCGCAATTCATGTTTCGCGGATCTTTGTTGGGCAATGAAAAGATTAAAAGTGGAACCATGGTTTAAGGTAACAACATCACCGATGGAAATCATCTATAAACCAACGGGGCAGAAAATACTATTCCGCGGTTTAGATGATCCGTTGAAGATCACATCAATCGCGGTTGAACACGGTTGTTTGTGTTGGGTGTGGATTAACTTATTTCGGTTCACACTATAATAAATCCCTTTAATTTCTGGGACACCCAAACGATTCAAGGCGTGGGCAATCAGAAGCGAAGTTATTTAACAATTGAATAGGATGGTACAAATGATGGAAATTTGGCGTGATATAAAAGGATTTGAAGGTTATTATCAAATTAGTAATTTGGGGCGTGTGAAGAATGTTAGTAATTCTCAAATAAGAAAAACACATCCAACACGCGATGGTTATTTGAAAATCCGATTGCTTCATAATGGTAAAGATGTTACCGCCAGAATTCATCGTTTAGTTGCCGAAGCATTTATCCCAAATCCAGATAACAAAGAAACCGTAAATCATAAAGACGGCAACAAATTGAATAATAATGTTGAAAATTTGGAATGGATGGATCGTTCGGAACAAATGTATCATGCTTATAATCACAAATTGAAAAAATCAATCAAAGGTGTGAAAAACACAAATTCGAAGTTGACAGAAAGCGAAATTCGCCAAATTCGAAAAGAATATGTTCCGTATAATCGCAATTATAGTACGGTTGCATTAAGTAAAAAATACGGTGTTACAAATCGTGTAATTGGTTTGATTGTTCGTGGTTTAGCATATCAAGATGTTAAATAAAACGTTCAACGACTAGCCGCAAGGCGTAGGATGCAAGTGCATTCGAAACGGGGGACACGTGCAAATAACACGTGAAGATATAGTCTGATCTTATATGAAAGTATAAGAGAATAAACGGAAACGGTTTATTCGCAACACAAATGAGAAGAAGCATATGAATTTATGCGTGAAGAAGATTTTGATTTTATCAATGAATCAATCCGCGGTGAAGTTCCCGAAGGTTTATTCAAGCAATTTACCATTACATTCAACCCATGGAATGATAAACATTGGTTAAAGAAACGATTCTTTGATCATCCAGAAGATCCCGACATTTTGACAATGACAACAAACTACATGTGCAATGAATGGTTGGATGATGCCGATCGCAGAATGTTTGAAACCATGAAGATCCGAAACCCCAAACGTTACAATGTTGCGGGTTTGGGCAATTGGGGCGTTGTTGAAGGTTTGATCTTTGAAAATTGGCGTGAAGAAAAATTTGATCCGAAAGTAATTGCAAAACAACCATCAGTTGTTCCACGTTACGGTTTGGATTTTGGTTATACAAACGATCCAACGGCATTGCCATGTACGTTGGTTGATATAGATCAAAAACGTATATACATATATGATGAACTTTACGAAAAAGGCTTAACGAATGATATGATCTACAAACGTATTGAACATATGGGATTGGTTCATCAAAGAATCACGGGTGATTCAGCAGAACCGAAAAGTATTCAAGAATTGCGGAATCTAGGATTGAATGGTATTCGTAAAGCGCGTAAAGGTAAAGATTCAATCAATAATGGAATTCAATTTTTACAGAATTTTGAATTCATCATTCATCCGCGATGCGTTAATTTCCTAACAGAAATTAGCAATTATTCGTGGGCGCAAGATAAATTTGGAAAGAAACTGAATGTTCCAATCGATGATTTCAACCATTTGATGGATGCTTTACGTTATGCAACAGAAGATTTGCAAACGGGCGATCTTTTCAGTTTCAAATGATGGGGTGAATTAAATGTTTACTTTTTTTGATTATGGAACGGATATGGAAAGATTGAAAGGCATTATCAAAGAAGGTGCAGAAAGCAGAATCAAAGATCTTGATTTCCTTGCACGTGAAATTGCCAATTGGAAGAAATCACCATATCACAAAATGCAAATTGATGGTGCAAGATATTATCGCGGTGATCATGACATTCTGACACGTGAAAGAACTGCTATTGGTGAAGGTGGTACAATATGCCGCGTTGATAATTTACCCAATAATAAAATATTGGATAATATTTACGCAAACATGGTGGATCAGAAAGTCAATTATTTATTAGGCAAACCGATCACATTCAAATCTGATGATGATAAATACACCGAAGAACTAAAAAATGTGTTGGGCAAACAATTTGCACGTTTATTAAAGAACATCGGCAAGGATTGTTTGAATGGTGCAATTGGTTGGATCCATCCATACTACAATGAAAAAGGTGAATTCAAGTTCCGCAGATTTGAACCATATGAAATTTTACCATTCTGGAAAGATGATGAACACACCGAATTGGATGCGGTTGTTCGTGTCTATAAACGTTTGGTTTATGAAGGCAGCACAGAAAAAACCGTTGAATACGTTGAATTGTACGATACACAAGGCGTTTGGCGTTATGTGTTCAATAGTGGAAAACTGATCAAGGATGTTGAACATCCATCAACATATCATGTGTTTGCAGAAGATGAAGCTGGCAACATTACACCGTTGAATTGGGATCGTGTTCCAATGGTTCCGTTTAAATACAACGATGATGAAATTGCATTGATCCATCGCGTAAAGATCCTGCAAGATGCAATCAACGAAATTGAATCTGATTTCATGAACAATATGCAAGAAGATAACAGAAACACTATTTTGATTCTAAAGAATTATGATGGTGAAGATCTGGGGCAATTTCGCCACAATCTTTCTTTATATGGTGTTGTAAAGGTTAGATCCATTGACGGTTGCGATGGTGGCGTTGAAACATTGCAAGTTCAAGTTAATTCGGAAAATTATCAATCTATCTTGAAGGTGTTGAAGAAAGCATTGATCGACAATGCCCGCGGGTTTGATTCCGATGATGAACGAATGAATGGTTCCCCAAATGAAATGAATCTGCGATCCATGTATTCAAAGATTGATCTTGATGCAAACGGAATGGAAATGGAATTTCAAGCATCATTTGATGATTTGTTGTGGTTCATTGATCAGCATCTAGCAAATGAAGGCGTTGGCGATTACAACGATGTTGATGTTGATATCATATTTGATCGCGACATGATTGTTAATGAATCTGAAATGATCAACAATTGCAAAAATAGTGTTGGTATTGTATCAACCGAAACTATTATTGCAAACCATCCGTTCACACGTGATCCGCTGAAAGAACTTGAAGCATTGGAAGAAGAAAAGCAGAAAAATATTGATTTATATCAAGGATCATTTGGAAATAACAACGATGATCCGAACAATGATGATTGAAACGGTGATGAATAATGAAACCCGCATCATATTGGAATAAACGAATGGAAATTCTTGAACAATCCCGATATGATGGGAATGTTCAAAGTTATCACGAAATAGAAAATATTTACCGCAAACAAATGGCGGAAATGCAAAAGGAAATCAATGCGTGGTATGCAAGATTTGCGAACAACAATGAAATAAATCTTGCAGATGCCCGCAAGTTATTGGATGCAAAAGAACTTGAAGAACTGAAATGGAATGTTGAAGATTACATCAAGTACGGAACCGAAAACGCATTGGATCCGAAATGGATCAAACAATTGGAAAACGCATCCGCAAGATATCATATTTCCAGATTAGAAGCATTGCAATTGCAGATCCAACAACGTGCGGAATCTGTAATGGCGGCGGAACAAGATGTTGTTGATGAACGCGTTCGCGAAGTTTATTCAGAAAACTATTATCATACCGCGTTTGAAATCCAACGTGGCATTGGTATTGGTTGGGATCTGGAACGATTGGATGAACGCCGAATTGATAATGTAATATCAAAACCATGGGCGGTTGATGGAAAGAATTTTTCCGAACGCATATGGGAACAACGTGATAAATTGGTTAATACTTTACATCAAGAATTAACACAATCGATCATACGTGGCGAAGATCCAGAACGTGCGGTGAAAACATTGGCAGAACGCATGAGTGTTTCACAAAGCAATGCACGGCGTTTGATAATGACAGAATCGGCAGCGATGGCAAGCGCAGCACAAAAAGAATGTTACAAGGAATTGGATGTTGAACAATACAAGATTGTTGCAACGTTGGATGATCTGACATGTGATGTGTGTGCGGGTTTAGATGGGCAAGTGTTCAAAATGTCTGAATACAATGTCGGAACAACCGCGCCGCCGTTCCATCCTAATTGCCGAACCGTAACAGTTCCATATTTTGCAGATGATGCAGATTCCAAACGTGCCGCAAGGGGTGCAGATGGTAAAACATATTTGGTTCCCGCTGATACCAAATACAATGAATGGAAAAAAGCATTTGTTGACGGTGAAGAAAAACCATTTGAAGTTGATCCAGATTGGAAACCAAAAGAACCAGAACCACAACCCGAACCGATTGAATTGAAATATAAATTTGTTGAAGCAAAAACAATTGAAGAAGCACAAGAATTTGCAAAACAATTCATTGGTGATGGTTATGCGCCACATTTTAAAAACGATGTAAATTTCAAAGGCATATCCATTGAACATGCAAATGAAATTAACCGTGCTTTAACCGATGCGTTCAATCGTTTTGATTTGCCAAAACTAAATGGTATTATAACCGTTTCACCGACAAGTGCAATCGGTAAAAAAGCATTTAAAGATGGTGCGGATGCCGTGTTTAGTTATTCTCCCGCAGAAGGTGGCATTTACATTAATAAAGATGTTGTGAAGAATGCAAAATCTTTTGAAACATATGTGAAACGATCCGAAGATGCATGGAATACTGTTATAAATAACATTGATAAATTGAAGGGTGCTGACAAAGAAAAGGCATTGATTTATCAAAAGGCGGGGCGCGATTTGGTTGATGGTAAATCAATCAAAGGTTTGTTCACTCATGAAATTGGACATCATGTTCAATGGCAATTGTTGAAACCTAAAGAAATAAACGATATTGGATCCCGTAAAAGTCAATTTGCACCAAATATTTCTGGTTATGCGAATGCAACACAAGGTGAATATTTTGCCGAATCGTTTGCAGCATATATGAAGGGTGAAAGAACCAAACTTGATCCAGAATTCGTGAAATTGTTGGATTCAAAACAAATATTACCAAATGTTCAAAATCAACAAGCACAACCAAAACCAATGCAATTTACTAATATAAATGGTGTTCCAATTGTATTTGATAAATCAATGGATCAACCAAATCGATTGGAATCCAAACGCATATTGGAAGAATTATGCGGCGAATACGATACCAGATTGACAATGGTTAGGGTTGCAAAACCAGAAGATAAAATTGATGCGGATGGTGATGTTGATTTTAGTGGATTAATGCGTTTACGATCCACAAGGGGCGCGGTTGCAATTCATGAATTTGCACATTCATTCACAATTTCTCATTATGCGAAAAAGGGAATGTATGATGAAAAAACCGAAGCATTTTGGAAAGAAATGCAAAAAACGTTCCGCGATTATAAAAAAGATTATCGATTTGATCATAAAGTTAGCATTAGTTTTTATTCACATGATGATGTTGATGAATTTATGGCGGAAGCATTCACCGTTTACAAATCAAACCAATTGGGCGTGCAATTGCCAAATGAATATAATGTGAATGAAAGTTCAATGAAATATGTGAATCGTGTTGGCGCAATTATTGACAAATATTTCAAGAAACCTAAAGGAAAATTGGAATCAACATCTAATAATCAAGAACCAATAAAAATCTCAAAACGCAAACCCGTTCCAGAAAAGGCAAGTGATGTGCGTGAAAAACTAATCAAAGATGGTGTTCAAGTCAAATCATATAAAGAATTAGAAAATGTTTTGACAAGCGAAGAAATTGTTGATAAAATTGCGGGTGGAGATATGACAAAAGGTTCATGTTCATCCGCTGCATTCGCATATGTTGGTAATAAAATGGGTTTTGATGTGCGCGATTTCCGCGGTGGTAAATCGCGCGAAGTTTTTGCCACAAACGGAAATATTAGTAAAATTGCGCAATTGGATGGCGTAACATCATATACCGAAAAAGATACTAATGATTTTAAAGCGATTAGAAGATTGTTGCAAAACGTTAAAGATGATAAAGAATATTATCTTGCGATTGGTGGACATGCTGCCATTGTTAGAAAAATTTATGATGATAGTTTAAATTTTCATTATGAATATTTGGAATTACAAAGCAGAAAACCCGAAGAAAACAAATTTAAACGATTAAGTGATGATATATTAAAACGCCGTTTTAAATGTCAAAAATCATATACCACAATTGGTATAAAATTAGAAATGACAAGCACATTAATTGATATTGAATCATTGGGTGAAAATGCAGAATTTCAAGCATTGTTGGAATACATAAATACAAACGATGAAGATCAAATGAAAGGGGTTTTGGGCGATGTTAAGTGATTTTTACAAAGATAATGAAACCGATAAAATCTGGTGGATTTTTGATACTGAAAATCGTGGCGAATATCTCTTTTCTTTTGACAAAAAACATATTTTTAATTTCTTTCAAGATTATCCGCAGAAATTAACAAAAGAACAAAAGTTAATTTTTGATAGGGAAAATCCAGAATTGGCAAAATTAAAATAAAACAAATTATTAAAGCACCGAAATCAATCGGTGCTTTTTATTTTCCCGTGAAAAGGGGTGTAAAAATTGAATTTAAAGATCCAATCACGGCAAATTCTGCCCGCCGTGATCAATTTAAAACAATACAGTAATGATACATACCGATTGCAATTCACATTGGACACAACCGATTATGATTCTGTGAATCTGGCAGATCTGATCCCGTATGCAATCACAAGTATTAACGATGTAATTGATGAAACCATGTTGACAAAATCATTTGATCAAGATGGCAATTTGGTTGTTACATGGGATGTAATGAACTATTCCACAAGCCAGATCGGGCATGTTGATTATCAAATTATGTTCAAAGATACCGATCACGCGGTTTGGTACTCTTTGAAAGCAATGATGATCGTTTCCGAAACCATTGATGCAGATGATCATATTACCGCTAATTATCCATCATTGTTGCGTCAATGGGAAAATTACATGAACCAACGTAAAGATGAAATAGAACAATTGTTGATTAATTATACCAACGGTGTTGCCAGAATTTATATTGAATCAACCGATTCTGCATGGGTTTCTGGCGGCATTGGTTATAAATACACAATTGAAACCGAAAATACAAACGTTGTGGGTGTATATCGCAATATTGAAGATGGTTTTGAAGAAGTGATGGTTGGTGTTACCGTAAACGAAGATGGTATCATCCTTGAATCTTTTGAAAAATTTGATGGTTTTGTAGCGGTTTCCGCAACCATTCAAACGGAATAGGCGGTGTAATAAATGAAAGTTCCTAAAATATCAACATTGATGAATTCTATTGATCTATTCAAAAAGATAAACGATTTGATTGATGTTGCGCGCATGCCATTAAAAAGATCAACCGCATACGTTGTTGGTGATGTTGTACATGTATATTCATTACCATCAAATTTGTATTTAGAATGCATTCAAGCGGGTACAACATCATTCTATCTATTGAATCTATCAACAACCGTTGGTGCGGAATTAACAGATGGTACGGCAAAATGGATTGTTCGTGATATGAACGATCGCGTTCTATCAATGCAAGGTGTGGCAAATGCCGAAAAAATAATGACGGTTGATGAAAATGGCAAGGTTGTTCCAATGGATCCGCCACAAGGCGTTCCAATTGGCATTCCGTTGTGGTTTGCAGGAAATGGAGATTTACCAGAAAACACATTGTTATGTGATGGTTCCCAATTAGACAGAACCGATTATGCAATATTGTTTGGTGTTATTGGAACATCTTTTGGTTCTGGCAATGGAAGTACAACCTTTAATTTACCAAATCTTATTGATAAATTCATTGAAGGTTCTAATGTTGCGGGTACTATTAAAGATGCAGGATTGCCAGATATTGTATCAACGCAAGCATTTATGATAAGTGGTGGCGGTAGTGTAACGGGTTGGTCTGGTAGTGGGTTGCGACAAAGTGCTATAACTTTTAAAGCAAGTAATTATAATTCTATTTATGGCAATTCTGACACAGTACAACCGCCCGCGGTAACGATGCGCCCGATTATTAGGTATCAATAAGGGGTAAAATTATGAACGCATACAAATATAATGAAGAAACAAAAGAATACATCGGTGTTGTTTCCTGCCAATTGGATCCGATAAACACAAAGAAAACGGGTGAAAATGTTTATTTGTTGCCCGCAAATTCAACATTTGAAGAACCAACGGAAACCGAAGGTTATGCGAATGTTTTTGAAGATGGGGAATGGGTTCAATATGAAGATCATCGCGGTGAATCTTATTGGTTGCCCAATGATGATTACACTACACCCGCACGTAAAATGAATGAATTGGGTGAATTGCCAGAAGGTGCAACAACCGTTCAACCAATAAAACCATTATCCGTTTATAAATCCGAAAAACGTGAAGAAATCAACCGCATTCGTGATGAAAAGGAAATGGAACCGTTGAACAATTTTGATGTGGATGTTAAATCCGCAATCCGTATTCTTTTCGTTCAGAACCAATTATTGCGAAATGGTGGAACCATTGATTGGACAATGGCGGATAATACCGAAGAAAATGTTGATTCCGCGGATATGAATGCAATTGTAGATGCGATTGTCGAACAATCTAATCGTGTTCATAATATCGCAAATTATCTGAAAGCGCAGATTGAAGCTGCAACAACCGCCGAAGAAGTGAATGCAATCGAATGGATTGATGAAATTCCAGAAGAACCCCCAATTGAATAATCAACTATTTAAAAATTTTTCTTGATTTGTTACCATTTTAGATGTAAAATTTTCGTGTATACGCATTATTAGTTAAAAATTTTACATGGGGGTTTGGTAACAATGGAATTTTCACGTTACATGGTGGATAATGCGTTGGAACTTTTAAAACGTGATTATTACAAAATCCTATTGGTTGATCTATCAAATGATGAATATGAACCAATTATTGTTGATCAAAAAGAATGGGATAATTTGCCCAAATCTGATCAATCCATTTCCTTTTTCTTTGAATGGTTCATTGCTAGTGATGATATTCATCGCAAAGATCGTGAACCGTTTTATAGATTTGTTAATCTGGATCGTTTGCGAAAACTGTTTGATAAATCACCGAAACCATATCATTTCATGTATAGAAGGATAATAAACGGGGATTTCAAATGGGTGATGATGCGATTGGTTCCATCAAGTCATTATTCAAAAGATCACAAAAAGATTGTATTATACGTTAAAGACATTGATCGCGTATACACCGAAGAATATCACCATATTTTACATAGTTTATAATCTAGTTATTTACACCATTGAACATTTTGTTCGATGGTGTTTTTATTTCGCCGTTTTGGTATTTGTGGGCGTAAAACACAAAGTCGATTATCCGTGGACAGAACCACGAAAAAACAATGTTATCGAAGAAAGGGTTGAAAACATGAAAAAAGAAGATTTAGTGAAATTTGGTTTGAACGAAGAAACCGCACAAAAAATTGCCGATGCGATTGCAGAAGAAATGAAAAGTTTTATTCCGAAAAATCGTTTTGATGAAGTCAATGAAAGCAATAAAACATTAAAAGCACAGATTGCAGATCGCGATAAACAATTGGAAGATCTGAAAAAGGTTGATGCTGCGGGTTTGAATGCCAGAATTGCTGAATTGCAAGCAGAAAATAAAAAGGCAAAAGAAACCCACGATGCACAGATCAACGAAATGCGCCGTGATTATGCAATCGAAAATGCATTGCGTGATGCAAAAGCAAAAAATATCAAAGCGGTTCGCGCATTGCTGAATCTGGATGAAATCACCATTGATGGTGAAAAAATCAACGGTATTGATAAACAGATCAAGGCATTGACAGAATCCGAAGAAACCAAATTTTTATTCAATGTTTCTGATCCAAAATTTAAAGGGATGAACCCGCCGCCAAATCCCAATCATCAAGGTGATCCGAACGCAAATGTTTCTGCGGCGGCAAGTTATGCGCAAAAATATAGCGCACGTTTTGTTCCACAACAAAACAACAATCAATAATGAGAAAGGAAGTTATTTAAAATGGCTTATGTTGTAGCAAAAGCGCAAGGCGCGAAAATTAACATTTTAGGTTCTGAAATTGGTTTGATTACCAAAACCGTTCAAGTTGCATCCGAAGGCGTTCAAGCAAACGCAGATGGTGAAAAAATTGTTCCCGCGGGTACTGTATATCCCGCAAATGATGCAACCGCAAAAGGCATCATCTTTGAAGATGTTAATGTTACCGATGGCGATCGCGTTGCATCTTTGATCGTTGCGGGTAGAGTATTGCAAAACCGTTTGCCCGTAACCGTTGCATCCGCAGCAAAACCCGTTCTTGCAGCATTGGGCATTGTTCTGGTTGATGAACCCGAAACCAATGCAGAAGATATTGAACAACAAGATTTGGAAGATGAAGATCCCGAAGATGAAGAATAATAGAAAGGTTTGGTGATCCTAATGGCTGATATTTTAAAACAAATTACCCCGAAAGATCGAATTGAATTCGCTCAAAATTTTGGTATCGTTCGTAATTATGCGGGCGATGCATTATTCCCCGATATCAAAACTAAAAACATGGAAGCAGAATTTTATCGTTTGTCCAACGGTGCAAATCTGCCCGTAATGGCATATGTTCATGGTTTGGATACCGAAGCACATATTGCATCCCGTGATGCATTTGAACGTATTGTATTTGAAAAACTTTTGATTAAACAAAAAATTAATCAAACCGAACGTGTGCAACAATTGAAAAATATGGGTGTTCTTGACGATGATGTTATCAAATATGTATTTGATGATATGGCACGTATGGCAGAAGGCGTTAAAACCCGCACCGAAGTTGCCAAAATGCAAGCATTGTCCACGGGTAGAATCATTGTTAAAGAAAATGAATTGAATTTTGCCATTGATTACGGTGTTGCATCTGGTAACAAAGTAACCAAAACTTGGAATGCTGCAAATGCAGATATTTTGGGCGATATTCAAGCAATGATGGAAATTGCACAAGCAAAAGGACAAAAACCCAATACCATCGTTACCACTAGCAAAGTTATGAGCGCAATCCGCAAAAATCAAGGTGTTCAAACCGCGATTTATGGTGCAAACGGTGTTGGTACTTTTGTATCTAACCAACAAATCAACGATTTGATGGCATCCATGTTCGACATTCGTTTTGTTCGTGTAAACGATGAACAATATCGTTATGAGAAAGCAAACGGAACTAAAGTTGCAGATTATTATCTTGCACGTAACAAATTCATTCTTTGTGTTGCAGATGCAAGCGGTGCAATTGGTGCGGGTTTGTGGGGCGTTACTCCCGAAGAACTCGTTGAAGCACCGTGGAGTGAAAAATCTGAACAACAATTTGTTACCATCACCCAATGGCAAACCCCCGATCCCGTTGCGGTTTGGACAAAAGCATCTGGCATGTTCATCCCCATTCTGCCGAATGTAGATGGTTTGGTTATCGCTGATATCACTTTACCCGCGTAATTGATCGGCGGTGATCTAAATGTTCAATGATGTTGTTTTACGTTTGAATTCCCTTGGTTATACACCAACGGAAAATGATCATTGGTTGATTAATCTAATGATTCGAAAAGTTGAAAACTACATCAAAGATTTTTGCAATATTCGCGCGATCCCAAAAG
>JAKSTC010000007.1 GCA_024402765.1 Alphaproteobacteria bacterium
TATAAAAATGAATATTTATCGCAAAAAGTGGTTGACTTTTAACCTAGGTTTTTTTCCACCACATGAACCCAAAAAAACGCCCGGTTTGGGCGGAATATTTTTACCCTTGCAAAATAATAGCGATTGAATATAATACCGCGGTATAGCGGAGATATGGCAGAGCGGTTGAATGCGCGCGACTCGAAATCGTGTATACAGGTAACTGTATCGGGGGTTCAAATCCCTCTATCTCCGCCATTTGTATTTTTATTTTTTCTTTTTCGTTTTTTTATTCAACTTTTCCATAATCGTTTCTGAATTCAGTTTTTTAAATGTTAAAAACCACGCTTTGACATATTGGTCTGTTTTTTTAGAAGTTAATCTTTTTTGCATTTGATCGTATGTTGTTGGTGCACCGATTATAACGGGCTTGCCTGGTTCCCAATTCGCAGGTGTTGATACACCAAATGAATCTGTGGTTTGTAATGCAACCAAAATGCGTTTAATTTCATCAAAATTGCGCCCGGTGGATGCAGGGTAGTATAAAATCGTTCTGATAATTCCATGTGGGTCAATGATAAACACCGCGCGCACAGCGTGGGTTGTTGACATATTCGGGTGAATCATACCATACAGGCGCGCGACATTCATACTCAAATCATCTATTAATGGGAAAGAAATTTTAACGCGTTTACCGTTTATTGAAATTTTCTCAATCGCATCAAACCATGCCAGATGGGATGGATTCGCCCCGATTGACAGGCCGATTATTTCTGTATTTAATGTGCGCAATTCATTAATTATATTTTCAAAAGCAATGAATTCTGTGGTGCATACGGGCGTAAAATCGTTTGGGTGTGAAAATAAAATAATCCATTTGCCAGCATAATCTTTGGGAAAATTAACTGTGCCATTGGTCGTTGTCGCGGTAAAGTTTGGGGCGACATCGCCAATAAGTGGTAATCTGGGGGCCATGGTTTGTGTTTCGTTTTGCATAATTTATCCTTTGCTTATGTTCATACAGATTTTACCATTGGTGGTGGGGTGTCGCACCAGGAAGCATTTCCTGAAACAAAATACTTTACACTTGAAAAAATGTGCTAAAATATGCATAATATACGAAAAGGAATTATAATGAAACGTTCTGATATCATAAGGACTATTCAGGTGCAATTTAATCGTATGCGCACTACAGACGCGGCGGCAATTTTGGATGCGGTGTCGGACTATGCCATTGAATCTGTGGCAAATGGTAATCGGATTGAAATTCGTGGTTTTGGAACATTTCAACCACGTACCCGCGCAGCCAAGGTTGGGTATAACCCCAGCAGCGGCGAAAAAATGACATTGGCCCCAGGAAAAACAGTTTTGTTTAAGCCCAGTCGCGAATTAACAAAAAAGATGAACGGATAATCAAATGTTTAACAAAAATTCTGGAATTAAAAATCGCAATCGTGATAAGTATGATCGTGTGCGTAAATTAATGTGGATAAAATGCGAATCTTGTGGTCGTTTGGTGTATTACAAGGATTACAAGGATAATAATTATATCTGTCCGCGTTGTGGTCACGCTTTTATGATGAGTCCCAAGCAGCGTTTTAACTTGTTGTTTGGTAATGTTGATTGGTCGCGTATTAATCTGCCAACCCCAACCGATGATCCATTAAAGTTTGTTGATAGGGTTTCCTATGTTGATAGGTTAGAAGATGCACGCGGTGAAACAGGTCAAGCAGATGCAATCGTTGCCGCAGATGGTGTAATTGGTGATATTCCAACAACGGTGTGTGTGTTAAATGGTTATTTTATGATGGGCTCAATGGGGCGTGCGGTTGGTGATGGCATTGTTGCCGCAATTGAACATGCGATTGAATTAAAACAGCCATTTGTTATGGTTACTTCCAGTGGTGGGGCCCGTATGCAGGAAAATATTCTGGCATTGATGCAGATGGCGCGCACAACGGTCGCAGTGAACAAACTACATGCAAACCATATTCCGTATATTGTGATTTTAAGTGACCCGACATATGGTGGTGTAACGGCATCTTTTGCGATGTTGGGCGATATTAATATTGCAGAGGCGGGCGCCAGAATTGGCTTTGCGGGGCGCAGGGTCATTGAACAAAATATTCGTGAAAAATTACCGTCTAATTTCCAAACTGCTGATTATTTATACGATCATGGTATGATTGATATTGTTTGTCCACGAACTGGTTTGCACGATACTTTGATTGATGTTTTATCTGTATTAACACATAAAACGGTGGATATTACACCGATTAAGGTTACAACACCAAAATACGAAAAATCAAAACGCATTCGTGGAATGGGTGAAAACCCTGCATATGACAAGGTGTTATTGGCGCGCCATGAAAACAGACCACACTTTTTGGACTATGTTAATAACATTGTTGATGGGTGGACATATCTGGCGGGCGATCGGTGCTTTGGCGAAGATCCTGCGATGGCATCTGGTATCGGTTTTTGGCGTGGAATACCGGCGGTTATAATCGGTCAAGAACAGGGTCGCACAATCGAAACCCGTCAAAAATATCGCTTTGGTATGGTTAATCCTGAGGGGTATCGCAAGGCGGTTCGTATGATGCGTTTGGCGGAAAAATTCAATTTGCCACTGATTTCTCTGTTTGATACGGCGGGTGCATTTGCCGGGCGTGATGGCGAAGAACGCGGTCAGTCCCAGGCGATTGCAATGGCAATATCGACAGGTCTGGATATAAAAACACCGTTTGTTGCGGTCAATGTAGGCCAGGGTGGTTCAGGCGGTGCGATTGCGATTGGAACGGGCGATAGGGTTTACATGCTGGAAAACGCGATTTATTCTGTGATTGCCCCAGAATCTTGTGCAAGTATTTTATGGAAAGATAATAAGTTCAAGGCCGCCGCCGCAGGTGCATTAAAACTGACTGCGCGTGATATGGCAAACCTTAATGTGATTGATGGAATTATCCAGGAACCCTTAGGTGGTGCACATACCGATTGGCAAACAACGATGGAATTGGTTGCCGATACAGTTGCCGGTGCGATTAAGGAATTGTCTGAAATTCCTGTGGACGAATTACCAATCAAACGTGGTGAAAAGTTTTTGGCAATGACGCGTGATGTTGAAATCTTTCAACCTGAAACGCAAGCGACTGAACAAGGCAGTATATAAAATTTTCATATTGCAATAACAAAGGGGTGTTATTGCGATAATTTAGGAAAGGATGACATAAAACTTGTAACATTTGTTGTATTAAATACTTGTGTCGCGTCTTTGCCTGATAACTTGTTTTTCCATGCCGAGAAATCAATCTTACTTACATCAATTTCACTAAAATCTAAATTATCAAAATCAAGCTTGTTTACATTTGTCATCCCTGCAGATTTTAATCCTTCCTTGAACATTTTTATTTTGTCTTTGTTTTCTTTGGAATCGTTTTTCTTGTCTTTGATTTTGTCCCAATCAATATGGTTGGTTAAAACATTCCCAATTCCACCTAATGCGGCACCACCAATACCAACCCCCAGCCCGATTTTTTTGTTTTTATCGGTTGCGTCTTTTTGTTCGTTCCATTTTTGTGCGTCCGCACTATTTGGGTCGGTTAGTGCGCGCGCAACGGATGCGTATGTTCCATTTGTTATACCGGTTGATGTGTCATCATATAAACCAGTGTTTGCCTTATCTGATATAACCTCTGATTCAATTCCGGGTTTTAAGTCTAATGCTTCCTTGCGTTCTTTGAGGTCGGCTGCCAAAGTTATATATTCTTGATACAAGTCAAATAATTTATCGGCGGGCAGCTGCACACCATTTGTGCCACCTTTTACATTTTTCCCATTTCCATATTCACAACGGAAAGTTTCCATATATGCGGTCATATCCATTTCAGCATCTTTGTCCGCACGTTGTTCAGCGAGTCCCTGTGCCAATTCCATACCGCCAATTCCGGTTGCTGCCATAGTGACCGCACCCAATGTCCGATTTGCCAACGATTGTTCTCTGTTTTTTGCCGCCAAGTATTTTTCTTCTAACTCATTTGCACGATTGTATAATTCCGCAAATGGATTCGGTGGCAACATACTGGCACTATCATCCGCGTATACCGGCACACAAATGAACAAAATAAAAAGCATTGCTATTTTTTTCATTTTGCGTCCTTGTATGTTGTAGAAACACTCCGAGAATAATTGTAATCCTTAGATATTGCGTACCCGCCAGGAATATTGGAGTTTGATTCCCATTTAGAAAAATCTTCGCTTTGACGTTCAACTATATAAACATTGCCATCAGGTCCTATTTCTTTACCAATTACATCATGTTTTCCATTGATTGTGTCTTCTACTTCTTGATTAAGCCACCCATACCATTTGTTGTATAAGACAATATCACACCATACATCTAGACCTAAAGTTTCTTCTAACAAACTATCTGTTTTATCACTCATATTATTACTCCGATAGTCTAACGTAACCTTACAATATTGATGGGCATTTTTATTGTAGAAATCTTTATCATATGTAATTATTTTCAAATAATCGTTATTGCCAGAACGCGCTTTTTTGCCATATTTATCTTTTTGGCTATCTTCTCGTACATTTACATGAAACTCTTCAAATCCATCTGGATATTTACAAATCAACCAACCATCGCGCTTACACACGTTGGAATCAAGTTTACCACGGTCCAACCACGACTGTTTTTCTGTAAAATTACGTCCTGTAATATCAGAACCAAAATCATGTTGTGTAATCTTTCGTCCGGTTTCCTTACTGTGTTGTTCTAACTCTGCCATAAAAGTATCTTTGTAATAATCGAATGCTTTTTGTGCTAGATATGAACGCGCCATAGTCAATTTTTGTTCATCAGTTAATTTTTTGGATGTTAATTTTTTTGCATAATCTGGGTCCAGTTTTAATATTTGTTTTTCCAGTTCTGCATAATCTTGCCGCAGAGAATCGGTAATATCTCGGGAAGAGTTGACAATTTGTTGTGCTTCATCGGTATAGTATTCACTATCTGCCCCAAACACCATAAATGGTGCAAACAATGATAGTAATAAAAATGATACAAAAACCCTCATCCCAACATCCCCCAAAATACAAAAACCGCAACATTCACGAAGCGGTTGGAGGTTAAAGACTATAATCAGTAGAAATAGCGGGTTTATTTAGATATATCACCGCCCTCCAACCTATAGTTGGAGATGTTTCTGTCCATGCGGACATTACTGATTTAGAGGTCTTTGATGCCCCAACGACAACATCAATGTCGTCACAACATAGTGTAGCAAAAATCAAAAAATAAATCAAACAAAAAAAACGCCATTTAGCGATGTTTTTTTAAAAACGCATATTGAAATTTAATTGTGCACCATGGGTGTCGCCCGATACGGTTATAACCGAACCATCACCCAGTGCATCCACAAATGCCCAGTTATACAGTGCCGCAATTGCCGCCCCCGCCAGGCAATCGTGAAAATAATGTTTTCTTTCGTTAATTCTGGTAAATGCTGTAAAACCCGCCAGTGCATAGGGTGCTAATGCCTGTTTCCAGCCGTAACGCCTATGTATAAAAAATGCCCCTGAGAAAGCCGCCGCAGTATGTGTAGACGGGAAAGAATTTTTATCGGATTTATCGGGACGTTCTTCATTAATAATTGTTTTCAACCCCAATGCGGTTACTTCGGTCGCAACAAATTGTGCCGCAAATTGTTTCGCGCCCGTCCAACCGGGCTCTGCAATGGCTAAACCAGCCGCATATGCTGGAACAATTACCTGGGTCATATTTCCCAATGTTTCAAGTGTAGAATCAGCATAAGCAGATGTAGTCGCACATGCACACATAATTAATGCACAAAATAAGTTTGTTTTAGGCATATTTTCCTCACTCTGTGTCAAAAAAAAAATCGCCAGTATTCCAAAAATACTGGCGGAGCGTATAGGACTCGAACCTATGCATGGTTTTGAAGCCATGACGGATTAGCAATCCGCTGCATTACCACTCTGCCAACGCTCCACATGGTTGTGTATTATATAGAATCAGATTTATAAATGCAAGCCTGAAAATCATATTGAAATTTTTATTCAATTAAATTATTATAAAAATCAGAAAAAACTAAGGATTATGAATATGCAAATCAGACTATACAACACAATGTCGCGCAAAATAGAAGATTTTAAACCTTTGACCCCCGGTCATGTTGGTTTTTATTCTTGCGGTCCAACGGTTTATCATTATGCGCATTTGGGAAATTTGTTGTATATGGTTCAATGTGATAACTTAAAACGTATGTTTATGGCAAATGGTTATGATGTTCATCATGTTATGAATATCACTGATGTTGGACATTTGACTAACGAAGATAATGATGGTGCTGGCGAAGATAAAATGGAAAAGGGTGCAGCACGCGATAATAAATCTGTGTGGGATATCGCTAAATATTATAAAGATGAATTTTTGCGTGATTATGATTCTTTGAATTTAATTCGCCCAACCGATATGCCACACGCAACAGATTATATTAATGAACAAATAGAATTGGTGCGAAATCTTGAGAAACTAGGATATACTTATGAAATTCCCGGCGATGGTATTTATTATGATACATCAAAATTTGCAGATTACGGTGCATTGACCGGCGGCAGTTTGTCTGGAAATAGGGCGGGTGCACGTGTGGAATTTAATAGTGCAAAACGCAACCCGACGGATTTTGCTTTATGGAAATTTTCACCAAAGGATGTTAAACGTCAAATGGAGTGGAATAGTCCATGGGGTATTGGTTTCCCCGGTTGGCATGCAGAATGCAGTGCGATGAGTATGAAATTATTAGGAAATCATTTTGATATTCATGGTGGTGGCGAAGATTTATCGCGTGTTCATCATACAAACGAAATTGCGCAATCAGAACCTATTGTTGGAAAACCGTGGGTTAATTATTGGTTTCATGTCAGTTTTTTGCTAGATAAAAGTGGTGCAAAAATGGCAAAATCTAATGGTGAGTTTTTAGGTATGAATGCCGTTCGCGAACGTGGTATTGAACCAATTGTATTTCGTTATTGGATTGCAATGGGACATTACCAATCACAAATGGCATTTTCCTTTGATGCGTTGGATTCTGCGACAACGGGTTATAAAAACCTGGTGCGTAAAATTGCTGATTTAATTAATGAAGAATCTGGTGAAATAAATCAAAACGAATATCAACAATGGCATGATAAATTGTTGGCACCGGTGTCTGACAACCTTAAAACCGCAGAAAGTTTGGTTGTTTTTCAAGATTTGTTAAAAGATAAATCTGTAAATTCCAAAACAAAACTGGAATTGGTAAAGTTTGTTGATGATTTGTTGGGCTTACAGTTATTGGAACATGCACAAAAATTACACAATTTGGAATCTGAATCTGCACCAAGCGATATTTTGGTATTGGTTGAACAACGGGATAACGCTAAAAAGGCAAAAGATTGGGCTACTGCGGATTCTCTGCGCGATAAGGTTGATTCGCTTGGATGGACAATTGTTGATACCAAAGATGGTACAAAAGTAGTAAAAAAAGCCTAAATAAAAAATTTTATATAAAAAATAAAATATATCTTGAAAAAAGCCCTTTTTTGCGCTATATTAGCCCAAGCAACAAAAGGATTTTCTCATGAATTACCCATATATGCCTAAATCTACCGCACTGTGGTTGATTGAAAATACATCTTTAACATTTGATCAAATTGCCGATTTCTGTGGTATGCATGAATTAGAAGTTAAAAACATTGCAGATGCAGAAACACAAAAAATTCAGGGTCTAAATCCTATTTTGGCAGGTCAGTTAACGCGCGAAAACATTGCTGAGTGTGAAGCAGATCCAAATGCAAAATTGGTTTTATTAGAAACAATTGTTACTGCTCAAACGGCTCAGAATAAAAAGGGTGTCGGATATACACCAAAATTACATCGTCAAAATCGCATGGGTGGTATTTTGTGGATGTTAAAAAATTATCCCGAATTATCTGACCACCAGGTAGCTACTTTAATGCGTTCTACAAATCCAACTGTGGCATCGATTCGTAACAAAACACATGCATCTTATGCGGATATTCATGTAAGCAATCCTATTACTTTAGGTTTGGTTTCTGAATCGGTTTTGAAAGATGAAGTTACCAAAGCCCAGAAAAAATTAGCTAAGACCGCAAAATAATTTAATATTTAATCATCAAAGGATTTGTTTATGGCCAAACAATTCGATGAGGCAACAAAACTCTTGATAGAGTCATTGCCAGAAAACCTTCAAAAACTTGCTACTTCTGCATCAGAAGTTGGCTATCTGTCGCATATGGATTTTCAAGCTGCAACAGAAGCAGATGAAATTCCTGAAGAAGACCACGCAGAGGTTTTGGATTTTTTTCAACAAGATTTAGGGCTAGAAATATTGGAAACAGAGTCTTTTAGTCAAAATTCTGATAAGTTTTATGAAATGGAAGATGATGAAGAGGATGATAATGTTCGTGATAAAACCCGTAATCTTTTGAATTCTGAAGCAGAACAAGTTGATGTTAATGATGAAGATTATGAATATTTTGCAAAACAATTGGAAGGTAGCCAGACAGGGAATTTAGTATTAGGGGTTCAAGATTCTGTTCAATCGTATTTAAAACAAATTGGAACAGTTCAATTGCTGACCGCAGCAGGTGAGGTTGCTATTGCTCAGCGTATAGAAGCTGCATCACGTTTGATGGTTTACGGTTTGTGCGAAAGCCCTATGACAATCAAAGCAATGCTTAATTGGTATCAACAATTGTTGAGTGAGGAAATTCGTCTGCGTTATATTGTTAATCTTGAGGTTATGTATTCCAGTGAAGCAGAACAAAAATCTTTGGCATTATTGTCCGAAACATTAAAATCCAAGGGCGTAGATCAGGTTGATGATTTAGATGACGATGATTTGGATGATTTGGAAGAAACTTCTAGCTCTGATGAAGATGATGAAGACGATGAAGATTTGTCCGAAGAAGATGAAGATGGTATTAAGAAAGAAGATGTCCCTCGCAGTACATCTGGTGTTCCAATTCCTGTAATGGAAGAAGCTTTGTTACCCACAATATTGGACTTGTTTGCAAAAATTAAACGCGTATTTAATAGTATGCAAAAACTGCAGGCACAACGTTTGGATAAATTAATGACATCTTCCAAGGTTGATGAAGCACTTGAAAAGAAATATACCAAATTGCGTATGGAATTGTTTGAATACGTTAGTAAAATTCGTTTGAACGACGATCGTATCGCTGAAATTTTAGAACAATTGACTAAACGCGACCAGTTGTTAATGGGACTAGAGGGTAAGTTATTGCGTTTGGCACTTGCAAATAAGATTAAACGCGAAGATTTCTTGGCAGAATATACTGGTAATGAATTAAACAAAACCTGGGTAAAAAAATTAGCTAAAAACAAAAGTGCCGTGTGGCAGAATTTTGTTAAGAAACATGAAGACGACATTTTAAAAATTCAGGCAGATATTGCAAGTATAGCAATGGAAACCGGTCAACCAACCGCTGAATATAAAAAGGTTGTAGAACTTGTGCGCAAAGGTCAAGCCGAAGCCGCACGTGCAAAGCGTGAAATGATAGAGGCTAACTTGCGTTTGGTTATCAAGTTTGCAAAAAAATCTAGCAATCGTGGTCTGGGACTTGATTTTTCTGATTTAGTGCAGGATGGTAATATCGGTTTAATGAAAGCTGTTGATAAATTTGATTATCGTTTGGGTAATAAATTTTCAACTTATGCCACAAACTGGATTCAACAGGGCATTTCACGCAGTATCGCAGATCAGGCACGTACAATTCGTATACCTGTGCATATGATTGACAATATACACAAAATACAACGTGCATCGCGTCAATTTATGCATAAATATGGTCGTGCGCCAACCGCCGAAGAATTATCTAAAATTATTTATTTGCCTGTGGACAAGATTCATAAGGCGATGAAAGTCAACCTTAAGCCTATTTCTCTAGAGGCACCAGTGGGTAGTGAAGACGACAGTTCGCGTATAGAAATTATTGCTGATGAAACGGCTAAAAATCCGTTTGTATCTGCGGCACAAAAGAATTTACGCAATATCGTGACACAACTTTTGTCTGAACTGGACGGCAAAGAAGAACGTGTTTTACGCTTGCGTTTTGGTATGTCAACGAACAAGACTAGCACTTTGGAAGAAGTTGGTAAGAATCTTCATGTTACACGTGAACGTATCCGTCAGATTGAACAAAAGGCAATTAACAAATTAAAACATCCAACACGTATACGTAAATTACGCAGTTTCTTGGAAGACTAATTGAACGCCCGCTTTGTGCGGGCAGTTTTATAAAGGGGAAAATGATGAAACAAGGAAAATTAATCGCCATCGAAGGGGCGGATAAAGCTGGGAAACACACCCAAGTTATGAATATATTAGAATATTTGCGTTCTAAAAACATTCCATCAGAAACACTGGATTTCCCGCAATATAATTCTTATTTTGGGCGGTTTATAAAACAGTATCTTAATGGTGAATTTGGACCGACACGTAATTTGCCCGCAGAATACACAATGTTGCCATACGCATTGGACCGGCAACAACACCAACCACAAATTAAACAATGGTTACAAGATGGCAAATGGGTGATTCTGGATAGATATACATACAGTAACGCGTTTTCTATTGCCAAAACACCACGACCAGAATGGAATAAACGTATAGAATTTTTAGAAGATTTAGAGTTTAATCAACTTGGAATAATTAAACCAGATTGGAATATTTATTTATATCTGGATCCCAAGATGTCGTTTGATATGAGAAATCAAGGGTTAAAGGCATATCAAAATGGGAAACCGGATATACACGAATCTGATTTACAATTATTAAAAGATGTTTCAGATGTTTATATTCAACTTTCTTGTACACGTATGAATTGGGCTCTTGTTGATGAAACGACCAAGCAAGGTGGGCGTCTAACAATTCCCCAGGTGTTTGATAAAATAAAGACCGTACTGGATGTTGTGATAGCACAAAATGAAAAAAATCGCCGTTAAAGGCGATTTTTAATTTAATAATGTTTTTGCCATAGCTAATGATTCAGATGTTATTTCTGCGCCACTTATTATGCGTGCAATTTCATTAAGCCTATCATCGCCGGTTATTTCAACAACATCTGTAAGCGTTTTGTTATTATCAGAATGTTTTGAAATTTTAAAGTGTCTGTCGGCAAAACCCGCCACCTGGGCCGAATGGGTTATAACCAACGATTGCCCAGACTTAGAAAGTTTACTTAATCTGGAGCCAATCGCACTCGCGGTTGCACCACTTATACCAGTATCAATTTCATCAAATACAAAAGTATGACCGACGTAATTTCCCGCCAACACAACACGCAGTGCCAACATTAAACGCGATAATTCACCGCCTGAGGCAGATTTGTGTAATGGGGCAAACGGCATGCCTGGGTTAGTCTTTATCATAAACATAATGTCATCTGTGCCGTTTTGTGATGGATCAGTATCGTTATGTTGAACCATAAATTCAGCACCGGCTAATTTTAAGTCTGGCAATTCATCCATCATTTGTTTTATTAATTCATTAATTGCCGATTTGCGTAAATCTTTTAATTGATTTGCATACTTATCAAATTCTGCATGTGCGACTTTTATCTCTGATTCTATGCGTTGTAATTCCGCATCAGAATTATCGATTTTGTTAAGTGCGTCTTGCATTTCGGCCAATTTATTGGGTAATTCATTGGCACTAACACGATGTTTGCGTGCGACACTGCGTATAGCGAATAAGCGTTCCTCTATATCATCTATATTTTCATCAGATGTGTTTTCTGGTTTAATATGTTCTGAAATTTCTGCAATAGTTTGTGCGCAATCATATAGTTTATCAATTTCGTCACTATATGGGTTTTCGTCACCATGAACACGTTCCAAAATATGCGCTACAGAACAAATCTGACTATCAATAGAATTCCCATTGGCGTTTATGGCGGTAACAGCATCAGATAAAATTGCGGCATTTTTTTCGGCATTCATCATATTGGCACGTTTGGTTGCTAATTCTTCTTCTTCACCAACCATGGGGTTTAAATTCCGTAATTCTGCAACATTGTGTTCCAAAAAGTCCCGTTCCAGTGCAGATTTTTCTAATAAATCGTGTAGCTTTTGTCTTTCTAATAACAAACTATGATATTGGGAAAAAGTCCTTTTCGTTTCGTTCAATATGTCAGCAAAATTATCAATAGTATTTAATGCAAATGTATCCAATGCGGCTATGTGCGTTGCAGGATTTAATAAAGTATGATTTGCAAATTGTCCATGAATTTCTACAACTTCGTCCCCAATCGCTTTAAGTGTTTTAATTGATATAGGCGTGTCATTAACCCATGCCTTGCTTTTGCCGTCTGTACCAAGTGTCCTGCGTAAAATCAAAGTATCAGAAACATCAATTCCGTTGTCTTGTAATATGCTATTAATTTGAACAGGGTAATTTATAAATTCTGCGGTCACAGATGCAGTTTCACAACCGTGCCTTATTAAACCAGTGTCTGAGCGCGCACCCAAGGCAAGGGCCAGTGCATCCATTAAAATACTTTTACCTGCGCCCGTTTCACCCGTCAGAACATTTAAACCAGTACCAAATTCCAGATTTAGTTTTTCAATTAATACGATATTAGAAATATATAAACTACTTAACATACTGCTTATTATACTGACCAAACATATATAAATTCAAGAGTTTTTATATTAATTCTAGGTGCCAATCATGCAACCATAAAATATACAATTCTATAGTGTGTCTGGGATAAATTTGTTGAATTAAATCTTTGTATTCATGTAATTGTTTTATGTATTTGTCTTTGAATTTACTTGAATCTGTATCTGTTTTATAGTCCAAAATTTTAATGGTTTTATCGTCAATTACCATTCTATCGATACGGCGACTACAAAAAGTATTATTAATAAATCCTGCCACTGGAACCTCTGTCCTTGCGGTGGATGTAAAAAACAAACTTAAACCCGGAACAGATTGTATTGTACCAATTAATTCTGCATCACCAACCATTGTATCACCGTCAATTACGATGTTTTGCAATTTGGTGTGGGCGATTTTGCCATTTTGGGTGGCGAAATCTGTCTGGTTTTTGTTTTTTATTAAATCTGTTATAGGGTTATTCATGAATTATCCTGATTGTATCATCTTGTGAATTGTGTGCAAATACGCGCCATAACTGGTTGTGCCATGATATTTCAGGTGCGTTTTTATATGGCGTAAATCCGTATATGTATAATTCATCGCGTGCGCGTGTCATTGCAACATACAGTAAACGATAATATTCGGCAACATTTGCGTGCATAAGGCTTTGGGTTGCATTGTCACGACTTTCTGAATTTCCTGTGTTCGGTGCAATCCATAGCCACGCATCTGTATTTGATATCGGTAATATGTTATCCAATGTTGGAACGCGCGCAGTATCAATTAAAAACACTACCTTGGACTGTAAACCTTTACTTCCATGAACGGTCATAACACGAACACCAGATGAAGCATCCATATCACGTTTTATTTCACTGTTGCCGGTAATAAACCATTTTAAGAAATGTTTTAACGTGCCGGGCTGTGTTCTTTCGTATGCAAGGCAAATTGTCATAAATTCTTCCAGCGGGTCAATGATTTGATCACCCAATGCAGATATCATTTTTTTTCGTTTGTCTATCAATACTTGGGTAAAGAAAGAATAGGGTGCTAAAATTTTTGCCCAGTTTATTATTTGTGTTAAATCGTTAAATACTGGCGCATTATATTCCTGTAACACATCAAACACAGTGGCATTATCGCCAATCTTTGTTCGATTTTGGCACAAATTGTAAATATCTTGTTCACTAAACCGATATAGTGGGCTTTTTAAAACACAGCACAAACTGTATTCGTCAGAGTTGTTTATACAAAAACGAATTAAATTCAATAAATCTTTAATTGCGGGATATTGTGGTAAAACAATTCTATCACTGCCAGCAACATCGATTCCCAGACGTTTTAATTCGGCAACCAATGCAGGCGCCAATGGATTTCGTTTTTGTACTAAAACCATAATATCGCTTGGTTTATACTGACCAGAATCTAGCATAGATTTTATTTTATTTGCGATAATAGAAATATAAGATTTTACATCGGTATCTGATTCTGATTTTGATATCAGTTTATTGATTTCAACAATGCCAGTTCCCTCGTTTCTGACGCATTTGTGTGTATTGTTTGCGAAACTGCTGATATTGCACACCGTATCATCCCCAAAAAATGTATCCACCGCCCACAGTATAGATGATAAAGAACGGAAACTTTGTTCCAGTGGGATTTCGCGGATGGTGCGCAGATTCTGCTTTATTTGATTAGCAATATCGTCTTTACTTTTGATAAAACTGTTTGAATCTGCACCCATAAAACTGTATATAGATTGCTTGGAATCGCCCACCACAAATAATGAACGATTGTTGTTTTCTGATGTTCCGTTGGTAAAGAAATCGCCTGCCAGCATACGCAATATATCCCATTGCATTGGACTAGTGTCTTGTGCTTCGTCTAATAAAATATGCGACAAAGAAATATCCAACTGTGATAAAACCCAACCCATATTTTCAGGACTCGAAAATAATTTACGTGTATATAAAATTAAATCTTCAAAATCGAGTACATTTTTTTCATGCTTTAATTGTTTATAAATAGATGCAAATTCAGATGCCAAATCAAATAGGGCAATAGTATCATCATAAATGTTTTTATTTATTTCATTCTGATTAATTTTATAAACGCGTTCTTGTTCTTTAATCAAAAAATCATATTTCTGAACGTTTTTTGTTGGGCTGCCATCTTCGTTTAGGTATGCGGTTTTGTATTTGTCAAAATCTATAGTCTTATCAATATATTGTTTGGTTAGATTGATAATTTTATCCAAGTATTTTACCGGTGTTTTTAAATCATTTTGGACATTTTGTGCCATAAACACAATGTTTTGCAGATTTTGTATATTAAAATTGTTTATAATTTCATCATTTAATAATAAAAATTCTTTCGTTTTTTCAATAAAGTATTTTCTATAATTAACAATGTTTTCTTTGTCAAAAAAGTTCTTGTACTGGGCACTTAATATCTCTAATAATTTTGGCATACTGTATTCAGAAATACGCCCAACAATATGTTCAAATGCGGAATAAACAGTTTCAGAATTTTTATTAGAAATTAATTTAGTTAATGTTTCTTGCAATAAAATTCGCTGCATATCATCAGATACCAAAGTCCATGCCGGGGATATGCCGGCCTCTATGGGGAAACGTTTTAATATTTCTTCGCAAAAACCATGAATTGTTTTTATTTTTAATAAATCAGGTTTGTCTATATAGATAAAAAATATTTTCCTGGCATAGGCAACATCTGCATCGCTTGGTGTTTGTGATTCTGAAATACCACCCAACGCTTCACGTAATTGTTCTGTTGGTAAAGATGCCCATTTTTGTAATTCTGAGAGTATACGATTACGCATTTCGCCTGCTGCGGCATTAGTATAGGTCAGGCATAAAACACCAGTATTATATAAATCAGGAGAGCGGAACAAGATGCGCAAAAGTCTTTGAACCAGAACGGTCGTTTTCCCGGTACCGGCATTTGCCTGGACCCATATATTTTCAGCAGGATTGGCGGCTATATCTTGTTCTGGTATTTTTATCATTTATATTCCTTGCTTTGTGAAAATAATTTTAGTATATATTTACCTGAACTGCAAGGAATTATAAACTATACCGGGGAGAAGTATATTATGTTGTCTTATGTTTACATTGTTGGCGGAATATTAACATTTGGTTTATTGGTTGCTTTATTCTTTATTTCGCGTCGTTCGCAACAGGTAATGCAATCTTTGTTGACGATTATGACGCAACCAGAACGCGCAAAGGTAAAACAAGCATCCGATGTACTGCAAACGATATTAAATAACGAGATATTAAAAATACAAAAATGCTTTGATACCATACAGGCAACATTAAATTCACAAATAGGGCACACAGATGAATTGTATCAGCAATTAACCACCCAGAACGATAAATTGGTGGCAACTGCAGACGAAGCGACAAAAAAACTATCCACAATGTCCCAACGATTGGATAATACAGTAAGTGGATTAAAAGCAATTACAGAATCAAACGATTGGAAAAACGTCGAAATTATTACAGATAAATTTTCGTCTAGTATCAATGATATATTGTCTAAGATAGAATCAACAAACAATGCAACAAACGATAAAATTCAGGCTATTAATGAATGTATTAACACCTGGTTACTCCAGAATAGTGAATTGCAGAGTCAGTTGAAAGAAATCTTTAAGACGAACCAAGAGCAATTACAAAACATTACATCAGAAACAAATGTGACAAAAGATGCTTTGAATGAACTTAGTTCTGCGGTGGCGACTGGGTTCGAAGGTGTAAAGACTGCTGCATCAGATTATACCACAACAATGCAAGAAAACGATAAATTACTGTCATCACACTTAACTAAACTGGATGAATATAGTAAGCAGTCTAAAAAACAATTAACGGGGCAGATGAACACTCTTATCAATACTGCTAATGGTGTTAGTGGTCAAATCAGATTGGTTGAATCTTCGATTGATAAGCAACTACATAAATTAACCGATGCAACAGAATTGATGACCCAAACCGCAACAGGAACACAAAATTCTGTGATAGAGATTAATAAAGAATTAACAGATTTAACTAATACTTTTAATTCAAGAATCAAAGAATTTGCATTAGGGGTCGTTGGTGAAATTAAAACCGTTTCTGGGGTTGCAAATGTAACACTAGACAACACAAAAACTGCGGCAAACAAATTCTCGGAATCTGTAAAGAGTATGGCGACCGGTGTTCGTGAAACATTGATAGAAATGAATACTGCACACGCCCAACTATCTGGTCAATCTGAAAATCTGATTAAGATGTCGGCTGAAACAACGGCAAAATTGCAACCGTTGTCTGAATTAATAGAAAAATATTACAAGGCATTACCAGATTTAGCAAACGGTTCAACCGAGGTTAACGACAGTTTGACCAAGATAGTGGCAAATCTGACCGACAAGATAAATTTAATGAAAACAACGGTATCAGAATCAGCCGATTCTATTTCTGAGTCTGCAGTTAAACTAGAAGATTTGGCGGGACATTCACGTCAACAAATGATTGATTTAATGTCTGATTATTCAAATGCGGTTAATACAATGCAGACATTAAACAAACAAATGATGTTGGCACGTGCAACCGCACCAATGGATGCAATTAAAGATGCCGGGGAAACACCTATTGCGGCCGCCAGTGCATCAGACTTTTTAAATACAATCAAATCAGCAATGGCAAAATTACACGAACAATCAGTTGATTTAACGCGTGCAACAGGTACGGAAATCCCAGATGTTGTTTTGAAAAAATATCATGCTGGGGATAAAACAATCTTTTCTAAATGGTTGGCGAAAATGTTGAAATCTTTTGACGGAAGACGCATTGCAGAGATGTTAAAAAATGACACTGTCTTTCGTTCCCAAGCAACACAATTTATTCATGGGTTTGATAAAATTCTAACCGCTGCGAAACAAACAGACACCCCAGATGCAGTTATTACCAAATTATTAAAAACAGACCTGGGAATAATTTATTCCAGATTAAACAGAAATTAGATTTTATATATCTAATACACCGTCAGCAAATTCAATAGTATGTGGTTTTGTTTTACTGTTGGCTGTGGTTATTATATTGCTTTTATCATCGCGCACAATAGCATATCCACGCGACAGAACGCTTTTATAACTAAGCGAATTTAACATCTGCCCAATGTGTGCAATTGCCTGATTAAATGCCATCATACGGTTTTGTAGGATATTAGGAAATGTAGAAATCGCCATAATTTGTTGTTCTATAGTTGTGATTTTCATAGACATAATGACATTCATTGTATGAACAGCATCATCCAGCTTTTGTTCCCATTCCATAAGGGTTTGATGTGGACTCTTTATATTTATACTCAAAAGAACTTCTTTCATTTTACTTATCTTAGAACCAAATGTTGCCACAAGACTGTGTGATAAGTTATCTAAATCTTGAATTAACGAGATTTTGGTTGGTACAACCATTTCAGCGGCGCCGGTTGGTGTTGGCGCACGAACATCTGCGGCAAAATCGATAAGCATCCAGTCTGGTTCGTGCCCAACCCCAGAAATTAATGGTATATGGCTGGCTGCGGCAGCGCGCACAACAATTTCTTCTGAAAATGGTAATAAATCTTCCAGTGCACCACCACCACGTGCAACAATAATGACATCAACGTTGTTATGTTTATTAAAATATTCAATACCTGCAGCAACTTCGGCCGCTGCCGTTGTGCCCTGAACGGTTGCAGGGTATAAAATAACACGAACTGGAAACCTTTCGCGTAAACGGTTTTGAATATCCTGGAATGCGGCACCGGTTGGGCTGGTTACCACGCCGATTGTTTGGGGCAGGTGGGGCAAAGGTTTTTTACGCGATGCGTCAAACAATCCTTCGGCTGCAAGTTTTTGTTTGCGTTCTTCAAGCATTTTAAGAATTGCACCAACACCAGCCATTTCAATTTCACTTGCAATCATTTGATAATTACTGCGGGCAGGGTATGTCGTGAATTTGCCAGTAATGACAACTTCCATTCCTTCTTCAAGTTTAAAAGATATCGGAGTCCCACGCCAAATAATAACATTAATTACCGCCCCAGCATCCTTGATAGACATATAAATATGGCCAGATGTTGCACGTGTTATTCCAGATAATTCGCCACGAACTTTGATAGTTGCAAAGGCAGTTTCAACAACGCCTTTTAACAACGCAGATGCGTCCGTAACACTAAATATCGTATCGGGTTTAACAATAGGTTCTGGTTTTGGTAACATCTTATTCTAACCCCGCACATTTTCCTAGTATGGCTGCGGATTTAATCACATCATCCAAAAAGATTTTGTCTTTTCGAAGCATGGTTAAAAGCCTGCCTTTTTTATACGGAAAAACATTGTTTATAAAATAATCATAAGTCATGATTTCGTATTGTTGTGGTTCAACAAATTGAGTAAAAGTGATATCAAATGGTTCACTATAATTTTTTGCTTGCAACCAAGTATGTATCCCGCTTGTTTTTAAATCCCAAAATTTATCACCACCCGACCGTGAATATATATAGTAGCTACTTATTAAACAAAAATCTTGTGCAGGATCGGTTTTAGAAGGGTAGTGTTTAACAAACATATCCTCGCCAAATACTTTTTTGTAAGTTAATTTATACTTAAAAGCCTCACGCAAAGCGACCACAGCATATGGCAGTGTATATTCGCCGACCATAATATCATTATAAGCGGTTGCACGCTCCATTAATTCGCGAGTCGCTTTGTCATAATAAGATAATTTATTACCATTGTTCATATCATCATTGATTGTAACACATGATAGCAAAAAATTCAAATTTATAATTCTGTCAAAGGCCAACGTGGACACGGTGCCACAGGTTTTGTTACAATGTTACCAACAAGATAATTTTCAATACCCGCCCATGCAATCATTGCGCCGTTATCTGTACACAAACTCATCGGTGGGGCAGCAAAAATCATATCATTCTCAGATGCTAATTTTTCCATTGCCGCACGAATTGCACTATTTTTTGCAACACCCCCAGCAACCACCAATGTTTTTGGTGCAGCATTACGAACCCTTGTGTCACACAATGCGTGTTGTAGTCGGTTTACAATACAATCGACAACGGCACTTTGAAAAGAAGCACAAAAATCGTTTATCAATTTATCACTATATGGTTCAGATTCCTTGGACAATAAAGTTCTGGCTGCAGTTTTAATACCACTAAACGAAAAATCACAACCCGGTTTATCACATAGTGGACGCGGCAGATTAAAAGCTTGTGGATTACCCATTTGTGCACGTTTATCAACCGCGGGTCCCCCAGGATAACCCAGACCCAACATCTTTGCAACCTTATCAAATGCTTCACCTGCGCTATCATCAATTGTCTGACCGATTAATTCGTATTTACCCACACCACACACTAACAAAATTTGGCAATGTCCCCCTGATGCCAACATTAACAAATAAGGGAATTCTACATTTACAGATTCTACAACACCACTTGCACTGGTTGCAGAAAGGCGTGGCACCAATGCGTGGCCTTCCAAATGATTAACTGCCACCAATGGTTTATTTGTTGATTGGGCAATACCTGTCGCAGCCATCCAACCAACCAAAACACCACCAATTAGTCCAGGCCCCGCCGTAGCGGCAATAACATCAATATCATCAATTGTTTTGCCCGCGGTTGATAATGTTTTTTGTATAACCTCATCAATCGCTAATATATGCGCGCGTGCAGCCAATTCAGGAACAACACCACCGTATTTCTGGTGTTCTGGAATCTGTGAATAAATAATATGAGACAAGATATTGCGGTTAGAATCAACAATAGCCGCACTGGTTTCATCACACGAAGATTCGATACCCAAACATAACAACTCACCATCTGGATTCAATCGAGAAGTTTCCATATTTGTACGAATTAATTTTTCTTCTGTCATTTTATTTTCACCAATACAATTCCCAAATTATTGCTGTTTTTGGCGCGTTTTGCGTTATAGTTTTCAAAATCTGTATCCATAACACATTCGTGGTCAGATGATGCATGACGCAATATTTTGCCACCCGACAGGACAAATCCCATATGCGAAACCGCCAAATCTGTGCCAATTATATCAATTTTTTTTGATTTGCCAACAACAAATAATACAACCAAAGGTTCAACATTATTAATAGGTTTTAATTCAGAATAGGGTATGTATTCTAATTCTATAGTCTGAGGTTCAAAGTTTGTATCAATATTATGCATCTTTTTGAACCAAGATTTTTTATCAATTGTAACTGTTCTGATTGCGGTATTGCCATATTGTGAACTTACATTTTCAAGCAAATCATAATTATTAGACAACCAATCATATTCTGCAAAATGATTGCGTTTTATAAAATCAGGCTGACCATCCACATACCGAATTTTATTTAATTTATTCACATTGCCATTTGCAAGCGATGTTTCAACAAATGTCATACAATCAAATGCATCATCGCGAATTAATGGATCAGAATCGTAACCATAACCTTCGCCCAGTGGGCTTGGTACATATTTCGCACCCAGGTATTTTTGTCCTGGCATTTGTGGCAAAGTACAAGCGAGCATAAATAACAAAGGTATAAATTGCATAAATTTCATGTTCGTGGACATGTATTAATTATTTTCTTTTAATTGAATACCCATTGAACATAACCGAACTGCATCACTTACCATAAATTCACCAGAATCCGGTAATATAGCCATTTTATTAACACACGCAACAATTAATTCAACATTTTCATCAGATGCATTTACAACACGGACTGCGGTTGTACGACGCTCATTTGACGCAGAAAGCCACTTTTTTAAATTTCCCGATTCTAATTCAGATGTGTGTTGTGCCATAAAGAAAACAATGATACCTAAAAGCAAAACACCAATACCAATGAACAACATTAAATATTTTTTTATAAATCGCATAGTGCCCCCCTGTAATAAAATTTATTCACACCCAACAACCCACAAATCATAATCAGGATTCTGTAATGGGTTTTGGCCTGGGTTATTTCTGCTCATCCAACCGGAAAAAATTTTACCTTTGTCAGGTTCTTGAATTTCAATAAAAGCAAAGAAATCTTCAGCCTGGAAAGGATCTGTTTTTTTACACGATCTGACCAATATAGATAATTTATCAAACTGAACATCCCCACCAACGGGAATTTTTACCATCTGTGTTTTGCCTGCGGTCTTGTCCATAATACGAACAACCACAACATCGTTATCGGTATATGCAAATACACTTAATACGGGAACAAAAAACAGGGGAATAACAAACAACAATTTTTTTAAAAAAGTCATTGGTTAACCCCCGCTTATTTTTAATTATTTATTAGCAGACAAATCTTCAACGATACGTGCTTTTTTACCAGACAAGCCACGCAAGAAGAATAATTTTGCACGGCGAACTTTACCGTTACGAACTTTTTCAATTTTTTCAATCGCAGGTGTGTATAATGGGAATTTGCGTTCTACACCAACACCATAAGATTCGCGACGAACAGTAAATGATGCATTATTGCCGTTGCCACCATCACGTGCGATAACAACACCTTCGAATAACTGAATACGAAACTTGTCGCCATCTTTAATTTTTACATGAACTTTTACCATGTCGCCCGCCTTGAAATCAGGTATTTTCTTGTTTTCTGCTAATTTAGCAACTTGTTTTTCTTCTAATTTTTTAATAATATTCATTTTATTTTTCCTTTAATAAATCCGGACGACGTTCCTTGGTTATTGCGTCCGATTGTTCTTTCCGCCACCGTTCGATATTGCCGTGGTGACCAGACAGCAGGACTTCTGGGACACTTTGTCCACGCCATACTGACGGACGGGTATATAACGGCCATTCAAGCCCGCCGATTTCAAAACTTTCATTTGCGGTGGCATCAACCCCACCACCCAGTACATTATCTACCAGACGAACGGCGCTGTCAACAAAAACTTGCGCTGCGATTTCGCCACCAGATAAAATATAATCACCGATAGATAATTCCATTATATTATACATATCAATAACCCGTTGGTCAATACCTTCATATCGACCGCAGAGCAGAGTAAAGGTCTTGTTTTCTGAATTTTCTGCAAAATTGCGCACCATTTTCTGGGTTAATGTTGGTCCGCGTGGCGAAAAGTATATGATTTGACCTGGATTTTCGATTGAATCCAATGCCGCCCCCAAAACATCAGGGCGCATAACCATACCAACACCCCCACCAAATTGTTCATCATCTACACTGCCGTAATTATTTATAGCAAAATCACGAATATTTATAACTTTATACGACCAAACACCCCTATCCAACGCACGACCAACCACCCCACCGGCAAGTGTGCCAGGAAACATTTCAGGGAAAATCGTCAATATATTAAAGTGCATTTATTTAACAGTTATATTTTTTTTATCAAAATCAACAACAGCACCAACAAAAGAAACCATATCGCCATTATCGAGTTCAATTATATCACCTGCGCCAAAGTTCTGAAAACCCGATACAATACCTATCTGTTTCCCATCGCGAATAACACTAAATCCAATTAAATCAGATTGATAATATTCGCCTTTTTTCAATTGTGGCAAAGAATCGCGCGCAATGAACAATTCTGTCCCGCGAAATGATTCTGCATCATTGCGGGTGTTCACCCCGTCAATGCGCGCGATTATAACCGTTGACTTTGGACTTAGCGGGCGAACAAACTTAAAATAGTCAGATTCAAATTTGTCTGACAAAATCTTAAACTGTTTAAAGTCATTTGGTGATTCAGAATATGTTTGAACACGCACCTCACCACGCACCCCCTGGGGGGCGACAATTTTTCCAACCAAAATTTTATCATTTTCTGACATATTTTAGCGTTTTGTCGAGACAACTCTATGATGACAGGTCTTTAAACAAAACTGTCATCATAGTTAGAGCTATAACAATTATTATTCAGCAACAGTTTCTGTAGTTTCAGAAGATGCTTCTGCTGTTACGGTCTCTTCTTCGGCTGGTGTTTCAGCAACAGTTTCTGTAGTTTCAGAAGATGCTTCTGCTGTTACAGTTTCTTCTTCGGCTGGTGTTTCGACAGGCGCTTCTGCAGCTGCTTTTTCTTCGGCTATTTTAGCCAACTTTTCTGCTTTGTCTTTAATTTTCATTTGTGTCTTTTCAGATTGCAAATGTTTCTTTGTCTGAACAGGAATAGGTTTAGCAGCAACCAACCCGGCCTTCACTAAGAATTTATAAACACGATCAGATGGTTTTGCACCCTTGGCCATCCAAGCTTTTACTTCGTCAATATTTAAGATAACACGTTTTTCGTCATCGCGCGCCAACATTGGATTATACTTACCAACAACAGCCAAAATATTTCCAGAATTACGTGCATTACGTGAATCTGTAACAACGACATGATAATATGGGCGTTTTTTTGCGCCATAACGTGTCAATCTAATAACTGTAGCCATATTTTACTCCTTAATTGTTTTTATAGCCTTTTGCCCACACAAAAAAACCATCATCAAGAGCGAAAACTCGCCGGTTGATGTCCCTTATGCATACCGCATACAAGGTTAACGATAATGGCAATCTTATGGGATTTGCAGTGCAATTATGAACCAAGAATTTATAAAAGTCAAATATTTTTGCTTCTTACAGCCAGAATAATTATTTACCTGGACTGTTGATTTTGTTCGCAACACTGTAGATATAATGTCTTTGATTGTTCTGTCAATTTGTTGGCAACATATTCTGCGTGTTCTTTGGTCAATGGGGAATAAAGAGTTTCTTCTTCGCACTGTATTTGTATTTGCTTACTGTTTCCCACAGTACTGCTAACATGATGAGTATATGTAATAAAAATCGTTCCGCCATTTACACCACTATCGTGAATTTGGGTAATAATTCTGGGCTCTACATGATAAACAGTATAAGGAATTTTATTTGTTGGGGGCGTTGGCACCACAGTATAAACAACCATACCCGGCATTAAACTTCTGGTATCTATATACACACTAATATTATTTAATGCTTCGTTTTCAGAATCTGGTAGTAATAATCCATCAGTTTTCTTTTTTCCAAACATTTTCGTTATTTCCTTATTTTATATGGCATTTCACGAGATCTCACGATAAAATGATTATGAATGTTTTTATGGGGATGTCAAATATTTTCTGGACTTTTATTAACAAACCGAATAGAATAGGGACTGTTCCGCGGGCGTGGTATAATGGTAGCACGCCAGCTTCCCAAGCTGAAGACGAGGGTTCGATTCCCTTCGCCCGCACCAAAAATTCAATCGGCATTTCGCCGATTTAATTTTTGCATGTGGCGTTGGAAGAGAACCCGACCCAGAGGGTTCGAAAACAAGTAGATTTCGGAAGTGTAACGCACCGAAATCGTTACGGTTTGCACGCAGGCATTTACGCCGAGTGATTCCCTTCGCCCGCACCAAATTAAAAACATTTAAAATCCGGCATTATCTGTCGGATTTTTTTGTTTGATACACAAGAAACAGCAATGCAGCCAATGTATTGTAATTCCAATGTTTTTTTGCTTGGAACACTTGAAAAATAAGAGGCAAATAACTATGTTCAAAAAGTGTAAAGCAAACTGTCAAGCAAATGACAATCTGTATATACGCGGCGATATATTTTATTATATGGTCGAATTACCACGACAAAACGGTAAAAGACGGTATTTTATAAAATCATTACATACAAAAAATTATTACGAAGCGCGCACTTCGCTGTGTGTGTTGCTATACCGCAACATATACAGAAATCGTTTTACGTTTTACGCACTACACTCATCAATTACCGACCGACCCAAAAACGCCAGACCGGAAATCGGTTGCGCTCTGGACGTTGTTACCGCAGATGTCAGCACACATGTCCGCGCAATCGGCCGCAGAGTGGCAGTCGTCTCTGAACACCCAACGCGAAGCAGCCGGTTCTGTCATTTTACACCAGCAATACTGACCCTTATCTGTTTGGCTAAAGTTGTCTGTCGTGGATTGGTTACGTGTACCATTTGTGCCATTACATGATGCAATGCCCTTAACATTACCATAACCATCAAATGTTACACCCCATGTTTGATCCGTTGTTAGGCCATAGGTGGCGGTGTTAGAACTGTACGCACCCCAATCCCCGGTGCTATCGTTCATAGAGCCATAGTCCGAACCGTCCGTGGCGGGATCTATGCATTGGTCAAAGCCAATGTCGTATGTCCCAGCATTACATTGTAGACCTGTGGGTTGTTCTATAAATTCTTCAAATGAAAAACCGTTGCCGTTCCAAATTAAACTATACTTTTTTCCATCACTGGGACCTGTTGGTAATTTATCCTGTTTCGTTGAATCGTGGTAACTGTTCGTTATGTAGCCACTGTCGTTCGTAAATGAACTTATGTTTGTCGGCTTATTGCTTAAATCATTATACGAACCACTGGTTGCGACCGCCGATAATGATGATGGCTGAACCGCCGTTGCGCCCAGGCCCGCACCGGTTCGAATCGTTGCAATATCGGGAATCGTATCCTGCTTGGTCGCAACAACACCATCCACATAGCCAACTGATGCAATATCAGCGTATGATATATTACATATCGTTATTAAGCATAAAATCAAAAACAACCGTTTCATTTCCTTTCGTCCCCCCACAGGTTTTAATCTTTGGTGGTGGCGTAGAAATGCGTGGAAATACGCCACCAAAAAAAACACAACATCCAACAGGATATTTTTATACCACAAACCAACGATTGTTTAATAAGTTGCTTAATTCAAATCTATAAACAGTATAAAAACCTTGTGTATACCGGTTTTCTAATATTTTTTGCATATTTAATAATTAATTCAAATTAGGAAAAATTATGTTGCTTTTAACGTTCTATTAAATTGAAGTATTTTTATCAACCAAAGGGGCAGAATTATGGCAATTATTGGATATATACGTGTATATCGGTAACATCTTTCGCATATTGGAATGTTAAATATTAGTTTGCTCCAGATTATCAAATAATATTAAATCCTGGCGCAATTTGTATAGATGTTCTACTTTTGCCATCCTTTGGCGGCCAAACTTATCATGTCCTGATAAGTCTTTTGTGAATTTGGTGTTGCTATTACCCCGCACACAATTGACTTTTTAACATGAATAGCTTCGGTCATTTCCCACGGCTTGTTTTCCAACTTGTATCTGGCCAAATCGGCAAACAAACGCGCCTCCATCATTTCACCAAAGTCAGAATATTTGATGATCGGTGTGTTCTTAAAACGATTTAAAAATTCTCCAAATTGTTTTTTGTGTTCGGGCAGGATATAACCCTTTCCGTGAATTAAATCTTCAAAACTGTTTTTGACTACGGGATTTTTCCAGCCGCCACCAAATAAAATAAAATGATTGGGCAGATGTAATTTTTTATCTGTTAAGGTTAATGCTTGTACCGCAATATAGGATGAAAAGTATTCCATAGTCCGAACGGCATCACAAAAGGCGATACCATTTTCCAGAATATATTGAAAGACTTGATCTTTATAGTAATATTGTGGATCCCCAGATTTTGGTAAGGGGCGTTCATAATATTCACACCCTATGGAAAATAATTGTTGTAAAAATGAAGTGTTTAACTTACCTTTTAGACCATATTTCCCATCTTGATCGTATGAATCATTTGTATAAGCCCGAATAAAATTATCCACATATTCATTAAATGGTCCGGCATCTGCACCCAGTTGTGCTACACCATCGATAATCCAAGCAAAATTGGATGTGTTACCACCATTATAATAACACCCATCACCTTCAGTTATGGCAATGTGGGCATTATGTAACGGAACCAACGGGGCCCCATCACATCCAGCCATCAATGGAGCACTTCTAAAATCATAAACGACAGGAATCCCTGTTAAATTAGCCAACATTTGTCCAGATCCAATTTGTAAAGTATAAGGTTTTGTTTTATCGACCATTGCTTTAGACGGTGGATTATGGTCTAACGTCTTGCCATGAAATCCAATGGCATCAATGGTTGTTTTATCAATTCCATATTTTTCGCACATTTTATTAATACAAGTCGCAATCTGTTTAATATATTCATCATGAACGAATTTAAATTCTGGCAAAACCAAAATTTGTGATTTCGTTTTATTCTTCACTTGATGACGTAAAGTTTCCATTTTTTCTTGCATATCTTTTGTATAAGGAGCAGAAAAAGAACAAATGTCCCGCATAAAATCCCCACAAAATTCGGTTAGCACCAAATCAATGGCATCCATTGAATTTCCAGTCATATTTCCGATGATACGATATGTCATGATGTATTCCAAATAAGGATAATGCTATAAGGACTATCGCCTCTTGCCCCTGCTATTATAACACAAATATCTGCACGGTTTGTCCATATTTTTACATTGTTTCTCTAACCCTTCGACAGTGTCAGACTTAACTACCCTGTGTCTATTGCGACAACGTTCTTTTTCTTTGTTTGAACGAGTACGTTTTCTAATATGCAAATTAATCGTTATTTCATATTCTACATCAGTTCCTAAAATAGAATTACCTTTTTTTGCATTGCATTTTTTATGCATAGGTTGCAAATTTTCAATACTATCCGCACCTCCGAGTGATTTTGGGAATCGATGATCAATAGTAAATTCAGAAACGTCGGTAATAGCCTTATTACAATACGGGCATACTGGCCAAATACCGTTGTCAATTGCGATACGATACACCTGTTTTAAATCACGCAGTGAATAACGTTTAACAAGGCACAGACTATTTAATTGACTTATATTAGAAGCGGTTAAAGAAGTGCAAGAATATAACATATATTTTATTACCTGTTTAAAATCATTGTGTTTCATGTTTTGCTGCCTTATTTATTTGTTTAAAACTGGTATTTCTAATTTCTGTTTTGGAAAGATTAAATCTGGATTTTCTATATTATTTCTTTCTGCAATAATACTAAATAAAATACCGCGGCGCATAAAATTCCGGGCAATTACCCACAAACAATCGCCACGACGAACAGTATAGAATGTATCATCATCACCTGTCATTTCTGGCATGATAAATTTATGCTTTACCATGGCAACAGTATTGCCATCATCATCATGTAAACGCACAGACAAAACATATTCGTTACCTGGTTGCAGATTTCCAACATCAGCACCCAAACCAAAATGCTTATAATTAGAAACACGGGCGAAACCCAAATACTTACCGTCTAATTCCAACGATACACGCAAACGAGGCATTCCATCACCTGTAACAATCAATCTTCCATCAGACAAATAGTCTATTTTCGACACAACCAAACCACTATCCGCCATTGTTTTTGGTGATTGCATTAAACTGCTGCCATTGGTCGTCATTATTAATGACACAGCATTTTCATAACCTGTATCGGGAACATACAAAAATACTTTCGTTTCTGATTGTGTATATGGTTCAGTACCAACCAAATATAATGTATAATTGCCAGGGTTTAATGCCCTTACAGAAGAATACACAAATTCGCCATTGTCATCACAACGAATACTGGCAATTATTTTGTCGTTCATATATACAGATACTGTTTTATCCGCCTTCCAGCGTCCAGCCACAACAATTTTTCCATCTTTTTCAATACGCACAATATCAAAGGTCGGGTTTGTTATAGCAACCGGTTGAATAATTGGTTCTGGAACAATTGGTAATTGGTTATACGCATGTGTTTTATTATAAACACGAACACACACAACAAAAATTGCCAATATCAAAACGATAAAAGCGCACATAATTGGAAACCAATATGCTCTGAGTGTTGTAGTTTGAGGTTGTTTATTTTGCGGTTCTTTTTTCTTACACGCAAAAGTATTTAATTCCTTCAAAAATTTACGTGTATAATTACGACGATTTTTTAACCATGAATTTTGACGGGCAATTGCAGATTCAATAAGATTGGCCGTTGTTTTTTTTCTGTTGCTTTTTGGCATAATAAAAACATCCTTGTTTTTTACAAATTTTATTGTCCACGAATTATTACAAAAAATATTACTTTGTCAACGCGTTTGTGGTATAATAAGCGAAAACAAAGGGTCTAATATGAAAAATATAGGAATTATAACAACAGGCGGGGATTGCTCTGGAATAAACGCGACAATTCAACGGATTGTAACAGGTGCCAGAATACGCGGATGGCGCGTTTTTGGAATTATTGACGGTATGGACGGATTGGAAAATGGTAATATTATAGAAATTAACACCAATAATTTTCCTGTCGAAGCTATGCATTTAGCGGGCAGTATGCTACAAAATGGCAATCCATATAAAAACAATTTCGAAAAAGCAATACGTAACAACAAACTTAAGCAATTTAACTCACAACTTAAAAAAACTTTACACCAACTAGGTTTTGATGCATTAATTTTAATTGGTGGCAATGGTAGTTTGTCTTTGGCATGGGCAACACGTGATATTTATTCCGACTTGCAATTAATATGTATTCCAAAAACCATTGATATGGATATCCCTATGACAGACTCTACCATAGGGTTTAATACAGCAGTTCAACAATTAACAAATTATTGTGATCAATTACTTATGACTGCCCGCAGTCATCATCGCTGGTTTGTTGTGCAAGCTATGGGACGTGATTGTGGACGACTTGCTCTCTATTCTGGAATTGCAGTTGGGGCAACGGCTATATTGATTCCAGAAATAAAATTTACGACAGAGGATTTGATTAAACATATTCAAACCTCTGGAAGTGATTATGGTGTTGTTTTGGTATCCGAAGGAATTTCTTTGCGCGGGCATTCAGGTCAGCCTGCAGATATGATATCACGGGAATTAAATAAAGCCAACATTTCAAACAGACCCGTATTCCCAGAACATTTTCAACGCGGTGGCAGCACAACTGCATCAGATCGGATGTTAGCATCGGGTATGGCAGCTTGCGCATTAAACGCGATTGAAAATAATGAAACATATGTGATGACCGCTGTTATTGATGGAAAATGTAAAACCGTATCATTATCTGACGTTATATCATCAGGTAAAATGATGCCAGATCCAAATATTGATTGTTTACAAATATCCAATTCGTATATTCAGCCTGACGATTTGTTGTTGCAAACGGCAATTAATATGGGTATATATATTGGAAACGTAAAATAGTATAAGGTTATACGGCATGTCTGATAATCAATTAAAATATTATTCTGAAAATTGGTACGATGCTACCGATAAATTCACAAAAATGGCAAATTCTTGCGGTGCTAATTTATTGTGGTGTCAACATCCAAATAGTGAATTTAACATACCATATACATCTGTTGGAAATGGTCCAAATAATATTGTTATAAATTCTGGTGTTCATGGATTAGAGGGATATTTTGGTTCCGCAGCACAGTTATTGTTTTTGGATAAATTTGCACAAAAAATACCAGATAAAATTTTAGCAAACTATAAAATTTCTTTGATTCATTGTATAAATGGTTGGGGAATGCAACACCGCATGCGTGAGGTTAGTGATAATACAAATGGTGGTTTGGTTGATTTAAATCGTAATTTCGGGATTGATTTTTCCAAGCCAGAACACTTACCACAAAACGAAAAATATAAATTAACACATGATTTATTGGTAAACACCCCGGGTGGTCATGATAAACTGCAAAAAATTATAACTTTCTATCGTGCAAACAAAGATAACGGCGTTTGGGATTCCATTAAAAACGGTCAATATTACGAACCGTACGGATTGTTTTATGGTGGTAATTGCACAACAGACGAAGCAAAAATGACTCTACAGATTTACGATAACATCATAGGGGATAACGCAAAATCATTAATATCTATCGGTTTACATACGGGACTAGGGCACTTTTATCGAAATCAAGGTAAAACAACGTGCAGTCTATTGGTTTCACATCCATCTGCGCACAATAAAACACAAAAATTCAATGATATTTTACAGGGTGCGATTACTGTTATACCTGATGAAGATGCTGTAAACGGGCCAGTATTACAGGGCGATTTGGTTGATTGTTTGGAACAAAGATACAAACACATCCCGACATACACCGCAGATATAGAAATCGGAACGGGCGAATATCCAAAACTTTCACCTATATTAAAGCGTATGGATATGGGTGATGCGCGTTACGATTTGATACACAGCGGCAAAATAAACAGTGAAACATTTCAACATTTAACCGAAAGTTGGTATCCATCTGATTCTGGTTGGCGCATTGCGGCACTTAACCATGCCGAAACATTATTTAATGCGCTAATAAAATATATGCAAAGATAAAAAACCGCCCGTTTGGGCGGTTTAATTTATAATAATTGCAAACCTTACTGTTTTTCAGAAAAATCTGCATCTGTTGTTTTTGTATCAGAATTATTATCGTCTGAAGAAGGTTGTGCATTTTGTTGTGCTTCCTGTTGTGCCTTGTATACGGCTTCACCCAACTTCATCGCTTTTTCAGACAACGCATCTGTTTTTGCTTTCAGGCTTTCCGCAGTTGCATCAGATTTTGCCAATTCATCTGCTAATTCTTGTTTAGCATCTTCGATGGCTTTCTTTTCATCTGCAGAAATTTTATCGCCATGTTCTTTCAGTGATTTTTCAATACTGAATATAGCAGTTTCTGCGGTATTTTTTGCCTCTGCCAATTCACGTTTCTTTTTATCTGTTTCGGCATTTGCAGCGGCTTCATCAACCATGCGTTTGATTTCGTCTTCGGACAAACCACCGTCAGATTTAATAGAAATCGCTTGTTCTTTGCCTGTGCCTTTATCTTTTGCTGACACATGAACGATACCGTTTGCATCAATATCAAAAGACACTTCAATTTGTGGCATACCGCGTGGGGCAGGTGCAATACCTTCTAAATTAAATTGACCCAACAATTTATTGTCTGCCGCCATATCGCGTTCACCCTGGAACACACGAATTGTAACCGCAGATTGGTTATCTTCGGCGGTACTAAACACCTGGGACTTCTTTGTTGGAATTGTTGTGTTTCTGTCAATCAAACGTGTGAATACACCGCCCAATGTTTCAATACCCAATGACAATGGGGTCACATCCAACAACAAAACATCCTTTACATCGCCTTTTAAGACACCACCTTGAATTGCGGCACCCATAGCAACCACTTCGTCAGGATTTACACCCTTGTGTGGTTCACGACCAAAGAATTCTTTAACTGTTTCTGCAACCTTGGGCATACGTGTTTGACCACCAACCAAAATCACTTCGTTGATTTGTGATTTGTCCAAACCCGCGTCTTTCAAAGCCTTTTGACATGGTTCAATTGTTTTTTGAATCAAATCTTCGACCAAAGATTCCAATTTAGCACGCGATAATGTTGTGTTAAAGTGTTTTGGACCTGTGGCATCTGCGGTCAAGAAAGGCAGGTTAATATCTGCACTTGTCTTTGACGACAATTCAATTTTTGCCTTTTCTGCGGCTTCTTTCAAACGTTGTAACGCCAATTTATCACCAGACAAATCAATACCAGATTGTGCCTTAAATTCATCAATCAGATATTTCAAAACGCGTGCGTCAAAGTCTGAGCCACCCAATGCAGTATCACCGTTTGTTGATTTTACTTCAAATACACCATCAACGATTTCCAAGATAGACACATCAAATGTTCCACCACCCAAATCGTAAACTGCAATTGTGCCATTTTTATTTTTATCCAAACCATACGCCAATGCTGCGGCGGTTGGTTCATTAACAATACGCAAAACATTTAAGCCCGCGATACGACCGGCATCCTTGGTTGCCTGGCGTTGTGAATCGTTAAAGTAGGCTGGCACAGTAATAACCGCATCAGTAATTGTTTCGCCCAAATAATTTTCAGCATCTTTTTTCAATTTGCCCAAAATCATCGCAGAAATCTGGGACGGTGCATATTTTTTACCGTCAATTTCAACCCATGCGTCACCATTGTCGCCCGCAACAATTTTATAAGGAACGCGTTTTTCAATTTCCTTAACCGCCGGGCTATCAAAACGCAAACCCATCAAACGTTTAATTTCATAAATAGTATTTGCAGGATTTGTAACCGCCTGATTTTTGGCTGTAATACCAACCAATTGTTCGCCTGCGGATGTCATTGCGACAACCGATGGGGTTGTGCGTTGTCCCTCAGCATTTTCGATAATTTTTGGCTCTGTTCCATCCATAAAAGCCATTGCGGAATTTGTTGTTCCTAAATCAATACCTAATACTTTTGCCATTTTGTTCACTCCTTAAAAACTTGTTCAGAGGGAATATAGTTAGGCAAAAACTAATTTCAAGTGCATCTGCCCTTTATTTTTATTCCTAAAACAAAAAACCGTCCAAAATAGGGCGGTTATTGTATTTGCAAGAAATCTTAATATTATTTCTTTTCTTCCCCAGCGGCAGCAGGTGCATCAGCAGTCGCAGCGGCAGCAGCCACAACAGGTTTATCCGTTTCTTCGGGCATTTTACCACCAATTGTTGCAAACGCCAATTCTGCCTGGTGCAGACCAAGTTCAATACCGTTTGGCAATACCAAATCAGAACCGTGAACAGTATCACCGATATTCAAATCAGCCAAATCAATAATGATTTTTTCTGGGATATTGTCAATCAAACCGCGAATTGCAACCTTACGTACCGCAAAGTTCAAAACACCACCCAATTTAATACCTTTGGATGTTTCGATATTGATAACGTCCACTGGGACAGTGATATTCACAGGTTCTTTGACATTAATACGTTTAAAATCGACATGAATAGGTGCATCAGACACAGGATGATATTGAATATCCATCAAAACAGTATCTTCGTTTCCACCTTTTAATGCGATTTGGAACAATTTTGTCCGCAATCCCGGTGTTTTCAACAACATTTCGAAATCATGACCATTTAATTCAATAGCGACAGGGTCTTTTTTATTACCGTATATCACAGCAGGAATGTTTTTAGCATTGCGAACTGAACGTGCGGCCCCCTTGCCAGCAACATTACGAATTTCAGCGTTTAATTTTATTGCCATTTTAAATCCTTTTTATATAGCATTGTTTAACTTTGCATAACCTCCAAGGGTGTTATGCGGGGCACATTATGAACCAAAACACACAAAAAATCAAGTATTTTTTGGATATCATCCACTATAAAAATAAAAACCGCGATAAACGCGATTTGAAATTTTCCCATCGCGACGAAGCAAAGCGAAGACGGATGGTCGGGGTGAGAGGGTTCCCTCGGAATTAAAATTCCTGTGGGGCATTCGTAACGATTTGATTGCACTATGTTTATCAAATCTACTCATTGTCGACCCCAGGCAACTTCGTTGCAATGCCGAACCTGGTACACCCACTATAAAAATTAAAACCGCCTTTAATGGCGGTTTTGAATTTCGTGGTCGGGGTGAGAGGGTTCGAACCTCCGACACCTTGGTCCCAAACCAAGTACTCTACCAGGCTGAGCTACACCCCGAATGGACACAATTATATCAGTATTTTTTCTAAATGCAATCTAAATCGCAAAAATTTAACAAACCGCCCAGAACTAGCGGTTTGTTTATCGGTTTTATTGCTTGGAATCATCATAGATATAATAGGTTGAACCATTATATATGGTTTTGTATGATTTAGATGACTTATCAGACATGGTCTTGGACACAGTTGACATATTGCCAAAGAAGTCAGGTTTGCCATCATTGTTAATATCAACATTAAATGATGGTGTTGTCTTTTTAACGCTACGCAAATACATTACTTCATCCCCCACATGTAATTTACGCCCGCAATCTGCTTCTTCGTCTGCACCGGCACCATAACCAATCGTGGTCAACCCCGTTGCACATGCGGTCGCCCCACACGCACCAGCCGACGCCCAATTGCCCGCGCCCGCAGCCGTTTGATCTGTGTTGCCAGTGCCCGTTGCATAATATCCACCATCTGTTTTCTTGCAAGACGCTTGACCAGTTGCAGGTTGATATGTTCCGCACGCACATGCTGCTATTCCACCTGTTTTATTGTAGTACACCGTTGTTCCGCCGGCACAATAATTACCTGCCACACAGGTTGTCTGACCAGCCCCAGCTGTTGCAACATAGCTACCCGCAGTTGTTGATAGATAACAACTGTTTATATCCGTCGAACCCGCACCACTGTTCGGATATGCCGTCGGACATGCTGTACAACTCGTCGCTGTCGAACCTGCATAGTATCCTGCTTTCGCGGTTACTGTCTTTACCGTCTGCTGGCATGATGCATTATTGGTTGAACAGCCATCCTTAATCGTGCCATCACCATTACCATTTGCATTTGAATACGCAACATAATTACATGCCGCTATTGAACATGAATTACATGTCGCACTTGAACATCCCGTTGGCGCAGAACATGATGTTTGACTGCCCGTCCATGCACGACTCTTGGTGTTACTGTAACATGATGTTATCGCCGTAGAACCCGCACCACTGTTTGGATAACTTGATGGACACGCCGAACATGTTAAATAGTTTGACGAAACCGGTCCCGCGATAAAACTACCACTGCCTGAATTACCATAGAACTTATCAGTCACTGTATCATACATTCCAACCGCACCGTCACTATTGCGTTTAGCTGGAATAAAATTGCGAACAAGTGTACTGTCAACAATTAATTGTAAATATTTCATTTGGCATTTTATGTGATATCTGTCACTACCGGCTTGAAAAATTTGGATAGTACTATTTGATGGATATATATTTGCTGAAAAAAGAGCTTCGGAACCTTTAGCTCCATTGACAATAATATATTTCGTTTGATTATTTCCATCATATACGAATTCTATTTCATTATCATTGGTTCTGACAAAACTAATTGTGGCATTAGCATTAGAATCATCTGAACTCCTATTGTATGCAAAAGCACCATTTTGATAAAGTCCAGAAACAAATCTGTTAGTTGTGTTATCTTGATTACCACAAATATCTGCTTCCGAACTTGTAGATTCCGTTTCTTTTATTCTTGTTTTGATTGTAAGATTATTTGTATCTAGGTTATACCCCGTATCAATATGCTGTGTTCCAGTGGATTCAATATATTCCAATGGCGTATAGGCACCACCACCCAATGTCGCATAATAATTTGCTTTCGCGGTTACAGACTTTACCGTCTGCTGGCATGATGCATTATTCGTTGAACACCCACTCTTGATAGAACCATCACCATTACCGTTTGCATTTGAATACGCAACATAATCACACGCAGCTTTCGAACATGAATTACATGTCGCACTTGAACATCCCGTTGGCGCAGAACATGATGTCTGGCTACCACTCCATGCACGTGACTTTGTTCCACTGTAACAAGATGTTATTGCCGTCGAACCAGCACCACTGTTTGGATAACTTGATGGACACGCATTCAAACCAAAATTAGTTGTATGAACAGTAGCCGCATTACTACTATCACAATCAACTTTTGCCTTACCTGGACAATACGACCCAGCCTCGCATATTTTAGCATCTGAATAGTACGCATATGAACCACACGTGTCTTTACCCGTCAAATAATATCCTGCGTGTGCATCTGTCCATTTATGCCACACATATGTATCATACTTTTGACTTGTCGAATTATACATTACGTGTTCGTTCATTTTGCCACGGGTACAACTCAACCAGTTTTGTGCTTCACATTGTGTAATCGCCGTCAGACCAGTTTTACTTGATGCGTTGGTTGATGTGATACTGCAACCACCATAGTAATCATCCGAGAATGTGGTCTGTTTATGATCGGCTACAGCCGGACAGTCATACTTTACACCACTGGCGCAATATACAAACCCAGAGCACTGACTTTGACCTGTTCTTGTATTTGCATCACCGCCCGTTGAATAATACCCACTGCTTACTGTCTTACGTTCTGCTGTACCACCAGCACAATAATAATTATTACCACCACACGCACTACATGCCGTACTATTCACATAATATCCGGCTTTCGCACCCAATGCACTTGTTACACTCGCACTGCCATACGTAATAGTCGTACCACTTATGCTGCTGGCCGTCCTCTTAATCGTTCCACTAGAACAGTTCGCAGGTGTTTGTGTCTGATAACATGCTGTGTATGCACTGGACCCATCTGCCGATGCCGTAGTCCATCCACTCGTCGTCGTACATGCCGTACTTATACCATTCTTACAGTAATTACCACTCGTACATTGACTCCGTCCCGTACATTTATCAGTCCCTGTGCACCCCGTCGTGTAATATCCATCACCAGGCGCACTACAACTCGACGCCCCAGCTCCACTATACGAGTTCCGACCGCTACATCCACCACACGATTTACCCGATACACTATCACTCGTACTACTCGGAGTTGCCGTCTTTGAACCTCCAGCACAATAGTACCCAGCAGTTATGTTACTACAACTTGTCGCACCAGCACTACTACTATACTTACCACCTGCACACTCTGCACGCACACCACTGCTACAATAATATCCTGCCGTACATTGACTCTGACCGCTTCTGGTTGTTTCAGTTCCACCAGTAGAGTAATAGCCCGTATCTACTGTCTTACGCGCCGCTGTGCCACCAGCACAATAATAATTATTGCCACCACAAGCACTACACACCAAACTATTTACATAATATCCGGCAGCTGCCCCCAATGGTACATCCACTGTTTCACTACCATAAGTAATAGTTGTACCACTTATACTACTCGCCGTACGTTTCGTGTTACCTGCATTACAGTTGCTCGGTACACGTGTCTGATAACACGCTGTGTATGCACTGGACCCATCTGCCGATGCCGTAGTCCAACCACTCGTCGTCGTACATGCCGTACTTACACCACTCTTACAGTAATTACCACTCGTACATTTACTCCGTCCTGTACATTTATCAGTCCCTGTGCACCCCGTCGTGTAATATCCATCACCAGGCGCACTACAACTCGACGCCCCAGCTCCACTATACGAGTTCCGACCGCTACATCCACCACACGATTTACCCGATACACTATCACTCGTACTACTCGGAGTTGCCGTCTTTGAACCTCCAGCACAATAGTACCCAGCAGTTATGTTACTACAACTTGTCGCACCAGCACTACTACTATACTTACCACCTGCACACTCTGCACGCACACCACTGCTACAATAATATCCTGCCGTACATTGACTCTGACCGCTTCTGGTTGTTTCAGTTCCACCAGTAGAGTAATAGCCCGTATCTACTGTCTTACGCGCCGCTGTGCCACCAGCACAATAATAATTATTGCCACCACAAGCACTACACACCAAACTATTTACATAATATCCGGCAGCTGCCCCCAATGGTACATCCACTGTTTCACTACCATAAGTAATAGTTGTACCACTTATACTACTCGCCGTACGTTTCGTGTTACCTGCATTACAGTTGCTCGGTACACGTGTCTGATAACACGCTGTGTATGCACTGGACCCATCTGCCGATGCCGTAGTCCAACCACTCGTCGTCGTACATGCCGTACTTACACCACTCTTACAGTAATTACCACTCGTACATTTACTCCGTCCTGTACATTTATCAGTCCCTGTGCACCCCGTCGTGTAATATCCATCACCGGGCGCACTACAACTCGACGCTCCAGCTCCACTGTAAGAGTTACGTCCGCTACATCCACCACACGATTTACTGCTTATACATCCGTTACCCGCAGCCGTTGGGGTCGCACTCGTTCCACCACCCGATGAATAATATCCAGCACTTACTTTACCACTACCGGTCGAACTCGTCGCACCAGCAGCACCATAATAACCCGCAGCTATCGTCCCACCACTATAATTGGTTGTATTACATACACTTCCCGTAGCGTTCGTTCCACAACCAGTGTTATAATATCCAGCCGTCACATTACTACAACTGCTCGCCCCAGAACTACTATATGTTCCAGCAGCACATACACTACATGCACTCGATGCACTGCTGCCAGTACTGCCGTTATAGTACCCAGCACTACATGGTGTACGTCCACCAGCGCTACCATAATACACCTTTGACCCACCCGGGCAATAGCCACCCGTAGCACAGGTGCTCTGTGTCGCATCCTTCGCGGTTTTTAGGTAATTCCCAGCGGTAGTCGTGCCATAGCATGTTGTGCTCGCACCACGTCCACTATCAGAACTCGTATAGAACGCCCCCAGTGAACTACATGCTGTTTGTGTTGTTGCATCCGCCGGCGAATAATACCCCGTACCAACCGCTGTACAGACCTTATCTTTCATACAGTCTACACCTTTACAACCCGCGTAGCCCGCACTGTTCCACTCAGACCTGGAAGATATTGTCGAATAATATCCTGCTGCACATGCAGATGGGGCATAAATCTGGCAGCTACTATTTGCACCACCATAAGTGCCATCAGTGGAATTATAGTAACATATTGTGCTAAATGTCGCATTTGAATCGCTGTCCGTGAAATAAGCATAACAACCATTTGCACCATTATTATGAACAGCCGGATAATATGCATATGAACCCGTTGCACGTGACGCATATGTTCCTGTCACGGCCGGACATTCTGTACAACTGGATGCGCCAGCCCCCGAATACTGTGGACGACCGTTTGCACCATTTGCTGATGCACAGTTACTACAACTGGTCGCTGTACCACCAGCGGAATAATACCCCGCAGAACATTGTGAACATGTTTGACCACTAACAATTGAACCCGCCTTTGCAGACAACGCTGTCGCAATTGTTACTGTGGTGCTATATGCACTTACACTTGACGCACTGCGACGCAATTCACCAGAAGCACAATACGTACTTATTGATGTGCCACTTTTACTCTCGTAACACGCACTATATGCTGTTGATGTAGTACTTGTCGTGTGTGCTGTCCAACCACTGTCTGCCGCAGGACACTGCGTACGCGTTAATGAATCTGTTCCAGAATAATACCCATCACCAACAGCTGTACAAACACCTGATAACAAAGCACTCTTTGTGGCATAACCCGGCTGACTTGTGGCATTGGATGTATTATAATACCCCCCAGCACACTTTAAACTATCGCCATTGTTATTGAACCAACATGTTTTACCCGTTGCAGTTGCACCATAGGTATCTGTATTAGCATCAATATAACAATGATAACCACCAATACTACCATGATCTAATGTTTTTGACTTAAAGTTAGCATAACAACCCTCGCGAACGGTATGATCACCATCACCACCAGTATTCCAATAACTATAGGATTGTATGTCAGTATCAGATGATGTTGGGCATGATTTACATGTTGTTTTTCCTGCTTCATCTTGATACGTGGCACCAGTACACGCGGTCGCACTGCAAGAACTATTTGCAACATATCCCGCCGCCGCAGTAGAGCAGGCCGATGACGCAGAACTTCCCGTTGATGAATTGTATTTACCCGCACCACAACCAGTCCATCCACCAGTACCATTATAATATACCGTCGTTCCGCCCGAACAATATCCACCACATGCACAGGTTGTCTGACCAGCACCCGCCGTCGCTACATATTTACCGGATGAAGTAGTTAAATAACAATCGTTTATATCATCGGATTTTGCCGCACTATTTGAATAGTTTGATGGACATCCTGTTATTCCAATATCGTCACCATAGGTCAGACCACTATTACACAACGGAACGCTAGTATACCCCGGGCAATACGAGCCAGTCGGACACGGTAACGCACTTTGATACAACATACGATTTGTCGAGGTATTACAATAAGTGCTGCTATATGGTACCGACAGATAATATCCTGGATTTACTTTAGTATAATATTGTGCACTACCACCAGTATCATATTTACCAGTTGTAGAATTATATCTAACACTTTCAACCGAGAAATTTCCACGATTATTACTGAAAGAATAAAACGCCACACAACCATCTTTAGATGTAATACCCGTGGTCCAACTTTGTTGTGAAAAACTTGTTCGTTGTAAATTCTCACTTGCCAAATACGAATCTGGGAATGTTGTGCGCGCGGTTGTTGAATCCGCTGGTGGACACGCCTTTGGTGTATTAACATTTGGATAATACACATTTTCTGATGGACAATAGTTTGTCGCAGTGCATGTCGTTTGTGACGTATCCGTCTTGGCCGCTAAATACTTACCCGCTGTTGTTGATATATAACATGTCGTATCCGCATTACGCGAACCATCAGATTTTGTGTATAATCCGCCACCAAGCGCACTACACGCCTTACAACTTGTTTTACCAGATTCATTCTGGTATTGTCCGTCGCCACACCCAGAACACGAATATGTTGTTCCCAAAGTTGCCGTATAAGCGGCTTTATATGTTCCTGCACTACAATTTGTTGGGGCAGCCGACAAAACAATCATTTCTGGTTTTGCCGTTGAACTATTTTGTGTCAACAAATCTGCCGCAGTAAACACTGTTGTCCAATTAGAATTATCGGTTGATACATAAACATTAACATTGTGATATGTACGCCCATCAGTATATAAAGCAAATTTTATAGAACCTATCGTTTTAGCGGCACCCATATCCCACACCATCGTTCCAGACGCATAATTCTCACGATACCAACTACCATCGGTTGCGGCCGACATATTTGATCCCGATGGGCCTGTCTTGCCCGACAATAAATTGGTGCCACTGCCATCACGTGCGGCAAATGCCTGAATTTCTACGACATGACTTCCGCCATTCGCTGTGCTACCCGTGGTTGTAACCTTGATATACCTAGCAGAAATTGTGTTTGCTGCTATTGCTTTCCCAGACAAAGATTGTGTACAATCTGTTGATGCATCGTGGTTTGATGCACTGGTCCCAGAAGATGAGAAACCTGACATACAATAATTCACTGGCGAAATTTGCCCATAATTAACAGAATGCGCCCCAGTATACCATCCCCCCGCTGGCGTAGTACATGCCGCATTTACCGACACCACACGAGTTCCTGCAGCACAATTCGTATAACACACACTCGCACCACCGCTGTTACCGTTAGCGCTATTCGGATACGCCGTCGGGCACGCAGGGCAGGTCACACCATCAACACGATACCCAGATTTCGCAGTTACTGTCTGTGGTGTCTTGGTGCAACTCTCACTCGTTGTCCCACTCGTTGAACCGTTGCCAGTTCCTGCACTATTAGCATATTGCGTATATGTACTGCCCGTGCAAGAACACGAGTTCCATGCTGTTACACTATAACAATTTGTCGGTGTAGAGCCATTGTTTTGGGTACAACTCGCCGTCTTGGTCGTATAACACGCAGTATATCCACCGCTGTTACCGTTAGCGCTATTCGGATATGCCGTCGGACACGCAGGACACGTTACGCCATCAACACGATACCCAGATTTCGCAGTTACTGTCTTTGGTGTCTTGGTGCAACTCTCACTCGTTGTCCCACTCGTTGTTCCATTACCATTCCCAGCACTGTTCGAGTACTGTCTATATGTACTGCCAGTACATGAACAATCATTATATGCAGTTACACTATAACAATTTGTCGGTATCCCTGCGTTGTTCTTAGTACAGCTCGCCGTCTTGGTCGTATAACACGATGTTACCGCTGATACTCCTGCATCACTGCTTGGATAGCCACTTGGACATTCTGTCCGGCCACCGGTACCATTATAATACACCTTTGACCCACCCGGGCAATAGCCACCCGCAGCACAGGTTGTCTGACCAGAACCAGCCGTTGCAACATAACTACCCGCTGTTGTTGATAGATAACAACTGTTTATACTACCGCTACCTGCTGTGCTATTTGGATAGTTTGATGGGCACGATTCCAAACCAAAGTTAGTTGTCCAAACAGATGATTGATTACCGGCATAACATTCGACATACGCTTTACCCGGGCAATAATACCCCTCTGGACACGATTTTACGGTTGCATAATACGCGTATGAACCACAACTGGCTTTATCGGTCAAATAATATCCTGCCTTTACAGACGCCCATGTTGGGTTATTCGCAGGATATACACTACCATTATACTTCGTATACTCATAACCCCATGCACGATCTGTATCAACCCACATCAATGCCACACATTGTGTAGCAGCACTTGCACCATAACCCATACCACTAATACTAATACCTGTAACAGTTGGGCTATTATAGTAAGACGATGGGAATGATGTTGGTTTGTGTGTTGACGGGTCTGGACAAGACTCACGTCCAGCAACAGATGATGACACATTATATGTTCCACCCGGGCAATAATATCCAGGCTCACACTGCGTACATGTATTGCTCGTATTCTTGTAATATCCCGCAGAGCAGGTCGTAGATACGTGTGTACCACCGCCACAGGATCCGTATGAACCACAACTCTGGGTTCCGGTACATGCAGAAGAACTGGTCGACCCCGCAGAACTGGTCTGATGATAACACGTCCGTGACTTTGTTCCACTACTATAATTCTTGGTTCCACCGGTTATACTTGATGTATATGTACAACTTGCAGTATCCGTAAATGATACATTACATGCAGTACATGACGAACCATCCTTATAGTAGTTCGCATTACATGACCATGGACAACTGTTTGATGTTGCTGAACCCGTATAAGATGAATTTGATGGTTTATTACTACATGAACTGCGGCCGGCAATAGATGATGATACATCCCATGTCCCACCAGGACAATAATATCCAGCTTCGCATGCCGAACATGTATTACTGCTGTTCTTGTAATATCCCGCATTACATGTCGTGGATGTGTGTGTACCACTGCCACAAGAACCATATGAGCCACAACTCTGGGTGCCTGAACATTGTGATGACGATGTAGATCCCGCAGAACTGGTCTGATGATAACACGTCCGTGACTTTGTTCCACTACTATAATTCTTGGTTCCACCGGTTATACTTGATGTATATGTACAACTTGCAGTATCCGTAAATGATACATTACATGCAGTACATGACGAACCATCCTTATAATAATTCGCATCACATGACCATGGACAGTTTGATTCAACCGCATACATCGTTGATGGCGTAGAATATGATGTATAATATGAATTTGCCGGTTTGTTTGTACATGCCTTACACGAATTGTACCATTCACTCCAGTTCAACGGATCTGCTGCATAATATCCAGTACGACACCAAGTATACTTTGTATAGTTGTTGCCAGACGGACCATTTTCACACGCCGTTTCATTTAAATATTGTATTCTTGTTGTATCAGACAAATACCAATCACAATTACAATCTGATGATTTAACTGCATGATCATAATCTGACCAACTGCCATTTGAAAGAGATCTTATAGAACTCGGAGTTGGTGAACCGGCTTTAACGGTTGTAGAACACGCAACACGATTCGTTCCGCCAGTACAATAATTACCACTGCCACACGCAGAACACGATGAATTACCGTTGGCACTGCTGCCATAATATCCCGCATTACATGACCATGGACAACTGTTTGATGTTGCTGAACCCGTATAAGATGAA
>JAKSTC010000008.1 GCA_024402765.1 Alphaproteobacteria bacterium
TTTAAATCTTCTGTTTTTGCATATGCCGTTAAATCTGATTTAACAAGAACATCAGATGTTTTGGCATATTCTTTTAAATCTTCTGTTTTTGCATATGCCACTAAATCTGATTTAACAAGAACATCAGATGTTTTTGCGTATGCCGCTAAATCTGAAGTTTGTACATAATCATCAAATTTACCGCTTATTTCATCCAGTGCCGCAATGATATTATCGGTTTCTGATTGCAAATCAGATATATGTGTAGTGACTGTTACTATATCATTTTCTACGACACCAAGCCGCTCTTCAAGTTCAGCTGTATCTTTTCCAGCAAATTCCGTATCTGATGAAGAAGATATAAATGTGGGTACAGAGATACTACTTACATGCATACCATATGGTATACGTTGTGAACTGGTTGTAGTATCTTGTGTAGAATAAATCTTTGTATCTGCAACCTGTGATGTTGAGACCTGTTTTTTGGTAACGGGCAACGATGATGCACGAGTATTAACAGGCACAACCTCTGGTTCAGTAACACGAACAGTGCCACTAAGTGTCCTTACCGATGAAGCACAATAAGCAGGTATTGTACAACACAACGAACCGAAAAAGACGCAACACACAGCTCTTCTGCACAAATCCATTGATACAAACATTTTACATTCTCTATTCCAGCAAGCATTATATCATAATAATGGCATCAAAATCAAATCTCTACACAATTTAATTTTTATATATAGCTTTCTATATCGTAACATAATTATTCAATTTATAAGTAAAATGGTTTTTTTTCTAAATTTTTTGTGGTATAATTGCAAGTACTATAATTAAAGGAAGAAAAATGACAAATAACTTTTCATTATTAAACTTATTCACCGGTGATATTATGACGATTTTTGTGTCTATTATCCTGGTCATTGCGAGTATTTTATCATGGGCAATCATTATTGAAAAAATTCGCCTGTGGCGTGCAACAAAACGCAATCCTGTAAAAATAAAATCTAGCGACAATCTTGATTTAATTGTTGATAAATTGATGCGCCCATTTGATAAGAATTTATGGTTTTTATCTATGGTGTCCTATGTTGCACCGTTCATTGGCTTATTCGGAACGGTTTGGGGCGTTATGGATTCTTTTGCATCAATCGGTATAAATCAATCGGTCAGCATTGGCGTTATTGCACCGGGTTTGGCGACTGCATTGGGCACAACCGCATTGGGTTTAATCGCAGCGGTTCCTGCGGCGATTGCATATCAATACTTTGCAAAACGCGCTGATGATTTATACGACAAACTTGATGAACAACGCACAGAAATTAAATCAAAGTAAAAGGCTTAAACTATGTCCCGCAGACGTTCTTGCCGCAGCGATGGTAATATGTCGTTAACACCAATGATTGATGTTATGACAACTTTGCTTGCGGTGTTTATGGTAACAACACCAATGATGACAACTGGAATTGATCTGAATTTACCACGTGGTGGTAACTCTGCCATGACAGGTATGGATCATGCAATACAAATTAGCGTGGATAAATCTGGCAATTATTTTCTAGCACAAAACCGTATGCCTATTGATAAAATTGTTACAAGTGTGGCTGCCATGCGAAATGAAAACCCCGATTTGACAATTACTATTAATGGGGACACCCAGGCCGACTATGGTGCTGTTATGGCAGTTATGGGACGATTAAAGGATGCTGGCTTTCAAAAGATAGGATTACGCACAAAACCATCCAAGGAATAATATGCCAACACAAAGCCAACGATTTAATTATGAAAATATATTACTATCTGTTTTAGCACATTTAGTATTGCTGGTAATATTTGTTACAGGCGCAACAATTATTATCAAACGCAACATATTAGTTACACCCGATAGAATTGATATAGTTGAAATAGATTTATCCAAAGTAAAAATTACTGGTGACGAAACAAAATTACAAAACAGTACAACCCCAGAAGTTATAAAAACAGAAGCAAAAGAATCAACAAATATACCAGAACGAATTGCCTCACAATCTGATAGGTCAGAAAAAATTCAAGAACCAACATTAACTGACCCAGAGATTAAGAAGCAGGAATCAGAAAAAATCGAAAAAACAGACAAACCAAAAGAAGAAACACCTGCGCCAAAAAAGAAAACTGTTATACGTGTAAATCGCGAAGTTATGTCATTGGATCGCACAATGACCGTATCTGTGGTTGATGCGTTGCGTGTTGCGATGACACGTTGTTGGGTTATTGATACAAATCGTCCAGACATAAACAATATTCGTGCTGTTGCACATTTGACCCTGCGTCCCAATGGCACTGTTCGTGATGTGTGGTTTGAATCTGCGGCACGTGCAGAAAACGACCCTGGTTTTGCATATGTTTTAGACACAATACGTTCTGCAATAAATACTTGCCAGCCATTTAAAATGTTGCCACGTTCTGAATTTAGCAAGTGGGAAAAAATTCAATTAACGTTTTACCCGACCCAAGGCAAAGTAATGTAATTTTGTGCTTGTTAAAAAATACAAAACCGATTACAATCTTTACCAAGGAATGAAAAAATTACTGTGCTTTTTATCTATAATTATTGCGTGCTGGGGCTCTGAAGGTTTATGCGCACGTCGTAATGTTACACCACGCAATTCGCGTGCCGCGGCTGTGCAAAACGAAACACCAATATCTGGATACACTTATAATTATATGTATCCATATTTAAACAACCAGATGAAAACTGATTTAAACCCGGGCACAACAACGGCACAAAATACCAACCCAATTAACGCGGTGGTAAAGACATCACAAATTGCCAACAAACCTATGCGAAATGTCGTTCCACGTGCAGCAACAAAATCAAATACAAATATAATGATGCCTGTTGCCCAGCAATATACAACAAATAATGCCCCAACACAAACATATCAACCAAATGTTGCGCGCGCCGCAACACCATCACAACGCCGGGTTGTTTCGCGTTCAAATGTTCAACGGGGTGCAACAATCGTATTGCCTGATTCAGGCACGACAACAACCAATCAAACAACTGTATCAACGGCACGTTGTTTCGCAGATTATGCCGATTGTATGAATAATTATTGTGCGCGCCCCGACACACCATATAACAAATGCTATTGCAGTGCCCAACTGGCCCAGATAGAGGCACAATATAAAAGCGAAATTGATTCTGCGCTGACACAACTGGCGCGCCTGCAGGGAATTAATCAATGGACCGATGACGAAATGAATGAATACTGGGGAACAGTTATTGGCAAATACAGCAATTCTAATGCTTTTGAAAACATTGATGCGGCATTGGATATAGATTGGTCCAGTTTGGAAAGTCGGGTTCGTGGTCAAAACGCTTTTATCACAGGTCACGAATATTGTGTTCAACATTTGCGCAACTGTGCGTATGCGGCATCCAACTTACGTGACGCATATCGTTCAGAAATTGCACGCGATTGCGCCGCGTATGAGGCATCGTTACAAAGAATAAAAAACGCTGCAAATGCTATTATAGAAGAATATAAATAATTTATAAGGTATTGAATATTACCACGACACTATATCCCTTGGGAAATTTGTAGAGTATGTGCCACCTGGCAATACCAAAAGTGTTGATATTACGCGCCGATTAATCAGCATTGCACAATTATCGTAATTCTTGGCACATTAAATTGTGACGATAAATATTGCGTGCCAAATCATCGCTGATTACATTCCAATCAGACAAACGACCATAGATTTCCATACATGGATATTTAATCGGCAATTGTGTATTGTTCGCGCAAGATACGACGAATATCGTCGGTCCCAGTATGATAAGTTTCCGCATTGATACCCCCTATTTTTTGCATAACTGTTTCATTATTGTTAATATTATCAACGGCAATACGTTCCCGACAACGCAGGTTGCCAACAGATTGTCCAACAAAAAAGGCGGCCATAACGACCGCCACAACAAAGCATAAAAAATATAATCGTGTCATGATTTAATCTCACTTCCTTTATTGTTTTTCATACACATCGGCACAGTATTTTTTACCATCAAACATTGTGCATAAACCATGTTCTGTGCGTCGTCCCACCGGCATAAAAGCGACATAGTTTCCGGTATGCAACAAATGCCCACATTGATCAATATTGGTCGCACCTGCCACCGACAACAAGCCGTTTGGGCATGGTGTGCATGGTTCGTTACCAACAAAATCTTTATATGTATTTGGTGGGCATAGAGTACATTCCCATATTGCAGGCAATATGTATTCACCATACGGTTCATACGACGATGTATCAAAATTACATACGGTATCGTCCCGTGGTGGTGTCCAATACGGGTCTGTTGCACGTTGATAGTACAAAATTACACCAGACATTGCTTGCTTGAAAGATGCTGCAGTTGTATAATTTGTATCAACAATACAAACATAATTTTGTACCTGTTTTACTTCTCCATTATTTCCGCCAAACACATGTAATGCATCTGTAACTTGATATTTAGAAGTATATAATGCACTTGCACCACTTGTTTTTGATATAAAATCCGATATATTCGCATAAAATGGATTGTTTGCTATTGAAGGATGTCTTATCCAATTCAAACTTCCTAAATCAACACAACCACCTAGACCCTGAGTTATTTTATATCCATATCCAACTGGACATTCATCGTTGGCAAATGTGCTAAAACAAAATATACATGATAAAAATGTCAAAAGTATGCACCGAAGCAACATATAAACTCTCCCTTATATTTTCTTGGTGGTGGCGCATAAATGCGTGGTAAATACGCCACCAAAAAAACCACCGATATGTGTCGAGTGGTTGGAGGTTAGTAACAATTTAAGTCGAAATTGTGCGCCTATTCTTTATATTCAGCAACCCTCCAACCAAATTTAGTTGGAGATTTTTTACGTCCATTTTCAGACGCGACTTAACGGGTTACTACACCCCATCACAACACTCTATTGTGACGGCACCTATTATACCACAAAACACAAAAAATTGGAAGTGTTTTTTATATCGCAATAAAAAAACGCCCAAACGGGCGTTCTTTATTATTGATTCATAGAACTAAAGAAATCATCGTTGGTTTTCGTTAAGCGCATTTTATCCAACAGGAATTCCATTGCCTCTAGTGTTCCCATTGGGGTTATTATACGGCGCAGAACATACATTTTGGACAACTGATCCTTGGACACCAACAAATCTTCCTTACGCGTGCCAGACTTTGTAATATCGATTGCTGGATAAACACGTTTATCAGATAATTTCCTATCCAAAATAATTTCGCTGTTGCCTGTTCCCTTAAATTCTTCGAATACGACTTCGTCCATTTTGGAACCCGTTTCAATCAGGGCGGTTGCGATAATTGTCAAACTGCCGCCACCTTCGATATTACGCGCTGCACCAAAGAAACGCTTTGGCCGCTGCAGAGCATATGCATCAACACCACCGGTTAAAACCTTACCACTGGATGGGACACATGTATTATACGCACGACCCAAACGCGTAATAGAATCAAGCAGAATAACAACATCCTGGCCGGCCTCTACCAAACGTTTTGCCTTTTCGATAACCATTTCTGCAACCTGGATATGGCGGGATGCAGGTTCATCAAATGTTGATGAGATTACTTCGCCCTTTACACTGCGTTGCATATCAGTAACTTCTTCGGGACGTTCATCAATCAACAAAACAATCAGTTTTACATCTGGATAATTTGTTGCGATTGAATGTGCAATATTTTGCAACATAACCGTTTTACCGGTACGCGGTGGTGCAACAATCAATGAACGCTGTCCCTTACCCGTTGGGGCAATCAAATCAATAACGCGCGCAGATAAATTGCGTCCTTTATCGGTATCGTTTTCAACCTCCATCTTTAACTTTTCATCGGGATACAATGGGGTCATATCATCAAAAGACACACGATGGCGCAATTTGTCAGGTGTATCACCGTTTACACGTTCAATTGTTTCAAGTGCGAAATAACGTTCCGATTCGTTTTGTGGTGCCTCTATTTGTCCTTCGACATAATCACCGGTTTTAAGTCCGAATTTCTTAATCAAACTGGGCGAAACATATAAATCATCAGGTCCCGCAAGATAATTACTCTCTGGCGCGCGCAGAAAACCAAACCCATCCTGCAAACGTTCCAAAACACCATCACCAATCAACGTAAGTTTCTTGTCCGCCGCATAAACGCGCATAACCGCGAAACGCAACTGTTGGACATTTAATTGTGATGGATTTTCAATTCCTAAATCTTCCGCAATTTTCAACAACTGTTGCGGCGACTTGGCCTTAAGTTCATTAATATGCATGTAAATATTCCTTTTGTGAGATTAAACGCAGAACTGCGCCTTTTCGATACATTCATTATAGTGCACCCATAACAAAATGTCAAGTTTTTGTGTTTTTCTTTTTTTCTTGCATTTGTATAAAAAATTAGCCTACAATCAAAATACAAGTAAACAAAAGGAAGTAATTATGGCAGGAAGCATAAATAAAGTTATATTGGTTGGCAATGTGGGCCAGGAACCCCAGGCACGTCAAATGCAGAACGGACAAAAGGTTGTTAGTTTTTCACTTGCAACATCTGAACGTTGGCGTGACCGTCAATCAGGCGAACAAAAGGAACAAACCGAATGGCACCGTATTGTTATCTTTAACCCAAATTTGGTTGATGTCGCAGAACGCATGTTACAAAAAGGAACCAAATTGTATATCGAAGGTGCCCTGCGTACACGCAAATGGCAAAATCAACAAGGCGCAGATGTCTTTACAACAGAGGTTGTATTGAATCAATTCGCGGGCCAGTTGGTAATTTTGTCAGGTGCCAAACCTGTGGACGGCTCTGCCCCGGTATCTGATTATGTTGCGGCATCAACATCCGCACCCCAGCCCGAAATGTCAGTGGCAGAAATCGGTGACGATATTCCATTCTAAAAAAATAAAATCCTTGGCCTTAAAAACACCAAGGATTTTTTTAACATAAAATATTCTTACTCACCCATATGCTTGGCATTGTTCAGGGCGTTACGCAGGGCCAGTTCTGCAATCTGGCGAATTTTGCCCGCAAATGCACGCATATTCATTGTGTTTGCAACCGTATCGCCAAATGTTTTGGCGATATATTCAATTTGGGTCGGGGCAATTGTAAATACCTCACTGGTTATATCATTAATCGACAAGTCTTGAATTCTTTGATTTTGCATTTTACCCCCCTATTTTTCATACATAATAGCAAAAAAATAACTGTTTTGCCACTTGTTAATTTTCTTAATTAAATTATATCATAAAGTAACTTGACCACAAGCGGCAAAATTGCTATAAATTGTCAAAAACATAAGGAAAAGAAATGGTAAATATATTAAGAAAAGTATTAGGTTCTGCAAACGATAGATTGGTTAAATCTTTTGATAGAACTGTTTCAATGATTAATGATTTGGAACCAAAATATCATGATATGTCTGATGAACAATTGCGTGAACAAACAAATGTTTTGCGTGAACGCTTGCAAAACGGCGAAAAAGAAAAGAATATTTTGCCTGATGCGTTTGCTTTGGTGCGTGAAGCGTCTGTCCGAACAATTGGTTTGCGCCACTTTAATGTGCAACTGATTGGTGGTATGGTTTTGAACAATGGTCAAATTGCAGAAATGAAAACCGGTGAAGGTAAAACATTGGTCGCAACATTGGCTATGTTTTTAAAAGCCTTGCACGGCAAGGGCGCACATTTGATTACTGTGAACGATTATTTGGCATCGCGTGACGCAAATTGGATGGGCCAGATTTATAAGTTTTTGGGGATGTCAGTCGGTATTATTCAACACGATATGACAGACCAAGAACGCAGGGACGCATATAATTGTGATATTACCTATGTTACGAATTCTGAATTGGGTTTTGATTATCTGCGCGATAATATGAAGTTTTCTAAAGAGCAACAGGTTTTGCGCCCGTTCTTTTATGCGATTGTTGACGAAGTCGATTCTATTTTAATTGACGAAGCGCGCACACCACTTATCATTTCGGGCCCGTCCGAAGATACCAGTGATTTGTATAACAAGGTTGATGCGGTTGTGGCACAACTGGTGGAATCTGATTTCAAAAAAGACGAAAAAGATCGCCATGTTACATTGACTGAAACCGGTGTTGATAACGCAACGCGTTTATTAAAGGATGCCGGCGTTTTGGTTGGCGACAATCTGTATGCATCTGAAAATGCGGCGGTCGTTATGCATGTGCAACAGGCCTTACTCGCACATCATTTGTACCAGAAAAATGTTAACTATGTTGTGCGTAATGGCGAAGTGTTAATTGTCGATGAATTTACAGGTCGTGTTATGTCGGGACGTCGTTTTGGTCGTGGTCTGCACCAGGCAATAGAGGCCAAAGAACACGTAACTGTTCAACCTGAAAATCAAACCGTATCATCAATTTCTTATCAGAATTTATTCCGCCTGTACCCCACCCTGTCTGGTATGACGGGAACCGCAATGACCGAAGCGGTCGAATTCGAAGAAATCTATAAATTGCGCGTGGTATCAATTCCAACGAATCGTCCTGTGGCGCGCGTGGATCATCATGATGAAATCTATCGCAACAAACAGGAAAAATACGATGCTATTATCAAACAGATTCAGGAATGTATGAATAAAAAGCAACCTGTATTGGTTGGAACGGTGTCTATTGAAAAATCTGAAGAATTGGCAGAAATTGTTAAAAAGCGTTTGAAAATCACCCCTGCGGTTTTGAACGCAAAACATCATGAGTCTGAGGCAAAGATTGTTTCCCAGGCTGGTGCCCCCGGCGCCGTTACAATCGCAACAAATATGGCAGGGCGTGGAACCGATATTAAACTGGGTGGTAATGCCGAAGATTTAATTGCAGACTTGGATAAAGATGCGCCAGATTTTGAAAAGAAAAAGAAAGAAATTTATAACACAATTGAAAAGAACAAAAAATTGGTTCTGGATGCAGGTGGTTTGTATGTTATCGGAACAGAACGTCACGAATCACGCCGTATTGATAATCAGTTGCGTGGTCGTTCCGGTCGCCAGGGTGATCCAGGTGATTCAAAATTCTTTTTGGCATTGGACGATGATTTAATGCGTATATTTGGTGCAGAACGTCTGAATACCATGCTTACCACATTGGGACTAAAACCTGGCGAAGCAATTACCCACCCGTGGATAACCAAGGCGTTGGAAAAAGCGCAAAAACGCGTAGAGGCCAGATATTTCGAAGCACGTAAAGAATTGCTGAAATACGATGATGTTATGAACGAACAAAGAATTGTTGTCTATAAACAACGCGATGATTTGATGACTTCTAAAAATCTTGCGCCATTGGCGGATGAAATGATTGGTGATGTTGTTGAAATGATTTGCGAAGTTAATATTCCTGAAAAGGCACGTCCGTCTGATTGGAATGTTGACGGTATTCATGATGCAATGTTACGAACATTCGCATTGGATATTACAGATATTGCAAAATGGAAAACAGACGAAGAAATTACAGAACGCAAGGCATATGAAACCCTGCGCGGATTGGCAAATCGCCGTTATGCACAACAGGCGGAAAAATACGGTCCTGAATTAATGCAAATGGCATCGCGTCAAATGATGTTGGGGGCATTGGATAGTGTTTGGAAACGTCATTTGCAACAGATGGATTATTTGCAAACTGCGATTGGTCTGCGTGGCTATGGTCAGAAAAATCCATTGTATGAATATAAACGCGAAGCATTGGATATATTCAAAAATACAATGAATAATTTCAAACTGATGTCTGTATCTTATATTTGTCGTATGGAATTAACACGCGATGATGTTAATGCCAAAGAACGTGAACAGACACAACATGATGTCGCATTAAACCAGGCATCCGAAGCACATCGTAATGCACCATGTCCATGTGGGTCGGGATTAAAATACAAACATTGTTGCGGAAAGTTGCACTAAACATTTGCGGAAAGGAAAATGGGAGAATTCGTTCATCTTCGTGTGCACTCTAAATTCTCGGTCGGGGCGAGCACTTTGCAGATAAAAGATATTCCTGCATTGTGCATTGCCAACGGGATGTCTGCGTGCGCCCTGACCGACACAAATTTAATGTCGGGTGCGGCAGAGTTTTCTGATTTGATGCCTGGAAAAAAACTGCAACCTATTATTGGTATTGAAATCAGCCTTAACCACCATAGCGCAGATCCAAAGATATTGCGCGATGCGTCTTTATCCAAAATTGTATTGTTGGCACAAAATCATACAGGCTATTTAAATCTGTGTGAACTGAACCGCATAATGTATATGCGTGATGAAAATCATCATCTGGGGCCATATATTACTTTGGACGAACTTGCAACGCATGCGGACGGTGTTATTTGTTTGTCGGGTGGCACATCTGGTCCGATTGGAATGTCTATTTTGGAAAATCAAAATACCCAGGCAAAAAGTTTTGCAAAGCGTTTTTTAGATATTTTTGATGACCGCTTTTATATGGAAATTCAACGGCATGGTCTGGACGCAGAAATTAAAACAGAACCTGAATTTTTAAATATAGCATTGGAGTTTAACATACCTATTGTTGCAACAAATGATGTGTGTTTTGCGGCAAATGACAATTATGAATCTGCGGATGCTTTGGGTTGTGTGTTGGGTCAAACCAAGGTAATTGATCCGGATAGATTACGCAAATCGTCAGAACAGTATTTTAAGTCTTATGAAGAAATGCGTGAGTTGTTTTCTGATTTGCCAGAGGCGATAGAGAATACAACCTTAATCGCACAACGTTGTGCATTTTTGGTAAATGTTCATGAAAAACCCCTGCTCCCACGGTTTGGTGATAATTTAGAGGCCGAATGTGAAATGCTGCGCAATAATACGATGGATGGTTTGGCGCAACGGTTAAAAGAAAATAAAATCACAGACACCCAACCATATTATGACCAGGCAGAATTTGAATTGGGTGTTATTATTGGTATGGGATTTCCAGGGTATTTTTTAATAGTTGCTGATTATATTCAATGGTGCAGGAACAATGGTGTCTTAACTGGACCGGGCCGTGGTTCGGGTGCGGGTTCTATTGTTGCGTGGGCATTGGGTATTACCCATGTTGATCCATTAAAGTATGGTTTGTTGTTTGAGAGGTTTTTAAACCCAGATCGTATTTCAATGCCTGATTTTGATGTCGATTTTGAACCAAATGGGATTGAACGCGTTTTGGCGTATATTTGTGATAAATACGGTCATGATTCTGTATGCCGTATCATTACTTTTGGCAGTCTGCAAGCGCGTGGTGCAATTCGTGATATAGGCCGTGTTTATGGAATACCTTATTCCAAATCAGACAGACTTTCAAAATTAATTCCCCAAGATGCCAAAACATTAAAAGAAGCCGTTGATTCTTCATCTGAAATTCAAGAGGTGCTAGAGTCAGACGAAGACATGAACAAGGTTGTTACAGTTGCAGAGGAATTAGAGGGTTCCCTGCGCAACCTGGGGCAGCATGCGTGTGGTGTTGTTATTGGCGATCGTCCCACAACCAAAATTGCACCGGTATATCGTGATCCTGCGAACCCGTTACCATCGTGCCAATATGACGGGCATTATTTGGAATCTGCAGGTTTAATCAAATTTGACTTTTTGGGTTTGGAAACATTGGTTGTGTTAAAATACACACTTAAACTCATTCAACAAACACATGGTGTGAATATTGATTTGGACGCAATTCCAACCGATGATAAAAAAACAATGAAGTTGTGGCAAATGGGCCTGACCGAAGGCATATTCCAATTTGATGCCCCGTTTGTTAAACAAACTTTACATAAAATGCATCCGACAAGTTTCTTAGAAATTTCTGCGTTAAATGCGTTAAATCGTCCGGGACCTATTGCATTTATTCCACAATTTATTGCGCGTATGCATGGTGAAGAAAAAATAGAATATGTCCACCCTAAGGCAGAGCCTATATTAAAAGAAACCTATGGAATCATCGTGTACCAGGAACAGGTTATGATGCTGACACGTGCGTTGGCGGGCTTTACACGTGGTGAATCTGATACTGTGCGTAAGGCAATGGGTAAAAAGAAATTGGAATTGCTGGCTAAACTGGAAGTTAAGTTTTTGGACGGTTGTGAAAAAGAAGGAACTCTGGACAGAACAACTGCAAAAGATTTATGGGAAAAGTTTAAGGAATTTGCAAAATATGCCTTCAATAAATCACATGCTATTGCCTATTCTATTGTTGCAAATCAGTGCGCATATTTAAAGGCACATTATCCTGCGGAATTTTTGGCGGCATCTATGTCGAGTAACCTAAACGACACCGATCAGTTGGCGTTGTTTGTTGATGACGCAAAGTCTAATTTTAATATTCAAATTGTCCCACCAAACATTAATGAAAGTGAATCTTTGTTTACGGTCAAAGATGGAAAAATTGTTTATGGTTTGGCGGCAATCAAGGGTGTTGGGACAGTTGCAACAGATGCGATTATTGCGGAAAGAAATGCTAATGGAAAGTTTAAGAATTTAACTGACTTTGCAAAACGTTGTGCGCCAATTATAAACAAGCGTGTTTTAGAGGCATTTGCCAAGGTTGGTGTTTTAGATAGTTTGGAACCAAATCGCGCTGCAATATTTATGAATGCTGATATGATTTTGTCTTATGCCTCAAAGTCCAAAGATTCGGGTAACATGTTGTCGTTGTTTGCAAACACAACCCAGGATGATGTTAGCGAAGATAGATTAAGACAAAACCTACCGCATACTGAGCCATGGTCATTTGGTGTTCGTATGGAAAATGAATTAAGTGCGATTGGTTTTTATATCTCTGGTCATCCATTGGATCAGTATAAAAATTTAATTACGCGTGAAAATTTGCCAACAAGCGCGACATTACAGAATATGGGCGACAGAAAACCGGTACAGATTGCCGCAACTGTTACATCTTATTCGCGTCGCAGAACCAAAACCGGCAAAGAAATGATTACGATAAACGCATCTGATAGTTATGGTAATGTCGATGCGGTTGCATTTGGTGATTCTGCGATAGAATTTGCAAACATTTTGTCGAACGATACATTGGTTTTATTATCTGGGAAAACTTCTTGTCGGGATGACAGTGTTTCTATATTTGTTGACTCAATTACACCGCTTGCACAATGGGTTGCTAATGTTGCAAAAAAGATTACTTTGGATATTTGGGATAAAAATACTTTGGGGTCTGTTAAAAAAGCACTATCGGTTCTGACCGCGGGACAAACAAAGGTTGTGTTGAATTTGCATGGCAATGATAAAACCGCGGCGATGGCGTTACCTGGTGGGGTTTTGTTAAACAAATCAACCATTGGTGATATTGTTGCGCTGGGAATAAAGGTTAAGGTGGAGTAATCATGAAGCATATTCCAGTTTTATTAAATAGTGTTTTGGATGCATTGGGCGATATAGATGGCAAATCTGTGATAGACGCTACATTTGGTGCTGGTGGATATACACGGGCATTTTTGGAACGCGGGGCGATTGTAACTGCATTTGATCGCGATCCAAATGTTGTATCAGACGCAAATGATATAAAATCAGAATATGGTGATAAATTTAATTTTATTGCTGCGCCTTTTTCAGAAATGAAAAATTTAACAGATACCTATGATGCAATTGTTTTTGACTTGGGAATATCTTCTATGCAGATTGATATTGCAGAGCGCGGTTTTTCTTTTCGTTATGATGGGCCATTGGATATGCGTATGGGACAAAAAGGCCAAACAGCGGCTGATTTAATCACAACAACAACTGATTCCGAACTCGCAACTATTTTGCGCGATTATGGCGATGTTAAAAAGGCGATGCTTTTGGCAAAAGTTATTCATCAAAATATGCCAAAAACGACATTTGAATTGCGTGATTTGATACATAATCCGCATGATATTGCGCCTGTATTCCAGGCATTACGTATTGCGGTAAATAATGAAATGGATGAATTAGAAACAACTTTGACAACGATCCCTAACCTATTGAATGTTGGTGGAAAATGTGTTTGTGTAACTTTTCATTCAATCGAGGATAGAATTGTTAAAAATACATTTCGTGATTGGACAATGCCGGTTGGGGACCCCAGGTTACCTGATTTGCAACCGGCAAAATTTAATTTGATAAAAGCACAAACGCCTACAGATGATGAGTTAAAGGGAAATCCGCGTGCGCGTTCTGCGCATATGCGGGCGGTGGAAAAATCATATTGACCTGTGTTGAGCAATTGCAGTATACTAAAGGAAAAATTAAAAAGGAAAGGAAAATGAAAAAATTTTTATCTTATTTTGGTGCGTCTTTATTGATGATATTGTGTTTTTTGCCTGTGGCAAATGCGGTTTGTCCGGTGTGCACTGTTGCCGTTGGTGCGGGCTTAGAGGGGGCGCGTCTATTGGGTGTTGATGATGTTATAACCGGTATTTGGGCGGGTGGTTTAACATTGTCTTTGGTTGGTTGGACCGCAAATTATATGCGTTCTCATGGCGTATCGCGTCCAATCTGGTATGTTTTGAATTTTGTTGCATATTATGCTATTTTGGCATTGGTATATTTTATCCCGGCAAATAATCCAATTGTTTTGTTTAACGATCGTTGTATGTGGGGAATTGATCAGTTTTTATTGGGTATTATCATCGGCAGTATTGTGTTTTTTGTTATGGAACTGTGGTATTCAAAAATCAAGAAAAACAATGGTGGACATGCCCTATTCCCATTTCAAAAGGTTGTAATGCCATTTGGTGGTTTGTTGGTTGCAACATTAATATTCTGGGCGATAATTAAATGGTTGCCACAAATTGGAATAACACTGTGTTAAAAGAAAGGAAGTGAAAAATGAAGAAAGAAACAAAAAAATTATCTTTGGATGAAATGATTAATAAATTGGATGCTGCGAAAAAAGCAAATCCATTGGATTTATCATCGGATCAGGATTTGTCTATCGCATTGATGAATTTAATTTCACTAGAAGAACATTTCTTTTTTAGTGGTGCCAAGACCCAAAAAACCGGTTTTTACGATATGATTAATACTGTGCGTAATATGCGCAAGGAATTGATGGAACGCATCGTTGATAAATCTTCGGCTGAGGGTGGCGAAGTCTGGTGTATTTCAAAACATTTGTTGGCTGCCGCAATGCGTTTGATGGAGGTTGGGACCAAGGCCCTGGGTGCGGGTAAAAAGAAAGACGCTTATGATATGTTTAATCGCGCATACGATTTATATTCTTTGTTTTGGGGATTAAACATGCATTTGATTGATTTAAGTGGCGTTCACGAAAATATTCCAGATTTTTATGATGCCGCAATAAAAAAATGTGATGTAAAACCAACAAAAAAAGAAAAAATCATTGCAAAATCTGATGATATTTCGACAGTAAAGCGTCTGGGTAATTGGGTAAAGAAAGCGGTGAATTGTTGTATTGAATAATTAACTATTGAATGCAACATAAAAACATGATATAATGCATGATAAAGGGATATGGGGTGAGTGTAAAATTATCTGATTTTCTGGGTTTTATTGTTATGACATTCCTTGTCGTTAGTGTATCTAATGCGGACACTGGGTCAAACGGTCGTACTAGTGCGGTTATTCGAACAATTGGAACTGGTGAATCTGGCATACGCAGTGGTGCAAATATACGCGCTGGGTCGGTGCGCTTGGAACGTGGGACGAATGCATCTGGCACAAATAAAAGTGTTAACAACATTTCCAGAACGGCATCAACATCACGCAATGCCCAGGTTAACAGCGTTGCCCGCAGTGCAATAAACACACAAAAAACAAATGTTGGACGCAGTGCGGTTGCTCCAAAAACGACAACATCTGTGGGGCGCAGTGCAATAACACCGGTAAATGTTGGACGCGCGACAGCGGTGTTTTCTGATGTATCTAAAATTGGTTCTGGGTATGCTGAATGTCGTGATGCGTATGCGACATGTATGGATCAATTTTGTGCGGTTATGAACGACAAATACCGCAGATGTTATTGTAGTGAAAAACTTTCAGAATTTCAAAACACCGAAGATGCGTTGGACCAGGCGGTTTCTTTGCTGGCTAAATTTGAAGATAATAATTTGAATGCCGTTGATAAAACTGCAGCAGAGGTTAATGCAATGTATTCTGCAACCGCGGGTGAGGCTGCCATTAAAAACGACACCAGTGGCGCCGCGCAAATGCTTAATGAAATCGGTGATTTGTTGGCGGGCAAAAAAAGTAAAACAACAAATACTTACACTTCTTTGAATGGTACCAGTATTGATTTTTCTGTTGAAATAGATGATATTTGGTCGGACACGTCTGCATCAAACATTTTTGCCACATCTGGGGCCAAGGATTTATCTACTTTATCGGGTGTTGAATTGTATAATAATGCAATAACACAATGTTTAGAAATAACCGCTGATTCTTGTCAAAATGATGCGGTGTTAAACATGGCAAAAAGTTCATATAGTATTATGATTAGCCAGGATTGTAATGCATATTCAAAAAATATAGATTCAAAACGTGAACAGGTTAAACAAACCGTCCGAACAGCAGAGAAGTATTTACGCGAAGCACGTTTGGATGAATATCGTTCACACAATTCTGCGGATATGAATGAATGTATTACCAAGGTAAAAACCGCAATTCAACAGGATTTAGCGTGTGGCGAAAATTATAATCGCTGTTTAGATAATACTGGTGCTTATATTAATTCCACAACGGGCGAGCCAATATATTCCCCCAGATTATTTCAATTGACTGATTTAATTAAATTGGATGGTGTTAAGTCTGATGTTTTGTCGCAGAACGATACATTTAATAAATTTTTAGATTCAAAGCGCAAATTTGCGGAAACGGCGCTGTCTACATGTCGTGATATTGCAGATGATGTGTGGACGGAATTCAAACGCACCGCCCTGATTGAAATTGCCCAGGCCCAGGATGAAAAAATTGAATCTGTAAAAATGTCGTGTATTCAAACAATATCCGAATGTTACGATCGTCAATCAGAAGGGTTAAAAGAACTGGACAAATCGACATCCAAGACAGCATTGGGTTCGGGTATTGTTGCTACACGTGATACATGCAAAAATGAAGTTATTGCGTGCGCATCGTTGTATGGTGATACAAATGGTTGCTCTTTTGACGGCAACGGTAAATTAGTCGCTGGAAACAATAATAATGGAACCCATTGCGGTTTAACGTCTTTACTTAAGTTTGTTGATACGGTTGATATCGCCCGTGTGTCAGAGGCATGTGATACCGCACTTGAAAATTATTTACATAGTTTATGTACCCCAAAATCAGGAACTTATGGTTATCCGTATCAATGTAGATTGATCACTAAAAAAGAGATAGAAGATTCTTTGACAAATTATGCGACTCAGGCGTGCACCGCACAAATTGGCGATACAACAACTAACGGTAACAGTGCAAAGATTACTCAATTAGTGGACGACCTGGAAATAGACATGGATATCATGTTGGCGGATATATGTGAATCATTGGATGGGAATTGGACAACCGACTCACTAGACAGGATAAAAGAGAATAAATTAACCACTTTTTATTCCCAGATATCTGGGGGTAGTCCAAACACACCGGCGTGGGGCACATGTGTTGAAAAATCAGTTAGAAATTTGTGTAATGATTTAGGTTCAGAATTGGCATCTTATTATAATGCGACAACTAACACGTGTGAACTGACAGACAAATGGTATAAAGAAAAATGTGCAGCTATTAATGGTTATTGGGAAAATAATAATTGTTACATTATTTCAGGGGGCAAGTAAAAATGTCTAATTTTAATAAATTTTGTTTATTGTTTATCGTTGGCATGGTTTATGCGAATACAGCAACAGCTGTGGATGTATCTAGCCAAACTGCAAATTGGGGTAATGGAGTTTTAAACACCTGTGGGACAAATCTTCTTGGATTTACAGATTGTATTGGTATTAGCGCTGAAGAAGACAAAATCACAAATCCAGGAGAGACGATCACTTGGTCTTGTAACACAGGCAAAAACATGGGGATTTATTCTCGAGCCCACGATGAACGTGCAATTTTGATGATGGTCGCACGCCAGATAAAAGGTAACTGTGCACAGTTTTGTCCCACACAGATTGAAGCGAGGAACAAAAAGAGGACAGACACATGGACAGAGTATGTGGATGCTACTCCTAGTAACGAACAAAACACATATTGTGTTTGGTTATGTCAGGGTGGCGATTGGTCAGCTATATCATCAGACACCGATGCTTGTGATGCAACTAAATTGTCTCGGGAAACATATACAGGTATTAAGTCAGTAACACAGGGTTCAGATATAAAAAAGTCTGATATAGCATTGTTTAAAAATGAAGACCGTGTGTGTGGCAAAAATCTTAAACAAGAACATAATATGTTTTTGTCTATTGACTCTATTACAGAGCATGGTGCATATGTAAAACAAATGGTGGTTCGTGCAAATTATTCGGGGTATCCAAATATGTATTCTTGGCCAGAGGTATATCCTGCCAGCAACATACGAAAAATTTTAGTATGCAAAATTGGCTATAAACCAAATGCGCAAGAAACAGATTGTGTTGAGGTATCTGAGCCTGCTTGTGCGAAGCAGCAAATGGCGCCCGGCTTTAATGATGGGCAATATGATGAAAGTATACATAAACTCTTCTTGAATGAAAAAAACGAATATGAATATCGTTGCAAAGAGGCTGGCTATGGATTTAGTCCAGGAGCACATACCTGTGAAAAATGTATAAATAACCCAATACATGACGGTAAAAATCCAGAAAATGACGAATGTGTACAATGTGGAGCTGGTAAGGCGTTTAATCCCGGTGCCGCAAACTCATCATATTGTTCTGACATGATACAAGTTGATAAAACAGTATTACAATACGGTAACCACAAAGACAAAAAATTCACAGACCAATGCTGGACCAAGGATTCCTCAGACTATGCCGACTGTGTGAAGCCAGCACTACCAAAACAGTAGCAACTGAAAAAAGTTACGTTTTTTTCTAGTTTTGTGTTTCGGTATTTTCCACGGTTGCACCTGTTAATGCAGTCAATAAATTCATAACCGTTTTTCGATGACTGTCGGGCAAATGCCAATACAATTGTATCAGTTTTAATGTTTCATTCTTGCCCAATGGATCTTCGGCATGTGGTTCTGAAACATGAATTGATTTGTTTGCCTTGGTTTCTTCGGGCATATTACCGGGCAACCCCAGAAAGAAAAACGACATCGGTGTATCCAATGCACGCCCTACTTCGAATAAACGCGATGCAGATATACGATTGTCTGCCGCCTCGTACTTTTGAATCTGTTGAAATGTAACACCACATTTTTCAGCCAATGCCTTTTGCGACAGCCCCAACATTGTGCGACGCAGTTGCATACGGCGACCAATATGTAAATCTATACTTGATGGTGTGTTTTTCTTGATTGCAGACATCTTTTTCCCCTTTGAAAAGAATTTGTTCCTACCTTTTTTATACAATTTTTTACATTTTTTTGCAACAGTTTTGTATTTTTACCTGTTTTATTTTTGTAATTTTTGTATAATATGTAGCCTGAGGGGGAATAATATATGCCCAAACCAATAGTTTTATGTATTTTAGATGGTGTCGGAATTCGCAGCGAATCTGAACATAACGCGTTTGCGTTGGCACATACACCGTTTTTAGATAATTTAATTCGTAATTATCCGAATTCACAATTAAATGCAAGTGGAACTGCGGTCGGCCTGCCCGATGGCGTGATGGGTAATTCAGAGGTTGGACACATAACAATTGGTTCTGGACGAATTGTGAACCAGTTTCTGCGCCGATTTGAATTAACAGATTTTGATAAAAACATTGCCTTGAATAACTTTATTAAATCTGTAACCAACGATAATGGCATTGTTCATGTTGCGGCATTAATGTCTGATGGTCGCGTTCATTCTGATATTAATGGGGTTTTAGAGATTGTCCAGATTGTATTAAAATCGGGTTTGCGTGTTTGTATTCATTTTATAGCAGATGGTCGTGATACCCCACCGCGCAGTGCGCAAAAATATATTGATAAAATTAAAACGACACTGGCAAATGAATTAAAATCTGGGGCGGCGTTTTTTGGAACACTTTCTGGACGCTATTACACAATGGATAGAAATAACAATTTGGACAGGACTCAGGTTGCATTTGATGCGATTGCAAACGCGAAATCTGAATTGCGTGCCGACACGATTGATGATGCATTGTCTGCGGCATACGCGCGCGGCGAATCAGATGAATTTATTAAACCAACCGTTATCACAGATTGCCCGATAACAGATAAAGACGGTTTTATCTTTGGCAATTATCGCAGTGACCGCGCCCGTCAAATTATGCGCATGATATTACAGACCAAATGTCATATTTTATGTTTTTCGCAATATGGCGAAGGGTTGGATGAATTGTGCCCTGCACTGTTGCCGGATGTTAAAATTGAAAATACTTTGGGTGATGTTCTGGCGGAAAATGGCAAAACGCAACTGCGAATCGCAGAAACAGAAAAATACAATCATGTGACATACTTTTTTGATGCAGAAAGGAATATTGACTTTGATGGTGAAGAAAAGGTTTTAATTCCGTCACCCGCGGTTGCAACATTTGATTTGAAACCTGAAATGTCTGCGCGTGAAATTACTGCGGCATTATTGCCAAAATTACCGTTGTTTGATGTGGTGATTTTGAACTTTGCAAATGGCGATATGGTTGGACATACCGGAAACGAAGCGGCGGCAACCAAGGCGATGCAGGTTCTGGATAAACAACTATCTGAAATTGTGCCGACAACACTAAACCTGGGCGGTGCGGTTATGATTGTGGCGGACCACGGCAATGTTGAAGAAATGTGGGACTATGGGCACAATGCACCATTGACGGCACACACGACAAACCCTGTGCGGTTTATAATGGTTGCGAATTATAAATACCGTGTACATGATGGCGGTCTTGCAGATATTGCCCCAACAGTATTGCATTTGCTGAATATAGCGCAACCAACCGATATGACCGGCCACAGTTTGATTGATTAGTATTTATTACGACGCAGGGCAAAAAATTCACGCAATAGTTTCGCAGATTCATCTGCATATTCTGGCACTTCGTGAACGCTTGGTTTCCACAGGTGCTTGTCAGTATCATATACACATGCGTTTGATTTTATACCCCCGCCCTTTATATCAGGGGCGGCAAAATACACATTTTTAATACGCGCAAATGAAATGGCGGTTGCACACATGGCACACGGTTCCAATGATATATAAATATCGCAATCATCCAAAAACTTTTGCCCCAATTTTTTACATGCACGATTAATAGCAACAATTTCTGCATGCAGTGTTGGGTTGTGTTTTAATTGCACCTGGTTTTCGCCACGCGCAATTATTTTGCCATCACGAACGATAACAGCACCAATTGGTACATCGTCATGGGAAAATGCGCGCCGCGCTAAAATTAAAGTTTGCTTCATAAAATCCATGTGATACAGTTTACAGTATGGATTCAAAATTGCAAATTATTTCAGGTGCATTTCGTGGGAAAAAGTTAAAAATTCCCGCAACGGCCCGCCCAACACAAAACCGCGCGCGTGTTGCGGTGTTTAATATGTTAACGGGCATTCTGACACATGATGATATTACGATATGGGATGCATTTGCAGGTGCGGGTGCGTTTGGTTTGGAATGTTTGTCGCGTTATCAAAATGCACGTGTGCTGTTTACGGATATTGCAACCGAATCGGTTAACTGTATTCGTGATAATGTTGGTGCATTAAATGTTGGCACACGCACAACGGTAAAACAGACGGATGCAATGTCTGTGATTACACATTATGCATCGGATATTGATTTGGTATTCTTGGACCCACCATACGCGGATGCCGAATTGGGTATCGTATTTGTGAAAAGGTTTTTTGCCCACGCGAAATCTGGCGCGATTATGGTATGGGAACAAGATAATGCAATCAGCACACTGCCCGATTTGCGTGATGTTATGGTATTGCGTGATAAAAAATATGGTCGCGCACGTTTTTTAATTTTACAAAAACAATAAATTTTTATCTTGAATCAAATCACAGTTTTTTATATCATTAAACCGTATCGATAGGCGTTATCGGTATGGGGCGTAAAGACCTCTAAATTCAAGTTACCTGAAGTTTTCAGGTGTGAAACAAACTCCAACTATGGGTTGGAGGGCGGCGAATATAAAGAATAAGCCCGCTATTTTCTTGAATTATAGTCTTTAACCTCCAACCACTCGAGAATAAAATCAGTGGTTTTTTTGGTGGCGTATTTCCACGCATTTATACGCCACCACCAAGGATTAAAACCGGGGGGACGAAAGGAAAATGAAACGATTGTTTTTGATTTTGTGTTTAATAATAATATGCAATACATCATACGCAGATATTGCATCAGTGGGCTATGTGGATAGCGTTGTTGCGCCTATACAGGATAGTATTTCAAACATTGATTCAATAAAACAGGATAAATTACCGAATCCACCCAATAATAATGGAATATATAAACTGGTTTGGAACGGCAATACTGGACAAATTGTGTGGGAATTTGAACAATATTCATTAACCTGTACACCCAACACATACGACATCGGGTTTAGTCAGTGCATAGACCCAACGATAGAGGGAACAGACTATACATACAATGCGGGTGCGATGACGTGGAAAACAGTATTTCCATACGGAAATGTATCGGGTGTTGCGGTGTGTAACGACACATCGGGCAGTTATGCTGTATCATCAACAACGGAACAGGTAGAAACTGGTGGTGTGATGTGTTGGTGTAAGATGACACATCCGGCTACCTCAAATTGGGTGTTCGACGCCGCGTACTCGTCGTCTTCCGTTTGCGCGGACGGTTGCGCGTACGCCTGCGGGCGCCTCGTCCAGAACTACTCGGACTTTCGTTCCGGCGTTTTTTCGTCGGTCGGTCAATAAATTTATCGCGACGGAGATTTGTTCGTCCACCACCGCCCAATCGGGCGGTGTTTTTTTGTTTTATTTTTTTTACAAAAAACTGGATTGCTTCGCTACGCTCGCAATGACAAAAGAGAGTAAGAACGCAACAACAAAGAATTTAACAAAAACCGCCCGTTTTGGGCGGTTGTTTTATCCCTTAAAATCCATTGCGACGATAAACATTTCTACGGAATCTTTGCGTGATGCAGGTGGTTTAACATAATGCACAGACGAAAAATGTTGCTTTATCACCCTGACCAAATCATTTGTTGTTCCGCCCGTAAAAGATTTCGCAACAAATGTTCCGCCAACCTTTAACGCGCGCAATGCAAAGTCCAGCGCATATTCCAATAACACCATTTGACGCAAATGGTCGGTCTTTTTATGGCCAACCGTATTTGGCGCCATATCAGAAACAACAACATCAACATTACCGTTGCCCAATTCGGGTAAATGCAACTGATTTTCCAACCATTGTAGCGCTTCATCCGATGTAAAATCGCCCTGGTAAAAAGTAACGCCGGGAATATCTTGAATTTCCAACAAATCCATCGCAAATATTTTTGTTTTTGGATATGTACGCGCAATATACTGGGACCACGACCCTGGTGCAGCACCCAAATCAACGACAACTTGATTATTTTTCAGAAACTTGAACTGCTCATTCATCTCTATCAATTTATATGCGGCACGCGCACGATAACCGTCCCGATGTGCGCGCGCAACATACGGATCAGATGCCTGGCGTTGAATCCATTGGGCAGATGATTTATGTGCAGCAATTTTTTTGTTCAGGATTTTCATAAAATTTAGTTTTTCAACAATTTTTAATTTTGCCCACTCGGTGCATTTTTCATACGTTCCATAACCGCTTCCATTCCACCCATTTTTTGAATAGCAGCCATTTGTTGTTTCATTTTCTGATATTGTTTTATCATATGTTCAACATCACGAACGGTACAACCCGCAATTTCAGCAATACGTGTTTTTGCATTAGCAAATATTTTTTCGGGTTCCATCCTTTCCGCAGGTGTCATTGCCTCTAAGATTTTGATTTGGGCATCAACACTGCCGTCTTTAATCTTTTCTTTCATTGCATTAACAGCACCCGCCATACCTGGCATCATTTTCAGCAGACCACTAAAATTGCTCATTTTTTTAATTTGTTTTAGTTGCGTCAACATATCGTTCATATCAAATTGACCCGACATCATACGTTGCGCAGTTTCCTTTATCCCCGATGGAATTTTTTCCGTATCCATTGATTCTGGGGCGGTTTGTGATTCAACATTTTTCTTTTTACCAAAGCCAAACATATCGTCTCCTTTTTTGTTATTTATGAATATTAGCCTTAATTTTACGATTGTCCAGATACTTTTTCAAATATTTACCCGTCAAAGATTCTGGAACAGCGGCAACCTGTTCGGGGGTACCTGTGGCAATTATACGACCGCCGCCCGCCCCACCAACAGGGCCCAAATCAATAACCCAATCTGCGGTTTTAATTACTTCCAGGTTATGTTCAATAACTATCACAGTATTTCCCTGCTCTACTAATTCATGTAAAACCGACAGTAATTGCCTAATGTCTTCGAAATGCAGACCCGTTGTCGGTTCGTCCAAGATATAAATCGTTTTACCTGTGCTGCATGCACTTAATTCCTTGGACAATTTTATACGCTGGGCTTCGCCACCAGATAAGTCAAGCGAACTTTGACCTAATTTGATATAGCCCAAACCAACGCGTTTCAACAATTCCAGTTTCCTAACAATTTTTGGAACATTAACGAATAATCGCGCGGCTTCTTCGACCGTCATATCCAACACATCTGCGATTGATTTGCCTTTATACTTTACCGCCAAAGTTTCAGAATTATAACGCGCGCCATGGCATTTATCACATTCCACATAAACATCCGCCAAGAAATTCATTTCTATCTTTATCTGGCCATCACCCTGACATGCTTCGCACCGTCCACCCTTGACATTAAATGAAAAACGACCGGGGGTATAACCACGCGCCTTGGATTCTGGCAATTCCGCAAAGAAATCACGAATATCAGAAAACACACCTGTATATGTTGCGGGGTTACTGCGTGGACTACGTCCAATCGGCGATTGGTCAATATCAACCACTTTGTCTACATTTTCCATACCACGAATTCTGTCGTATTTCGCAACATCTATCTTGGAATTATACAACGCACGCATCAACGCAGGATACAGTGTCCCCAACAACAATGTTGATTTGCCCGAACCTGATACACCCGTCAGCGCGATAAATTTTCCCAATGGGAATTCAACATCTATATTCTTAAGGTTATTGCCAGACGCACCAAAAACAGATATAGATTGTCCGTTACCCTTTCTGCGTGTTGTCGGCACAGCAATTGTGCGTTTACCAGACAAATATTGTCCTGTCAAAGAATCAGGATTATTTATCACTTCTTTTGGTGTTCCGGCGGCAACAATACTTCCGCCATTTATGCCCGCGCCACGACCAATATCAACCAAATAATCTGCGGTTCGCATAGCATCTTCGTCATGTTCAACAACAATAACCGTATTATCTTTATCACGCAGAGATTTTAAAGTGTCCAACAATTTATCATTATCACTTTGGTGCAAACCAATCGACGGTTCGTCCAAAACATACAACACACCTGATAGCCCACTGCCGATTTGTGATGCCAAACGAATACGTTGTGATTCGCCACCAGACAAAGTCCCCGCCATACGCGACAATGTCAAATACCCCAAACCAACATTTTGCAAGAACATCAATCTATCTGTAATTTCACGTAATATTATACGGGCAATATCATTTTCTTTTTGTGACAGATGATTTGGCAAATCGTAAAACCAATTCAAAGAATCAGATACCGCCATATCACAGACATCAATTATATCCATACCATTAATTTTCACGCACAATGCCTGGATATTCAAACGTTTACCATGGCACATTGGACAAATCTTTTCCGATTGATATTTTGCATATTCATTGCGCATTATTTCAGAATCTGTTTCACGCAAACGGCGTTCAATGTTGGGTATTACCCCTTCGAACGGTTTTTCATAAACAAAGCCATTCCAATTTATTTTCATTGGTTCATCGCCACTGCCATACAAGACCAAATCTTTCTGTTCCTGGGTCAACGAATGCCATGGTTTTGACAAAGGCAATTTATACTTTTTGTGTAACGCATCCAACAGATGTTCAAACTGGCTTAACATTCCGCCACGCGACCACGGCGCTATTGCGCCATCCAATATAGACTTTGATGGGTCCGGCACAACCAAATCAGGTGAAATATTTAACTGAACACCCAAACCATCGCATGTTGGGCACGCCCCCAATGGCGCATTAAACGAAAACAGACGTGGTTCTATTTTTGGAACGGTAAAACCACTGACAGGGCAAGCATAATTTTGTGAATATAAAGTATCTTCGTTTGTATCCAAACGACGCACCAACACAGACCCCGGAACCAGGCGCAAAGAACCCTCAAACGAAGAATACATACGCGACCGAAATTCTTCATTATTTTCAGAATCATCTGGAATTTGCAATCTGTCAATTATGACAAAAATATTATGTTTTTTGTTTTTATCCAATGGCGGCACAGATGACAAATCAAACAATTCATTATCGATTATTGCACGTTGAAAACCCTGCTTTATCAAGAAAGCAATTTCCTTGCGATATTCACCCTTACGTTCACGCACAAGTGGCGCCATGATATATACACGAGTCCCCGCTGGTATTTTCATTGTCCAATCAACCATTTCACCAATCGTTTGGGATGTGATTGGCAAACCCGTTACAGGGGAATGAGGTATTCCAACACGCGCCCACAACAGACGCAAATAATCATAAATTTCTGTAACCGTTCCAACCGTAGAACGCGGATTTTTTGAAGTTGTTTTTTGTTCAATGGAAATTGCAGGCGACAACCCTTCTATGAAATCAACATCTGGTTTTTTCTGCATATCCAAAAATTGACGTGCATAGCTGGACAGCGATTCGACATAACGACGTTGCCCCTCTGCATAAATAGTATTAAACGCTAACGATGATTTACCCGACCCAGAAACGCCAGTAAAAACCACCAACTTGTTTTTAGGCAAGTCAATATCAATATTTTTAAGATTATTTTCGCGTGCACCGCGAATTTTTATAAATCCAGTCATAGCAAATTATATATAAGCAAAAAATTGCGTTTTACAATATGCGTTCTCAGAAAATTAAGTATATATAAAATTATTTGTCTGCAGATTTAATCAGATTCTTTGGTAATAAGGAAATATCCGACTTTGCGACATGCCCTTTTGCAATCTTGGGCGCCAATTTACCATTCACCCAAACATCTATACCACCTGCATTACCAAATTTAGCTTTGTAATTTCCGCTTGGCACAAAATACACATCACCTGCGACCAAAGAACGCCCAAAAACAACACGACCACGAGAATCTTCAACTGCGACATAAGAATCTTCTATGGCCTGCAAGACAACCTCTGCTTTATCACGATTCTCTGCCCCAAAATATTCACGCACAGGAATATTATAATTTAAGTCTACTACAGTATCCGTAACTTCTACAGGTTCCTGTGGAATTGTATTATCTGCCCTTCCACCAAAAACTAGAATCAAAACCACAGAAGCAACTATCAAAGCCCCAAAACCAATAGCAAACCATTTCCAATGTTTTTTTACAAATGACCATACCTGTTTTGAAAACAGCAACACTGATTGCCACACAGATTTAATAGAAGTATGTTTAGTTGTTCCATCAGGGATAATTTCTCCTGGTGCAACTGATATTTCTGATTTAACAACACCCATTTCTGTTTTAATTTTTTCAATAAGCTCTGTAGGATCCAGTCCTAATTCTATGGCATAGTTACGTGCAAAACCCAACACATACACCAATTCAGGAATAAAAGCGTAATTACCATCCTCTAAGGCTTGCAAAAACTCTTCACGAATACACAACTGTTTTGCTATTGTGGAAATTTCGCGTTTTCTACGCCCAGTAGTACGTGCATCGCGCAACATTTCACCTGCTGTAAGAATTGATTTATTTGTAATATTTTCTGTTACTTCGTCCATTTTATCCTCGACAATACTTGTTTCTATCATAAAACTATATATTTCAAACGCAACCCCAAAATTCAGATATTGCCAATTTTAATTCTGATTCTGTTGTAATAGAATTTATTTTTACCCGAAATTCCCCAGAATTTGGCATTCCAGAGCTATACCACGCCACATGTTTACGAAACATAGGGACACCCACCTTTTCGCCATAATATTCCAAGACGAATTCTAAATGCTGTAAAACCATTTTTTCAATATTACGGTTATATTTTTCTGGGGATAACAAATCGTCAAAAATCCATGGTTGTCCAAGCATTCCACGCCCAATCATCGCACCAGAATAACCCAATGTTTGAACCCGTTCTATATCATTTTTTGTCCGAATATCACCATTTGCAATAATTGGCAACGGGCAATCATGAACATCAGGCAATTCGGCATTTCCTAAATACCCTTGGGCACGTGTCCGCCCATGCAAAGCAACCCATGACACACCTGAATTATAAGCGATATTAACCAGATCACGCCAATCCTTGCTATCACTATCCCAACCAAGACGTGTTTTTATAGATACCGGTATGTCAACAGCCTCAACAACTGCAGTCATTATTTTTCCAGCCAACACATGGTCTCGCATTAAATATGCACCCGCCCCAGAACGTGTTGCCACCTTTGGTACAGGGCACCCCATATTTATATCAATCCATTTAGCGCCTTGGTCTTGTAATATTTTGGCAGCCGTTCCCATAAGTTCGGGTACAGCACCGAATATTTGCGCCCCTATATCACCCTCATCATCATAAGAATCAAAATTACGCGGACAATTTTTATGCTGTTCTACCAAAGAATGACAAGATATCATTTCTGTAATCAATCGAACATCTGGCGAAAACATACGAACCATTTTACGAAATGGTTTATCGGTTATTCCTGCCAATGGTGCAGCAAAAAGTTGATTATTAGCAAACATTTATGATATAATGACACACATGAGGGAAAAAATCAAAAATTTCTTTACATTTATCGGTCGTGCATGGAAAGCAGGTTTTCGTGGTGGCATTGGTATTGCGATGCTTATCTTTGCACTCTTTTTATTCTTTCGCATATTTAGTGGTGAAACAACAATTCAGAGTTTTGTAATGAATTTATGGCATATCAACCAAGAACAAACACAATTAACACAATTACAACAAGAGTTAAAAGAGCTGGAACACCATAATAACCTGTTACAAAATTACAGCCCTGATTACATTCAAGAAATCGGGCTGTCTGTGTTAAATATTGGCGATTCTAAAACACGTATTTTGCGTTTTTAATTCCACAAAAATATCGTTCCGTTCAGGTATAGTGCAAATATCAACCATAGCACATAGGGTATAATCAGTATGCCTGCTGCTTTGTTGATTCTGAGAAAACTGACCAGCATCCATACAGAAACACCGATTAAACCCAACAAAACAAACAGCGCAAGCAAAGGCATCTGTAACCCAAAGAACAGGTATGACCATAGCGCATTCAGGCCCATCTGAATTGCGAACAACCAATATGAACTTCTTTTTTCACATGTTGATTTTTTGTTTTGCATAATCAAGAACAAGGCAACACCCAAAATCGCATACAATATTGTCCATGCAACACCAAACACCCAACCGTCCGGGGTCAGCACAGATTTATTCAGCGCATTAAACCACAAATCAGAACCACCAGATGGTGTAAAGAACCGTCCAATAATTCCCGGGATAAACGATATTACCATTGCCAATACAAATTTAAAAAATGTTTTCATTTCAAGAACCTCCTTTTTTGGTTACATCACAATATTACCATTTAGGCAAATTGTTACCAATAGGAGGCTATTCATAACAAAACTACATCTGTATAAATAACTTGGGATTATCCGCCAATTTTTCCAATTGAGTATCCAAATTTTTGCGATACTCTAGGAATTTTTGCTTATCTTCCTTACCTAAATTACCAATCGCAGGCAATTTAACCGTTAAAGGATTTACATGTTTCCCATCCTTGATAATTTCATAATGTAAATGTGGTCCTGTTGACAAACCTGTTGACCCAACATAGCCAATTGTTTGTCCCTGTTTTACCGCGGTTCCAACATTTACACCTTTGGCAAACTTGGACATATGGGCATACAATGTTTCATATGAACCGTTATGACGAATTTTTACATAATTTCCATGACCATTATTATATCCGCGAGCGACCACACGCCCCGCCCCCGCAGCAGGAATTGGTGTCCCAGTTGATGCACGAAAATCAACCCCCTTATGTGCGCGGGTAAATCCCAATACAGGATGCTTACGCTTATTAGAAAAACTACTGGTCACACGTGCATTATTAATAGGCGTTCTTTTTAATGATTTTATTGCACCGTTTCCATTTTCATCGTAATAACCTATTGTGCCATCTGCCTTTTTGAACCGATACATTTTGACATTTCCACGCAATGCATCAAAAGAAACAGCCAGCACACGACCGTTTTCAACCTTTTCACCATTAGCAAAATTTTCTTCGTACAACACAGAAAACTTTTGACCAGCACGTACATCACGTTCAAAGTCCATTTCAAACGCCAATAAATCATAGACATTTGCCAACACGCCCTCTGGAATACCGGCACGAATACCCGCCAAATAAAAACTGTCGCCATCTTGTATTTCACCGGATTTATAAACGCCATGTACATCGGGGATTATATCTACAGTGTTGCACTTCCAATCACCAGTATCACTACAGGTAACCTCTACCTTGCGCCATGGCGATGGAATAAATACTACCTTATCTACAGGTGCGCCATCATTTTGGCGAACAAATTCAATTTTATCTTTATCTGCACGTATAGTTGTAATTCCAGCATCTGTTTTTAATGCAGAAACAATTGCTGTAACATCAGCCCCCTTTAATCCCTGATTTGACAACAACCCCGATAAAGTATCACCAGACGCGACAACAACCGCAGTTTTACATTCATTGTTTAAAACATCATGGGAAACCGATGAATATCTAAACAAAACAACACAGGCAACCACAGATAATACAATCGCGATTCCCATTACAATCTTAATAAAATTATTTGAACACAGAATATCTTTTGCTTTTTTCATGAGACCGATTATAATATTTCCATGAATATAAATCAAGCATTTGAAATTTTAGCTCTCACATCCGACAGTCATACTGCCCGCATTATCACAGAAAACAGGCAAAAAATTTCGATTATTGAACTATTAAAAATAAAGTATTTACTAAAACACAATGTACCTGTTGCAAAAATAATTCATAAAAAATGGTTCTATGATTTACCGTTTTATACAAATTATAACACACTTGATCCACGTCCAGATACCGAAACACTTATCGAAGCGGTATTATCAGACAAACCGATGCACCCAACAATTCTCGATTTGGGGACAGGCACAGGTTGTATAATATGTTCTTTGGTAAAAAACATACCTGGTGCTAATGGCACAGCAATTGACATATCTATCAAAGCATTACATGTTACAAAGAAAAATATAAGAAAATTAAATTTGGGTAATCGTATTTCTGCCCAACACGGAAATTTTGCCAAATCCAACTGTGTAAAACAACGTTTTGATATAATTGTATCAAATCCGCCATATATTGCCCATGGCGACAAACGTGTAGACATCGGTGCAAAACACGATCCAGACATTGCACTTTATGCAAAAGATAATGGACTTTGGGCATATAAACAAATTGCACAAAACGCAAAGAAGTGGATTAAACCAAACGGTAAAATTTATTTAGAAATTGGGTTAGGAATGACATCCAATGTAAAACAAATTTTTACCAAACACGGCTGGTCTTTCGACCGCACTGTTAAAGATTTGTCCGGCAAAACACGGGTTATTTGTTTTATCGGCTGACAAACAAACTACGTTCATTATGTAAAAAATATTGTTTTTTCAAATTACACATACGTTTATAATAACGCAATGAATTATGTATTAATGTTGTCTCTATATCTTTACTATGCTCGACTGTCATACGCAAACGCGCCAACCCCTCAGGAGTAAAAGCGAAACGTTCTGCTCTTTCTGGATTTATTGTATACATTATTTCCAAAAAGAAGTTAGAAAAATGTTGATTTATAAAGTCTAATCGATTTACTTGTTCTTTTATTGGCATATGTGGGAAAACGCCCATTGCCGTAATAGTATTTACATCGTTTTTAAGTGCCATATTTTTAATCTGGGCCCATGTTTTAAATTCAGGGGTCCTACCACCAACCAATTCTGCCGTTTGAATATAAGCATCCGCAATAGGTTCTTTATCTATTATATAAGCATTTTTTATATTATATTTTGTTTGAAAAGCTGCCGCCATTGGCGAAAATCCACATCCTAAATCAACAAATTTTAAATTATTTTGTTCTTTTTGCTTATTTGATAAATAATTTAAAGTTTCCGTATTTCTAATCGCATTATATAATGATTGAACGCCAATATCTGATGGGAACATTACACATTTATTAAGAAAACTATCTAACTGATTTTTTGCACGCAACAAAATCTCTGTATGCTTACCACGATATTTTTTAAAACAATCTTTTTTCAAAACCTCCTGCAGAACCCTATTCCATTGTTTATAATAATCTTTTATTTCTATATCCACAGGTACTAAATATCCAGCATAATATTCAAAAGCAGCGGGCATAAAAACACTACACAATACCGGTATATCAAATTCTTTAAATTGTCCATTTATCATTAAAAAACTCACTTTTTTGAGTAAATTAACACAAAATAACACTTTCGTCAACAAACATTAATCAAAATCTATTTGCAAACTTTCAAAATCGCCATGCGAATAATTATCCAATATTCTTAAATCTTTACCTGTGACCCATTTTTTGGACAATGTAATAGGAACAATTTTATCATGCGTTCCGACATAATGCACCTGATTTACCACCGGCAAAACGTTCAAATTTAATGAATCTGATAAAGGTTTATCACCGAAATATTCTGTCCAATCAGCATGGTTTAACACACCCGCAACTGTAACCCATTTTTGGACATTTATATCTGTATAATTTTGTATGATTAAACCACTAACCATCGCCCCACCCGAATAGCCGACCAAAACAACTGGTGCGCTGCCAACTATTTTTTTTAACGCGCCCACCATACTATCAATAATGTCTTGCGAAAAACGCCCCGATGTCCAATCGGTTACACTACATGCATCAGACATCACAAATTGACATGGGCGTGCCATATACACAACATTAGACGAAGAATCACTTGCAACCAACCTGCGTAACATTGTCCCACGTGGTGTCGGGTTATGTGTTGGCATACCACGTGCATCAAATGCGTTTCCATCACCTTCTATATAAACATGAACTGGCGATTGTGTATCGGTAATTCGCGACCATGTCGCAATCGTATATTTACCTGCACTTATTTCTGAATATTGTAAATTTTCCATGTTCACAGATGACACCCCAGCGCACCCGACGAGCAAAAACAATAAACAGATACTTTTTTTAATCATAGTGTTTGAACACAGGGTTTTCTGTTTTTAGTTTTCCAATCAACGAATCAACACCATGCCCATGCACAACATAGGTATCTTCTGGCAAATTCATATCGTATAAATCAGATATAGATTTTTCCAACGCGCCCTTGTCCCCACCCGGCAAATCATAACGACCAAAACCATCATGGAAAATTGTATCACCGGTTAGCAGAATTTTATAATCAGGGAACCAAAACATAACACCGCCCTGTGAATGCCCCGGTGCCGACAGCACAGACATTTTTGTATTTGGTAAAATTTCTATATCACCACAAACTAAATCAGATGAGACATCATGATGCGGACACAAATGTTCAATACCAAAGAAATCCAGTATTTCATTTCCCCAGCCAACCAAATTCCTATCCAACGGATTTAAATACCACGGACAGTTATAATGTTTTGCTAATTTTGGTGCGGCTGATATATGATCGGGATGTCCATGGGTTGAATATATCGCACACAGGTTCAGACCACGTTCATCAATTAACTTTATCCAATCGTCCGCATTTCCCCAGGCATCAAAAACAACACAATCTGAACCCGTCCATACCAATACAGAATTTGTATTTTTTGGGTTCATCTGAATAATTTCAAAATTACTTTTTAGATTTGGCATTTTTCTTTTGTGTTTTCTTTCTGTGCCCCGAAATAATCTTTTTAATTTCTTCGCCAGTTAATGTTTCATGCTTTAACAATTCCTGGGCCAAATTTGTTACGGTCTGTTTATTTTTGGTCAACAAACGAACTGCATCCTTGTGTGCGTTATCCAACCAAGCACGTGTTTCCGCATCAACCAATTCTGCGGTCTTTTCCGATGCATTTTCCAATGCCAATCTGCCGCCAAAATTAGACACCTGTTTAATCGCCGCCAAGCCGATTTTTTCCGATAGCCCGGCCGTTGTAATTGCATAGCGTGCCAAACGCGTTGCCATATCAATATCACTTTCGGCACCCGTTGTGATTTTGTTTGCACCAAAGAAGACTTCTTCGGCGGCACGCCCCGCCAGTGCCACAGACAAATTCGCACGCACTTCGGCAATTGTCATTGAAACCTTGTCATCAACCGGCAAGTGTTGCACCATACCCAACGCACGCCCGCGTGGAACGATTGTCGCCTTGTGTATTGGGTCGGTTACATCTGCGTACATAACACTAACGAACGCATGTCCTGCCTCATGATATGCTGTCAATTTTATATCTTCGGGGCGCATTTTACGGTTCTTTTTTGGTCCCATCAAAATTTTATCACGCGCTTCATCTAAATCTGACTTTTTAATTTCGCCATGCCCAACACGCACCGCATGTAGTGCCGCTTCGTTCAACAGGTTTTCCAAATCAGCACCCGAAAAACCCGTTGTTCCGCGTGCAGAATCGAGCAAATTCACATCTTTTGCCAACTTAACTTTTTTCGCATGCAGTTTTAATATTGCCTCGCGACTGGCTAAATCTGGCAACTCTATATGCACCTGTCTATCAAAACGTCCTGGACGTAACAATGCCTGATCCAGCATATCCGGGCGATTCGTTGCACCAATAACGATAATGCCAGTATCATTTGCAAAACCGTCCATTTCAATCAGTAATTGATTAAGTGTCTGTTCGCGATCCTGATCATTAAAGGAATGCGAACTGCGCCTTTGTCCAATTGCATCAATTTCATCAATAAATAAAATACAGGGCGCAGTGCGTTTTGCCATTTCAAAGATTTCTTTTATTTTGGCAACACCCAAACCAACAATTATTCCTGAAAAATCACTACCTGACGCAGCAAAGAAAGGCACATTTGCCTCACCCGCGATTGCGCGCGCCAACAATGTTTTTCCTGTTCCTGGTTCACCCGATAGCAACACACCACGTGGAACGCGGGCACCAATTGCCTTGAACTTATCCTTGTGTTTCAAGAATTCAACAATTTCAGACAATTCTTGTTTTTCCGCATCAATACCCGCAACATCTGCGAAAGTAGTTTTTGGTTTTCCTGTGGTAATTTTTGTTGGATTTTGTCCCATCAGCCCCCGACTAATACCCGATGCACCACCACGCACACCGCGGAATATCCACCAGATTAAGAGCACTCCGAATAACAACGGAAACCAATTTAAAAATCCTTCTAATAAACTTTTTGACGAATCGATTGATACAGATGCGCCCTTGTCTGCGATTTTTGTTAATAATTCTGGGTCATATGTAATTGTAGCATTGTATTTTGTTCCGTCTTTTAATTCGCCAGACGCTTCTTCGCCACGAACGACCATTGTTTTAATATCGCCCGAACGACGCAAAACGTCAGAAAAAGACAATTCAATTGGGCGCGTAACATTTATAACACCATTTTCCTGTGTCGCATTTGGCGAAACAACAATGCTGCGCACAATCATCGCAATAAACAGTGCAATAAATATACCCAAAAACCAATAAGATTTATCTTTTTTAAATATTTGTTTTCTCATGTCTTTTCCTAAAAGTTGTTTTTTGACCCTCTGGCACAATCAAGATTTTAGACTTTAAACGTCTTATCGTGCAATGTCCCAAAGTAAATTTACAATCACCTGATAATTTATCTAGTGCACCCGACAACGATTTCAAGCGTGGCTGATAATTATCCCCCCCTATTTTTTGAATGAGCATTCCGATGAACTTTAGCCGAATATCCATATCCAGGTCAAACAGAAAAGTATCCGAAAACATCGCATAATTCCGATGGCACACGCCGTCAACCAATTGCCCAATATTTTCATCCAACGAATCGCGCAACCGCCCCAGATTTTCAATCGCCAACATCAATCGCGCATCAGAAATTCCTAATTTGTCGTTTAAAAAATGCCTATTCTGACGAATTTTAACGCGCGTATAGTGGTCGTCATCGTTCATTTCATCACAGAAATATCTGATATTATTATCATCACAATACTTTTTTATTTCTACCCGCGGTGTGTTAAGCAGGGGTCGCACAATTTTAATACCATCGCGAATCGTTTCGCGCTTCATCGCCGACAACCCGTAAATACCACTGCCCCGTCCCAGGTTCATTAAAAAAGTTTCAATTTGATCATCGGCCTGGTGCGCGACAAAAATAGTATCAATGCCGTTTGCATGGCAATAGTCCGTCATTAATTTATAACGCGCGTTACGCGCTGCGGCCTCTAAACCCGTTGATGGTTTATCGCCCGTCCAATAAAACACATGTGATTCCATGCCCAATGATTTCGCCAAATCTTGGACATATTGCGTCTCAATATCTGCATTTTTACGCAGGCCATGATTCACATGCAGAACAATTGCATTAATATGTAACTCTGCTAACCACGACATCAGGCAAACCGAATCGACACCACCACTGACCGCGACAGCGACTTTTTTGTCCGAATAATTCCGAATAAAATCTTTAAAATTTTGATTCATAACTGGTTCATTTTATGATATAATTTGGAAAAATAAAGGAAAAAGAAATGGCAAAATCAATTGTAAAGGAAACCAAAAGTCCAATAAAAAAATCTAAATGCACCAAAGAGGTTCACAAAATTAAAACCGTTGCGGTGTATTGCGGGCACAAAATGGGAAATGATCGTCAATATGCGCGTGATGCGGAACAGATTGGCGAATATCTGGCTCGCAATGAAATCGGTATCGTTTTCGGGGGCAGTAATGTCGGCCTGATGGGTGCGGTATCAACAGCGGCATTGGATAATGGCGGTTCGGTAACGGGCATTTCAACCGAACATTTGATTAATAAACAAGAACCCGCACATGACAGGGTAAAGGTTAAGATTGTACGTGGCCTGAACGAACGGAAACAGGCAATGTATGAAATCGCAGATGCGTTTATCATTTTGCCGGGGGGGGTTGGTACATTAAATGAAGTTTCTGATATTTTAACCATGCAACAGATTGGTGAATCAAAAAAACCTATATTCTTTTTGAACACCGAACATTTCTGGGATTTGTTCAGTTTGATGTTTGTTCACATGATGCACAATGGTTTTATTGAAAATGCTAAGGATTTCAGTGCGAATATGTTTGCGCATCCTGACGAATTAATAAATAAACTCTTGGAATGTAACAACGGCAAGTAAATACAGCTTCTCCTTCTTTTCCTCCTACGCCGCCCAAATCTGGGCGGTATCGTTTTTATAAAAAAACAGGCGGTTTTTTGGGTTCATGTGGTGGAAAAAAAACCTAGGTTAAAAGTCAACCACTTTTTGCGATAAATATTCATTTTTATAAAAAACAAAAAACCGCAGATTTCTGCATGTTATAGCAGATTGTTTGTTGACAATAAAATTTTTTGGGGTGGTGGAAATTTAACCTAGGTTTTTGATACCATTTTTTCTGTGGAAATCTACGGTTTTTACGGTGGCGTATTTACCACGCATTTATACGCCACCACCAAAGATTAAAACCTGTGGGGGGACGAAAGGAATGAAACGATTGTTTTTAATTTTGTGTTTAATAACGATATGTAATATATCATACGCAGATATTGCATCGGTGGGTTATGTGGACGGTGTTGTTGCGACCAAGCAGGATACGATTCCCGATATTGCAACGATTCGAACCGGTGCGGGTCTGGGCGCAACGGCGGTTCAACCATCAACATTATCAACGGTCGCAAAGACAGGTTCATATAATGATTTAAGTAACAAACCGACAATACCCACCGTTCCGACGACCATAAGTTCATTTACAAACGACAGTGGATACATAACAACCAGTTACCATGATTCAACAAAACAGGATAAATTACCAACAGGTCCCAGTGATGGAAAAAAGTATAGTTTAATTTGGAACGGCAACGGTTTTTCATTTGAAGAATTCACAACTGGGGGTGATAGCACCCCGATTGATTGGGATGCAATAGATGAGTATTTAAGCAAATTACGTCCATCAGGTTATGCATCATATGGATTAGATGGTCAGCATTGTGTAGGTATGGATGCCAATTATGATTTGTTTGGTGTAGATGCAGGTGGCAGTTGCAGTGACCCAGAATTTGCGGGCATGGTAGCGGGCGATTGGTATGTGGATATACCAGAAATGAATACCAAGATAGAGGGTCGTGCATTATGCAGTTCGACCAACGGGACATATGCCAGTGATCCGGACGGCAGTGGCAGTGGTGACACACGATATTGCTGGTGCAAGATAACAAGTCCGGCTGCTTCGCGTTGGTTGTTCTTCTACGACGACTTCGATGCGGACGATTGCGCGTTCTATTGTGCTTACTACTGCGGTAACGACATCCGTGACTTTTCCGATGTCCGGTCGGTCGTTTTTGGGTCGATTGGGCAATAATAGTATTGTTCCCTTGTGCCGCGCGTTTCGTTTATTCCCCTTTGTCATTGCGAGCGCAGCGAAGCAATCCAGTCAAATAAAGCAAATAACATTATTCACTGGATTGCCACGGTCGTTACACTCCCTCGCAATGACAAAGGTGAGTAAGAGTGTATTAATGAAGTAATAGCAAAAACAAACCGCCCAATCGGGCGGTTGTTTAATATTCAATTAACTTATCATGACTGGTTTCGCCACGAATAATTTTTATTTGTGATTTTGGCACATCCAAATGTTTCGCCAGTAATTTTATTACGGCTTCGTTCGCCCGACCACTATCTGGCACTGCGGTTGTGTGAACACGCAATATGCCGTCTGAGCTTTCCGTAATACTATTTTGGCGCGCACGCGGTAAAACACGAACCTTTATTTGCATACTTTTTTCCCAGCCGTTATATGTAAATGAAAGTGGAACACAGATTGCTCTGTCAATGGTGCATTTTTGCCTGCATTCGCCAAAACATTAAAGTCGCACATAACGCCTAATTTATCAAGCGTTTCAACAAAGCATTTCCAAAACGCAGCCTGCTCTATTGCCGACGCATTTTTAGTAAAATCAAGCACATTTTCATATTCGCCCTTTGGGACAACCAACACATGCACATCTGTAATTGGATTTACATCATAAAAAGACATTGCATATTCATTTTCTACGATTTTTTTTGACGGAATTTCACCACGAATAATTTTAGCAAACACATTATTTTTGTCATACATTCGAAATACCCCTTTTCAACAAACAAACAATAATAAACAATTATAATAAAATCAACCTTGAAATTAGTATTTTTCGCACTATATTTTGTCTGCAGCAAAGGAGTTTTTAATATGTTTAAACCGTTGCATAATTACATTTTATTAACCAGAATGAACGAAGATAATAAAACTGCGGGTGGAATTATTATTCCTGACACCGCCAAAGAAAAACCATCACGCGGGCGCGTAATCGCAACTGGCGATGGTATTTATGAAAATGGAACTTTGATTCCTGTATCTGTAAAAAAAGATGATGTTGTCCTATTTGCAAAATGGGCATCGTCTGCGAACGAAGTCAAAATTGATGGCGTCGATTATGTTTTAATCAAAGAATCTGATATTTTGGGTATCTTAGACTAACCAAAGGAATTACAAATGGCAAAAGATATTGTATTTGATACTGATAAATTGTCTGTGGGTGTTGATAAATTGGCAAATGCCGTAAAAATCACTATGGGACCCAAGGGTCGTACGGTCGTCATCGATAAATCATATGGCGCACCTGTCGCGACCAAGGATGGTGTTACTGTAGCGAAAGCGGTTTCATTAAAAGACCCCACCGAAAACATTGGTGCACGCATGGTGCAAGAGGTTGCAAAAAAAGCGGGTGATGATGCCGGCGATGGAACAACAACTGCAACTGTATTAGCACAAAAATTAATACACGAAGGTCGTCGTGTTATCGCCGCGGGTATGAACCCGATGGACATCAAACGCGGAATTGATATGGCGGTGGCGGCGGTTGTTTCTGATATTGACGACCATGCGCGTCCTGTAAAAAATTCATCTGAAATTGCCCAGGTTGCAACAATTTCTGCGAACAACGATTCTGACATTGGTAAAAAAATTGCTGATGCCATGGATAAGGTGGGCAAAGAAGGCGTTATTACCGTCGAAGAAGCCAAAGGTTTGGAAACAGAAATCGAAATCACCGAAGGGATGCAGTTCGATCAGGGCTTTATGTCGCCATATTTCGTAACGAATCCTGATAAAATGTTGGCGGAATTGGACGGTGTGCAAATCTTGGTTTCTGAAAAGAAAATTACAGGTCTGCAGGCATTATTACCAATTTTGGAACCAATCGCACAATCAGGACGTCCATTGTTGATTATTGCCGAAGATATTGAATCCGAAGCATTGGCAACATTGGTTGTGAACCGTTTGCGTGGCGGTCTGAAAGTTTGCGCGGTCAAGGCACCCGGCTTTGGCGACAGACGCAAAGAAATGTTGAAAGATATCGCAGTTGTAACGGGCGCAACTGTTATTTCTGATGATATGGGTATGACATTTGAAAATATCACAATGGATGTTTTGGGGTCTGCGAAAAAAGTTGTTGTGTCCAAAGATTCAACACTGATTGCCCATGGTGGCGGCGACAAAGACGCAATCAAAGATCGCGCTGATGAAATTCGTCACACATTGAAAACCACAACCAGTGAATATGACCGTGAAAAACTTTCTGAACGTTTGGCAAAATTGGTCGGCGGGGTCGCAGTTATCAAGGTCGGCGGTATGACAGAGGTAGAGGTTAAGGAAAAGAAAGACCGTGTTGATGACGCACTGGCGGCAACACGTGCCGCGGTTGCGGGCGGAATTGTCGCGGGTGGCGGGGTCGCATTGGTGCGCGCTGTCAAAGCATTAGAAAAATTAAAAGGTGATAATACTGACCAAAATGTCGGAATTGATATTGTTCGTCATGCATTGGTTGCACCATGTGCCCAGATTGCAGAAAACGCGGGCAAGTCAGGCGAAATCGTTGTTGGCAAAGTATCCGAAGCGTCCGATTATAATTTCGGTTATAATGCACAAACAGACGAATATGTCGATATGATGGAATGCGGTATTATTGACCCAGCGAAAGTGGTAAAAACTGCCATTTTGGCGGCATCGTCCACCGCGGGTGTAATGTTGACCACTGGTGCGGTTATGACAGAAATTCCCGAAGAAAAAAAGGATAATCAATCGCCCGCAATGCCTGGCATGATGTAAAATAAAACCACAAAAAAAACACCGCCAAAATGGCGGCGTTTTTTTTCATAATGTTAATTATTTAACATCTGCCTGTTTGAACAATTCTTCAGCAGGAACAGATTTTTCTTTGGTTTTAACTTGCGTCAACATTGCATCCAAAGCCTTGCGTTCAAACAACATACCGCGCAACATCGCCAAAGCATTTTGATTCTTGTTATAGAATTCAAAAACCTGTTTTGGATCTGGATAACGGGAAGCTTCTGCCCATACGGCCTGTTGCAAATCATCGCGGGTAACCTCTACTTTATTCTGTGTGCCCCACTCTGCCAACACCAAGCCTAATTTAACGCGACGTTCGGCTTCTTTGCGTTCCGCTTTTTCATCCCATTTGCATTCGCCACCACAATGTCCATCACAATGTGCGTGTTGATGTTCGTGTTCTTGCTTAGCCATATTAAATTCTTGATCAACCAAAGTTTCCGGCAAATCTAGTTTCACTTTATCTGCCAAAATTTCCAACAATTCGTTACGCATCGCACGCTGGCTCGCTTCGTCATATTGTTCTGTCAAAATGTTGCGAATATGTTCGCGCAATTTTTCAACAGATTCCTGGCCAACACTCTTTGCCAATTCATCGTTTAATTCAGGCAAAATATGTTTACGAACTTCATGAACCAAAACCTCAAAACGTGCAGCCTTGCCCGCCAAATTTTCGGCATGATAATCTTCTGGGAAATTTACATTAACATCAAATTTATCGCCCGCTTTGTGTCCGATAATTTGATCTTCGAAACCTGGGATAAATGAACCAGAGCCCAACACCAGATGATGTTTTGTTGCTTCACCACCTTCAAAAGCATCATCACCAATAAAGCCCTTAAAATCAATGACAGCAGTATCACCATCTTGTGCTTTATATTTTTCGTCTTGCTTTTCTGCGACACTGCGACTTTTGCGAATATTTTCGAGCGCCTTTTCTACTTCACTTTCGTCCAACTTTGCAATTTGTTTTGTTACAGTGAATTTATCCAAATCAATTGCTGGCACGGTTGGCAAAATATCAAAATCCAAGGAATATTCTGCATCTTTACCGATTTCCCAACCCGCCAAGTCCGCCTTGGGCGCGCCCGCCAAACGAATTTTTTTATCAGCGACATACGCATTTAAATCAGAATTCATCAACTTATCAATTGCTTCACCATAAGCAGACGCATTAAATTTCTGGCGCAATACATTAAGTGGAATGTGACCCGCACGAAAGCCCGGCATTTTTGCCGTTTTGCCGTATTCAGTCAAAATTTCATCGGCAGCTTTTTGTAAATCATCTGCGGAAATAACGCCATTAACACTGTAGTGTAAATCTTTAATTTTTTCTTTTTTAATCATGATTATTTATCCTTTAATACAACGTTGCCGGCAAAGTATACAATGGAAAAATCTTTAACGCAACATAAACATACAAAAAAAGCACTGAAAAAAAATCCAGCGCTTTTTTTTGTAACACTTCGCAAATATTAACGTTTGCTGAACTGTGTAGAACGACGTGCCTTGCGGAAACCATAGTGCTTACGTTCGACAACACGGCTATCGCGTGTCAAGAAGCCCGCAGCCTTTAACGCAGCGCGCAATTCTGGTTCTGCTTTTTCCAATGCTTTGGAAATACCGTGTTTAACGGCACCCGCCTGACCAGACAAACCGCCACCCATTACCATAACACACGCATCGTATGCGCCATCGCGTTTTGTAACATTAAATGGTTGTGCGATAATCATCTGTAATACAGGACGACGGAAATACTCAGTCATCGCAACATTGTTCACAGTGATATTACCTTTGCCTGGGAACAAATATACACGCGCCACAGAATCTTTACGTTTACCGGTTGCGTATGTTGCATTGTTCAATTTAACATCTGCAGCCTTAACCGCCGCTACTTTTGTTGTTTTAGCAGTTGTTGCCTTTGGGGCAGATTTCTTTGGTGCAGCGACTTTTTTTGCTGCTGTTGTTTTCTTTACTTCTGTCATTATTCGCCCCTTTTATTTTTACGATTCAAACTTGCGAAATCAATAACGATTGGGTTTTGTGCAGCGTGTTTGTGTTCAGCACCCGCATAAACATGCAACTTTGTCAAACGTTGATTTGCCAAAGCAACCGCAGTGCGACGACCCATCATGCGTTTAACCGCATTAGTAACCAATTTTTCAGGTTTTTCGTCACGCATTTGACCCAATGTGCGTTCTTTGGTGCTGCCGGTCCACAGGGAATGCCAAAAGAATTTATCCTTGTCCGCCTTGTGTCCAGATAATGCAACCTTAGACGCGTTAACGATAATAACATGATCACCGCAATCCATATTTGGTGTCCATGTTGGTTTATTTTTGCCACGCAGGATGTTTGCAGTAAACACCGCCAAACGACCCAACGTGCAATCTGTTGCGTCAATCAGATACCATTTGGCATCCAATTCACATTTTTTTAACGATTTTGTCGCTACCATATTTTTAACCTTTTTATTTATAAAGCGTTGCTATTATTACGCAACCCCGCACAAAAGTCAAGAAAAATCAATACGGTATTATATTACCATACACCAAAACAACAATTATTGCCTCTCATATACATCGGCACAATATTTTTTACCGTCCAACATTGTGCACAACCCATGTTCGGTCCGCCGTCCAAACGGCATATGTGCAATATAGTCCCCAACATGCAAAATACGACCACACTCATTAATACTGGTTGCACCCGATGGTGAACTAAAT
>JAKSTC010000009.1 GCA_024402765.1 Alphaproteobacteria bacterium
ACCCCTGTTCAACCTGACCCACGTATGCTGTGGACGCAATACCCGCAAATGATGGTGCTGCCAATAATATAATTCCAACAATAAATCCGATATGTTTCATTTTTCCCCCTTTCTTGTGTATCACATAAAAAACACCTAAAAATTTTTAGGTGGTTGGAGTTTAAGAACAATTGTAGTGAATTGCGCTGTTTATTCAATCTATTCACAGCACCCCAACCAATCGGTTGGAGATTTTTCATCCATATACTCGGACGCACTACAAAGGGTTCTTAAGCCCATTACGGTAACTCACCGTAACGGTTTCATCTTACTAAAATTTTTAAATCTGTGTAAAGAAAAAAATTACTAAATTGCGTTTTGGAACCAATATATTTTCTTGCCACATACCGCAATAACATCAAAACGGGCACCGCCGGTCCATTTGTGCGTTGATAAATATGTTTCTGCGGCACGACGCAGGCGAATGGCTTGCGCGGGTGTAATTGCGTCCCATGCACCATGTGGTGTTGGTCGCGCCTTAACCTCTATAAAAACAATGGTGTTTTTGTGTTTTGCGATTATATCTATCTCTGCCCGGTTGGTGTTTTTGCCGGTAACATAGCGCGATTTGATAATTCTGTAACCATGCAAGCGCAAAAACCAACGCGCCCGCCATTCTGAAAACAAACCAAAATAATAAGTATTCATTTATTTAAAAAGCATACGATTTACCACGGAAATTTTCGCGTGATTGTTGAACATTTTTTGCCTGGTCTGAAAAATGAATTCCATTATCAACCAAATCCAGTTCACCATAATATGCCGTCATCATTGGATCAAAAGCGTTTGTTGTGGATATCCATTTGTCGGTTCCAGAATTCGGTGCACCATATTTATCCAACACATTTTGCCAGAAATTCATAATTCTTTTTTCGCGTTGATCATCAAATTTGGCACCAATACCCTCTAACCTGTCAACATCGTTGACATAGACAATGCGCCAAACAACGTTGTCTGTGGCATTACTGGTGAAATAAATGTCAATCGTTTCGTTCGTGCTGGGGCGGACCAGGTGCATTTCAGACGCATATAATAACCCCCTATCTTTCGCCAAACCATTTATACACTTTTCCAATTGTTCAGGGATAACAACACCATTTTGCCGACATTCGTAATCCAGATTATATTTCCAATCGGGCCATATGGTATAAATTGTGCTATTCTGGGGACGCATAGAATATAACGCGGCACTGCCCCCATGAATCGCGTTATACACATCTTCGAATGACATGCCCAGCATAATTCCAGAAATATCAAAGTTTGAAACAGTGGCCAGTTGTGCATCATCATTTAATTCAACCGTTTCAGGATATTCAGTATTAACGGCACTGTCCAATATCGCAAAATCATCAGCCATCCCAACAAATGGAACCAGTAAAGCAATAAAAATAAATATATGTTTTAACATAACTTATTCCTGAATGATATCCCTGACATAAAACTTAAACGCGTATGCGGCATCACGTTTCCCATCCAGAATATTCAGGTTTTCGAAACTTTCATCGACCCCTGGAATATATTCTATTGCCATATACAGTCGGCCACGTGTTATCGTTGGTTTTTCATTCATATCATTTGCAGTAAACCATGTTTTTAATTCATAGTCCACAATTAAATAACCCGCATCACCATTTTTTATATCTGTAACATCAACGGTTCGCATCGCACCATTTTTTGCCAAATCCATAATTTTATCAGATTGTTTTTCCATCCATTCTTGCCATGCAGGTTGTGTTTTATGCCTTTTAATTCTTTGTTCAACATTTTTTGTGTCAGGAATAACATAAAAATATTCTGTAACATATTTTTTAATCAACATATCGCGTATTGTTAAATCACCCAATTCGGTTAATGTCTTGGGTTCATTGACACGATTTGATGCCAATGCGTTCACACTAAAAAAATGTGGTGTTTGATGTAATCTGTTGCCGGTATTGTAAATCGCACCAGATAATACAATCCACCCCAGCATTAATGCCAGTAATAATAAACCAACCAAAAAGTATAATGCCTTCTTCATTTACCTTACTTTATATGCATAAAATGTATCAACATAATATCCCATTGTTTGTGGATATCGGTCGGGGTTATACGAAACACGCGCGTATGCAATAATATCAAAAGAACCATATAAATTTGATTTTACCTTTGCCTGGATGGTCCACAGGCCACCTTTGTCTGAAACATCTGTATTTGGGGTCATGTTGATATTTGTAACAGACCAACTTTCCCCAGATTCAAATCGTGCCAGATATTGATTCTTTACCTGTTGTGAAAACACATTAAATTGTTCATCAGATGTATCACAGAATATTGCGCATGTTGTATCAGCATTAACACGTGTCGTGCAAGATTCACGTTCACATTGTGCCCACATGTGCGTATTAACCGGTTCAACAGGGGAAATATGAAACCAGTTGTCCGTAAATCGTGCGAGCAAAGATTCCTGTAACGCCTGGGCGCGTGTAAGTGTTTTTTGTCCGTGGTCATGCCCAACCAATTCCCATTGACCTGTTATGTTATTAATAGATATCAAAAAGGGGTGAATCTTTTGAGATTTGCCCGACCATAAAACCAAACCCGCCACAATTATAATTAAAACGCAAAGCACCGCAGTAACCGTTCCCATGAAACGCGAAACAGCCACAGGTTTTCCCGCAGGAAACGCAGGCGCATCAAAATCGTCTGGATATTTTAACACAATCCCCCCATTGCGTTTTTTGTTTTAGGCCTTGTAAACCATGATACAGGCGCAAGGGCTAAGTTTTAATTCGTTTGTGTCGTATCCCACACCAACCGGTTCGCGGTCATACACCTGGCCACAGCCAGCCAAAGCCAATGCAACAAACACGCCCAATATAATTTTTTTCATAATCTTTATCTCCCTGAATTAATCTGATTGAATTATACGAATTTTTTTACAACCAGGTCAAGCGTAAATTGGTGTTTCGTTTTTTAGGTTTCTTCTTGCGATTTTTTGTGTTTTTCGGTAAATTTATTCTTATGAAGAAAGAATTGTCAGATTTTCTGAATACTGATTTGCAATTTATCAAGGGTGTTGGTCCTGTATTGGCATCCCGATTTGATGATGTATTGGGTGGACGCAGGGTTGTTGATTTTTTGCTACACAAACCCGCCTATGTTCGTGAACGTGGAATAATTGATTGTGTGCTGGATGCTGAGCCGGGGGATGTTATTACAATTCCATTACTTGTTAAATCACATCGCAAAGGTACTTCGTTCGGTCGTGCCCGTCATCGCCCAACGCAAATCACATGTTCTGATAAAATGGGGAATATGGTTGTTATTCAATTCTTTAATTCAAATTATCTGGATTATTGGTTGAAAAAATTGCCAGTTGGTTCGTGGCGTATGGTCAGTGGTCGGGTTGAGGCAGGGCGTGCCCCAACGATAAATCATCCTGAATTTATCGAAGAAATGGAAAACGCAAATAAAATTCCATTGGCCCAGGCGATATATCCCGCAGGCGAGGGGTTAACCCAGAAAATATTTGCAAATGTTCGTGACCAGATTTTTAACCGTTTGTCTGAATTGGTTAAAAATGAATCAGACGACAGAACGCGTGAATTCTTTGATGCTTTGGCCCATGTCCATTTTGCAAAATCATCAGATGATTTATTGCCAAACGCAACCTATGTTGCAAAGTTGGCGTATTGTGAATTGTTGGCACACCAATCTGCAATCGCAATTAGCCGGCGCAACCGAAACGATTCCCGTAATAAGCGCGTTGTGCGACCACAAAAATATAATTTGATGGATAAATTATGGGGCATGTTACCGTTTGAATTGACGGGGGCACAAAAGCGTGCGGTTGATGATGTCTTTGCTGATTTGTCGCGTGATATTCCAATGATGCGCCTGGTCCAGGGGGATGTTGGTTCTGGAAAAACAGTAATTGCATTAATTGCAGCGGTAAAAATGGCAGAAACAGGTGCACAAACCGCATTTTTGGCACCAACCGACACGCTGGCACAACAGCATTTTGCAAAATTAAAGCCAACCTGTGATGCGCTGGGGATTGTGTGCGATATATTAACTGGTCGGGACAAAGGGGTGGCGCGCCGCGAAAAATTAATATCCCTGCGCAGTGGGCGAACGCGTATAGTCATCGGAACGCATGCATTGTTTTCTGAAGACGTGGAATATAAAGATTTGGGTTTGGTCATTGTTGATGAACAACATCGTTTCGGTGTTGCACAACGCGAATCTCTGCGCGCAAAGGGTTACAATCCTGATTTATTGGCATTGTCTGCGACCCCGATACCACGCACATTGTCTATGACGATGTATGGCGATATGGATATTTCAATCGTAAATGAAAAGCCTGCAGGGCGTTTGCCAATCAAAACCAGCAAAATATCAGTCGCGCGTATTAATGATTTAATAGAACACATTAAAACCCAACTAGAAAAGGGGGCCAAGGTGTTTTGGGTTTGTCCATTGGTCCAGGATGATAATGGTATTGGTGTTGGTGCGGCGGTTGCACGCTATGAAATGTTGCAAAAAACTTTCTCATCTGTGGGTTTGGTTCATGGGCAAATGGATAAAAAAACACGCGATAGTGTTATGGCAGAATTCGCAGATGATAATTCAGATATGAAACTGTTGGTTGCAACCACTGTCATAGAGGTCGGAATTGATGTTCCGCGCGCCACGATAATCGTTATTGAAAATGCAGAACAGTTTGGATTGGCGGCTTTGCATCAATTACGGGGTCGTGTCGGGCGCGGCAACAGACAATCGTATTGCGTTTTGTTGTTTGGGAATAACCTTTCATCCGATGGATTAAAGCGGTTGGATGTGTTGTGTGAAACCCAGGATGGTTTTGTTATCGCAGAACAAGATTTAATGATGCGTGGAATCGGTGAATTAATCGGAACACGTCAAAGCGGTTGGATAAACTATCATTTTGCAGATTGGCGTGAGCATAGGGATTTATTTAAGTTGGCAGCGCGCGCCGCATGTGATAATATGGTTGATAGTTGGACAAATGATTTAATGGCAATTTTTGGATGTGGGGCGAACATAAATGCGTAAATTATTAATTTGTATTTTATCGCTGTTTATTTCGTGTGCGGGTTTTGGCGCATCTGTGATAACTGATACAGAAACAGAAAAATTGGTAGGTGAAATTATTTCACCTGTTATTTCTGCGGCGGGTATATCGCCCAATCGGGTAAAGATACATATTATTGGTAATGATGATTTTAATGCATTTGTATCTGGGGGCGAAGACATATACATATATACCGGCCTGTTAAAACAGATAAAATCGCCCAGCGCACTAAGTGCGGTTGTGGCACACGAATTGTCGCATACAATTGGGGGGCACATGGCGCAAATGGCCGCCCAGATGGAGGCAGAGTTAAAACGAACATTATTGATTCAGGCCCTGGGTATTGGTTTAATGGTTGCAGGTGGTAATCCGTCATTGGGGGCGGGTGTTTTGGCGGGGGGTAGTGGTATCGCCAACCAGTCCCTGCTGGCATTTTCGCGTGACGAAGAACGCATGGCGGATACAATGGCAATTGATTTGTTGGTGAAAGCAAAACAGGACCCAAATGGTTTATTACAGGTGTTTGAACAGATGCAGGAAATGACATCTGTGATGGAATCCAAGATAAATCCAAATTATGTTAATCACCCCCTGACCGTGGAACGCATAAAAAATGCGCGGGACAAGATTGCGGGCTTGAAATATAAATATGATTCAAAAAATGCTAAAAAGCATGATGACGAATATGAACTCGTTCGGGCAAAATTGATTGGGTATTTGGACACTTTTGACCAGGTAAGGGTTAAATATCCATCGTCAAACACATCAAGTGCGGCGATTTACGCGCGTGCGATTGCAAATATGCGTGGTGGAAATTTAGATAATGCGCGTACTGGAACACTGACATTAATATCGCGCAACAAAAATAATCCGTATTTTTACGAATTACTGGGGGATATAGAATATCAGTTTGGGCATTATGATGATAGTGTGGTTGCCTATGAAAAATCGTTGTCTTTGACGGAAAGTGCCCCCCAGATTCAAACGGCATTGGCATTGGTTTTAACGGAACGCAACAAAGATGGTGACAGACTGCGCGCCATAGAATTATTAAAAGAATCTATATTAATTGAACCTGCACCACTATCATATTGGGTTTTGGCGCGTGCGTATGATACAGATGCGCGTTCTTATTGGGCATTAGCGGAATATTATAATATGAACAGGAATAAAAAAACTGCCAAAGAATATGCTAAAAAAGCACAAAAAAATTTGCAAAAAAAATCACCAGAATATATAAAATCTGGCGATATATTAAATGCACATTAATGATAGTATTTTTCAATTTGCTTTTTTGTTTTAATCTTGTTATGCTGAAGTCCGCGAAGTAAAGGACGGTTATGTCAGCAAAATCAAAAAGAATTTTTAAGAGAATAATTAGTTATGCAGGTATTTTCTTTTTTATCTTGGCGGCGTTTATGCTGTGGTGGCAACTCAGAAATTACCAATTAATAGATATTTGGAACGCGATTATTTCTATACCAAAGCCGAATTTAATAATGGCATGCGTTGCGTGTTTGTTTGGATATTTGTCATTGTCGTTGTATGATTATTTGGCTCTGCGTTATGTCGGTGGGCATGTTACGTGGTGGAAATGGATGTTGGCGGGCATGCTAGGTTTTGCTATCAGTAATAATGCCGGTCATGCGGTGGTCAGTGGTGGTGCAATAAGATATCGCCTGTATACGCGTTGGCGCATTACTGGTGGTGACATCGTCAAAATGATAACTTTTTCTGGGTTTACATTCTTTTTAGGGTGTACTGCGATTGTTTTGATTGGATATTTTCTTGTTCCGCACGATATTTTTGCACAATCAGTGGGGGCCAGTGTTGGGATAAATGGCTTATTTATATTCTGTCTTGCTTCATTATTGGCGTATTTTGGAATGACGGTATTTTTAAAGGGCAAGCACTTGAAAATAGGTGGTTTGCAATTCCAGGTTCCGACCACCAGCCAGGCATTAATGCAAATGGTATTGGGCATTTGCGACAGTGTGTGTGCTGGTTTGGTTTTATATTTTTGTATGTCGCCATTTGTGCCGATTCCTTTTGGAACGTTTATAGGACTATATGTTATTGCGTTGACGGCGGGCGTGTTTAGCCAGGTTCCTGGTGGTATCGGTGTATTTGAAACGATATTTTTATTGGCATTACCAGATAGCGTTGATAAAGCAACTGTTTTTGGTGCATTGTTGGCATACAGAATAATATACTATGTGATACCGCTTGTTGGTATGGGGGGATTATTTGTGGTGTATGAACGGTGGTTACGTGCACGTATGAAAAGATGGCTGGCAGAGGCGAAAGAGAAAATTCCCAATATATCGGTGGTCAAAGCTGTCAAACAGGTGAAATCTGCGGTTTCTGGCCAAAAAAAATAAAACGCTTGCCTTTGTTTTTTCTGTCTGGTATCTTTTATATTGCGTATAAAATGGGGTAGATATTAAGTGTTTTTGCTATCGCTGATTTTTGTAATTCGTGTGGCACTGATTTGTATCGCGGTGCTATCCCTTGGCATGGGCTTGGAAGCCCCATGGGGACGTGTTGCAACCATTTTTTACGATTACCAAACAAAAGGATTACTAAATGTCAAAGAAAATATATGTGGACGCAGTCCACCCGGAAGAAACGCGTGTTGTTGTCGTTGATAATTCGAACGGACGTGTTTCTGATTTTGATGTTGAAACAACAACGAAGCCCCAGATAAAGGGTAATATTTATCTGGCCAAGGTTATTCGTGTTGAACCTTCACTTCAGGCGGCTTTTGTGGAATATGGTGCAGGTAAAAATGGTTTTTTACCATTTTCTGAGATTCATCCTGATTATTACCAGGTTACGCCAGAACAAAAGAAAAAATTGTTAGAATTGGCGCATGCGAACATTGTTGATGATGACACCGATCCCAATGATGAAGAAGATGAAATCGCAGAATACGATGATAATGCCGCCGGTGAAGATAACAAAGAATTCACCAAACGTGCACGTGAATTTAAAATTCAAGATGTTATAAAACCAAAACAAATCTTGCTGATTCAGGGGGTTAAGGAAGAACGTGGTCAAAAGGGTGCATCAATGACAACATATTTGTCGTTGGCAGGTCGTTTTGCGGTTTTGATGCCTAATTCCAGAAAGCGTAACAGTTATGGCATTTCCAAAAAAATATCTGATAAATCAGAACGTGCCCGTCTGCGCGAGATTTTACATGGCCTAAAAATCCCAAAGGGTATGACGGTTGTGTTGCGTACTGCGGCGATGGACGCCAACGCATCGGATATTTCCAACGATTACGATTACCTGGTGAATTTGTGGAATGATATTCGTAAGACTACATTGGAATCGGTCGCACCTGTGATTATTCACACCGAAGATTCGTTGTTGCGTCGTGTTGTGCGTGATTTTATTGCGGATAAAGACGATGTCATGGTTATCCAGGGTGAAGAAGCATTTGATGCCGCAAAACAATATTTCCAGCAATTATATGGTCGTGCACCAAAGAAACAGATTGTTTTGTATAAAGATTCTGCGATGCCATTAATGACCAAGGCGGGCGTTGAAAAACAACTTGAGGGGTTACACGGTCCATATGTTGTTTTGCCATCTGGCGGTTCATTGGTGATAAATCAGACAGAAGCAATGGTGACAATCGATGTTAACTCTTCGCGTGCAATAAAGGAAAAAGACATTGAACAAACCGCATTAAACACTAATTTAGAAGCGGCAGAGGAAATAGCCCTGCAACTGCGTTTGCGTGATTTGGCGGGTATCGTTGCGATTGACTTTATCGATATGGAAGAAGAGAAAAATAATCGCAAACTGGAAATGAAAATGCGCGAAGTTATGAAACATGACCGCGCCCGGACCCAGGTTGCCAAGATTAATGCGTTTGGTGTTATGATGCTGTCGCGTCAGCGCCTGCGTAGCAGTTTTATTGAATCGTCATATGTTCCATGTCCACATTGTATGGGGGCGGGTGTAGTGCCGAGTATTCAGACAGCCGCGATAATTCTATTCCGTCATTTACAGGAAAAATTATTGGCCAAAGCGGCACAAAAAATCATTATGACGGTTCCAACCGATGTTGCGATTTATCTGCTTAACCATAAACGGGCAGAGTTGGCAGCGATGGAGTCCGAGTTTGATACAGAAATCGTTGTTGTAGGTGATGATAGTTTGATGAATATTGACCAATATTCAATTCAACGCGTCGCGCCAGAGGTTGTAAAGACAGATGATGTCTTAGACGCACACGAGCCATCAACCGATGCCAAAAAGAAAAATGCCCAACATATAGAGGCGAAAAAGACAACAATGTCTGCCCCACGTCGTAAAAAGAAAGTCCAGAAAAAGAAAAGTATCTGGAAACAGATTGTTGGTTAAATAAACACCGCCCGTTTGGGCGGTGTTATTTTGAATAAAAATATTATACAATAATATTGTATTTTGATTTATCCCCTATACAATGCATTGTGCGAAAGCGCAAAAAAAGGAGATAAACATGAAAAAAACACTGTTAGCATTGTTTGTTGTCTTGACGTTGGCAGCGTGTACTGGCTCTTATCACCAGGGTAATTGTGATTATGACTATTTGTTACACCCATATATTTCTATTACTAGATTGATTGGTTGCAACTAAAAAAACTTAACCGCTCGTTTGGGCGGTTTTAATTTGCCGGAAGGGTGACCAGATTGTAATTCCCAACTGCGTTGGGTCCCTTTCCAAAACGTAACGGTTCGAACTGCACTTTGTTTGTTCTCACCTACTATTTTGTCGAACTTGGCTTCGCCAGTTCTCATCTGACCCTTACTATAAATAAAAAACGGTCCAAATGGACCTTTTTTATTTATGGGGCGGGTGACCAGATTGTAATTCCCAACTTCGTTGGGCCCCTTTCCAAAACGTAACGGTTCGAACTGTACTTTGTTTGTTCTCACCTACTATTTTGTCGAACTTGGCTTCGCCAGTTCTCATCTGACCCTTACTATAAATAAAAAATGGTCCAAATGGACCTTTTTTATTTATGGGGCGGGTGACCAGATTCGAACTGGCGACACCTGGTACCACAAACCAGTGCTCTAACCAACTGAGCTACACCCGCCATACTGATTTAACTCGTATCAGAGTTGAAAATCTCTGGTGGAGCTGATCGGACTCGAACCGACGACCCTTTGCATGCCATGCAAATGCTCTACCAACTGAGCTACAACCCCCTGGCGAAAACTTATTTTATATTTCTTCTTGCTAAATGTCAAATTAATTTGCTAATCTTATCTCAGATGTATTTGAAGGAGCAATATTTATGGATTATCAATCATTAAAATCTGATACAGAACAAAAAACCGCCCAAACTATTGAGGTGTTAAAGAACGAATTTGCTGGCTTGCGCACTGGGCGTGCATCTGTGCATTTACTTGATGGTGTACGTGTGCTGGTTTATGGGTCGGAAATGCCATTAAATCAGGTCGCGACAGTTTCTACGCCTGATACACAAACATTATCTGTAACCGTATGGGATATTACAAATGCACCCGCTGTTGAAAAGGCTATCCGTGATTCTGGACTGGGGTTGAATCCGATGACTGCAGGCGGTGTAATTCGTCTGAATATGCCACCACTTACCGAAGAACGCAGACGTGAATTGACCAAGGTTGCTGGAAAATATGCCGAAGAAGCCAAGATTTCTATGCGTAATATTCGTCAGGATGTAATGGGTAAAATTAAACGTGCGGTTACCGACAAGGAAATTTCCGAAGATGATCAACGCAAATACGAAGAAGATATTCAAAAGGTCTTTGATGTGCGTGGGGTAGAGGTTGATAAACTCGCCAAAGAAAAAGAAGCCGACATTATGTCTGTCTAACTAATAAAATACGGACTTAACATGTTTAATTTATTCAAACACAAAACACCATCTGTTATTCCACAACACATCGCTTTTATTTGTGATGGAAATCGTCGCTGGGCGGAAAAACGCGGTTTGCCACCATTGGCTGGCCACAAAGCAGGAATCGCAAATTTTGAAAATTTGGTTGATTGGTATATCGCGCGTGGTGTATCAACGATAACTTTCTTTATTTTTTCAACGGAAAATTGGAACAGATCCCAGGAAGAGGTTGATTTCCTGATGGATTTGTTTTATTCCGAATTGGAAAAAAATATGCAACATGCCATAGAGAAAAATTTGCGTTATCGTGTTGTTGGATCACGTGATAAATTGCCAAAAAAATTGGCAAAATTGTGCGATAAATTGGAAGAAGTTTCCGCAGAAAATACCGGTGGAACAGTTGCGTTTGCATTGAATTATGGCGGGCAAAATGAAATCGTTGATGCGGTGAATGCTGCGATTGATGCAGGTGAACATGTTACGCGCGACAGTTTTGAAACATTTCTGGATACTGGTGATTTGTTGCCGGTTGACTTGATGGTGCGGACCAGTAACGAATTCAGAATATCAAATTACTTGCTATGGAAATTGGCATATGCAGAATTATTGTTTGTGCCACAGCATTGGCCCGATTTGGTACGTTCTGAAAAGTTATGGCAATATACATTGGATGAATTCGCAAAACGCAATCGCCGATTCGGTGGTGGTAAAAAGTTAAACTATTCTGGAAAAAAGAAGGAAAAGTAATTATGTCTGATGCAAAACCAAGAATTATGGTTTCTGGTGTTTTGGTATGTTTGTTAGTTGGCATTGTGCTATTAGAATATCTTGGAATTAATGCTACGCGTTATTGTGGACTGTTGGTCGTAGTTGCAATGTTGTTTGAGGCGATTCGGGCAATTGTCCGGTCCAAAAGTGAGGCGTTAAAAAATAAAACTAATTGCATATCATTGATTTTATTTATTGGATTGTTGGTTTTGTGTTTGTTCGCTGTGAATCGTGTTGGCACGCGTCCTTGGATAATGTTGTTGTTACTTATAACAATTTGTGGCGCAGATATTGGGGCATGGTTTTTTGGTAGATTATTGGGTGGCGATAAAATGTGGGAACGTATTTCTGCTAATAAAACATGGTCTGGTCAGATTGCTGGAATTTTATGCGGAACATTTATGTCTGTGATGTATGGCTTGCTGGGGTCTGATACATTTATGCCACAATTGATGTGGATTGGTATTAGTGTTTCGCTATTGTCACAATATGGCGATTTAACTGCCAGTTGGGTTAAACGCAAACTGGGTATCAAAGATTTCGGAAATATACTGCCGGGGCATGGTGGTGTATTGGACAGATTTGACGGTTGGATTTATGTGTTGCCATTAATATGGTTGGTAATGTTGTAATTACCTAAAGCAGGCGGAGGAAAGGGATGAATACGATTTTAACAATAATTGCACTATTGATTGTATTAGGTGCGGTTGTTTTTGTCCATGAATTGGGACATTTTATGGCAGCACGTTGGGCGGGTGTTCGTGTGGATAAATTTTCAATTGGTTTCGGTCCTGCAATTATAAAGTGGACTGATAAACATAATACGATTTGGCAAATTGCATGTCTGCCACTGGGTGGATATGTTTCCATTTACGGTCAAGAAGATATGTTTAACAGGAAAAAGTATGCTGATTTGCCTGCAACCAAAAAGAAAGGACATTATTTGTCTGTGGCGCCATGGAAGCAGTTTATTATTATTGCTGCGGGTGTTGCAATGAATTTTGTTTTGGCATGGGTTGTATATTCTGCGACGTTTATGTTTCATCCACGTCCTGTTCAATTGCCTGTGGTGGGGCAAGTTATTCAGGAAAGTATCGCGTTCAAAGCGGGTGCAAAACCAGGTGATATCATTATCAGAATTGATAATTCTACGATTTCTAACTGGGGTGAGGTTATAATTGCCAAAGAATTGGCATCAACACACGAAGCAGATGTGTTGGTCGTACGCAGGGAAAAATTGGTTCATATCAAATTAGCACCTGCAGACAGATGGGGGCTTATCGCAGATGGCAGTAAAACAGAAATTCGTAAGAAACCATTTTTTAGTGCGCTTTATGCGGGTGCGCGTGAAACATATTATCAATCAAAAACATTGCTGGTTGTGTTGAAGCAAATTATTACAGGTGAACGTTCTTCAAAGCAATTGGGGTCGTTTATCACAATTGCCCAGATTTCAGGTCAGGCGTTATCTAATGGTTTCTTTGCATTGTTATCAATAATTGCATTGTTGTCTGTGAACCTGGGGATTATTAATCTGTTACCATTACCGGTGTTGGACGGTGGTTATTTATTAATATTGATTATAGAGGGTATAACCCGTCGTAAATTACAGGGACGTGGCATGGAAATTGCAATTATGTGTGGGTGGGTATTAATACTGGCACTATTTTTGCTTACTATGTGGAACGATTTAACAAGGGTATTTGGGTTGAACTAAAATGAATATGAAAAAATATATTTTATCATCTTTGATGATTGTGATGACAACTGCTGCGGCGGTGGCATCTGTATCTAAAATAACTGTTACTGGTAACGAACGTATGGATGATGAATCTGTGCGTATATTGGCGGGTGTGCGTGTTGGCGATAATGTTGAATCAGAACGTGCAAACCAGATTGCAAAAAAATTGCAGGGTAGTGGTTATTTTTCAAAGGTTTCTGTCAATGTTGATGGAGATGTGTTAAAAATTTCCGTCAAAGAAGCCCCAGTTGTTAATATGGTAACGGTTGAGGGTAACGATGAAGTATCCACAGATGATTTAAAGAAAGAAATAAAATTACAGGAGCGCTCATCGTACGATGAATCTGTGATTGGTGCAGATGTAAAACGCATATTAACAATATATCAACGCAAAGGTTTCTTTGGAACCAAGGTTGAGCCTAAAAAAATTGATTTGTCAGATAACAGGGTTAATGTTGTCTATGAAATATCTGAGGGACATCCGACATATATTTCCGATATTGAATTCAAAGGTAATGAACATTTTAGTTCGCGTACTTTGCGTGGGGCGGTGTTGTCGCGAGAACATGCCTGGTGGCGGTTTATGAGCCAGTTTGATGTCTTTGACGAAGATAGAATTCAGTATGATGCACAGATGTTACGCCAGTTCTATTTGCGTAATGGTTATGCAGATATAGATATTAAGAATACAACTGGAACATTTACGCCAGATCGTGAATATTATTCTGTGGTTTTTACTGTAGAAGAAGGCCCGCGTTATAAAATTGGTGAATTGTCGGTGGATAATCCTTTCCCAGATGTTCCGGATAAGGAATTGTTTGATGCGATGAAAATTGAAAAGGGCGACATATACAATATTGATTTAGTTGATGAAACCATATCTGCGTTGCGCGGTGTGGTGGCTGACCATGGCTATGCGTTTATAAATGTTGAACCAATTCCAAATCAAGACAAGGAAAAGCATACCATAGATTTGAAATTCAAAATTGAAAAGACAAACAGAATTTATATTAACTCTATCAACATTTTAGGTAATGTTCGTACATTTGATAGTGTTATTGAACAATCGCTTCCTATGCGTGAAGGCGACCCATTTTCGTTACAGACCATAGAGCAGGGGCGTCAAAACCTGATGCACACGCGTTTCTTTAAAGATGTGCAAATGGTGCCCACGCGTATTGCAGATGCCAACATGATGAATTTGGATGTCAAGGTTGAAGAACAACCAACTGGTGAATTATCTGGGGGACTTGGCTGGTCAAATATTAACGGTTTTATGGTTGATGCCGGTATTACCGAAAATAACTTTATGGGGCGTGGTCAAATTGTGCAATTGCGTGGTTCTATTGCCCAATATCAAAAGCAGGCTTTGTTTAGTTTTACAGAACCATATTTGTTCGGGCGTGCATTATCTGGCGGATTTGATGTTTCTTATACCAGTTATAATTATAAAAATTTAGGTGGTTATGGTTACGATAGGGATTCGTTTAGTATATCCGGGCGTCTGGGCTGGAAATTGACGGACCATTGGTCGCAAATTGTTCGCCTTAGTGCGGCATTTGACCAAAATTATGACCTGCAACAAAATGGTTGGCAAGAGGCACGATTGTATACAGTAGGAACATATTTTAGATATTATAATTTAACCACAGATTTCCAACAAAATACCCATAGTGGTGTGGTAAGTAACCTGGGGTTGGCATATACTGGATTTGGCGGTACAGAAACATATATGCGGTATTCTGCTGATATTACCGGTATGATTAACTTTTTGGATAACAGGTGGCAGTTGCGTTCTTCACTTGATTTTGGTTATTTGCAACCAATTGGTGGCGACTATATTTCACGTGTTTATCGTTACTTTTTGGGTGGTGAAACATTGCGTGGTTTTGATATAGCGGGTGTGGGTTCGCGTAACTGGTATAACCGTAATTATTCGTTGGGTGGGTTGTGGAAGTTTAATGGCTCAACACAGTTGAATTTCCCAATATTTATCCCAGATGAGTATCAGGTAAAGGGTTTTGTGTTTGCAGATTATGGTATTTTGGGTGAACCACCTGCAATAGAAAAGACTTATGCAGGACGTCCAAATTTGATTGATAAAGATTTAAGAACTTCTGTCGGTGTTGGTATTTATTGGAATACGCCAATGGGGCCAATGAACTTCTCTTGGGGTTGGCCATTAAGGTTAAATGAATACGATAGGGAACAGCGTTTCTTGCTATCATTTGAAACACAGTTCTAAAAATAACAGGAAACAAAAAATCGCCCAAACGGGCGATTTTTAATATGCGATTTTTATTATCTCTGTTTAGAATTTAATTTCGCAAATGAATAATCCATTTTCAAATGATCTGGATTATATGTGCCGCGCTTAATAGCGCGCGCATCTTCGGCGATAACCAACTCTTCATCTGTTGGAATCATCATGATTTTTATCTTACTATCAGGTGTGCTGATAACTGTATCGCCATAACCCTTGCGTGCCAATGCTTCGGAATTTAACTTTTTATCCAGTTTAATTCCCATACCTTCTAAACCAGAACAATATTGTTCACGCAACCAATCATCGTTTTCACCGACCCCTGCGGTAAACACAATGGCGTCAACATTGCCACCCAATTCCGCCATATATGCACCAATGTACTTTTTGACATTGTTGACTTCAACATCCAACGCTAAACGGCATTTGTCATCGGTATCTTTGTTACCTTCAACATCACGACGGTCCGAAGAACATTGTGTTAAGCCAAGCAAGCCAGATTGTTTATTCATAAATGTTGTCATTTGTTCAGCGGTAATACCCAAACGACCCATAACATATAAAACAATACTTGGGTCAATATCACCTGTGCGTGTTCCCATGGTCAGACCCGCCGTAGGTGTCATACCCATAGATGTATCAATACATTTACCATTTTTGATTGCCGCCATAGATGCCCCAGAACCGATATGTGCAGTAATCAAATTACATTTGTCTGCTGGTTTATCTAACATAGCCGCTGCACGTTTAGAAACATACAAATGTGATGTTCCGTGGAAACCATAACGACGAACGCCTAAATCTTTGTACCATGCTTCTGGCACAGCATAACGATAAGCATAGTCAGGCATTGTTTGATGGAAAGCCGTATCAAACACAGCAACCTGTTTTGCATTTGGTAACAACTGTTGTGCGGTAACAATACCCAAAATACCACTTGGGTTATGTAACGGTGCCAAAGGTGACAATTCAGTTAATGTTTTAATAACTTCATCATTAACCTCTACCGAAGAAGCGTATTTATCACCCCCCATAACAACACGATGACCAACAGCACTGATAGCGTTCATATCAATAGACGCCTCACGCAATAATGTTAAAACAACACCCAATGCTTCGTTATGATTCTGCATAGAAACATCTTTGCGTTGTTTTGTTCCATCAGGATATTTTTGTGTTACAAAAGAATCAGGCAATCCGATTTTTTCAACCGTTCCGCTAACAATAGATTTTAAAGTGTCTTCTTCAAACACCTTGTATTTCAGGGAAGATGAACCGCAGTTCAAAGCAAGTATGTACATATTTTTTCCTTTTTTCTTAAAACTGCGGGAATTGTAGCACCTTTATTTAGAATTTCAACAATAAACCATTTGGTTTTAACAAAAAACACACACCAATTTGATGTGCCCAAATAAAATACCTTTAAGACCGCATCTGTTCAAACCTTTTGGTAAATTCTAGACCAAGATTCTGCTCTTTACGTTGGTCCTTTATACTGCGGAAGAAATTATAAGAATCTACACTAATATCTTCATAACCATTTACTGTATTCCAAAAGTAAATTAGCATATCCAAATTTTCCATAGGATTTTTGGGTGCGGAATAGGGGGTTGATTCAGTTGCTTTATTCTGATCGTCGTTTGCTTTTTTCTGTAGTCGTGATTGCAATTCTTGGGCAACGCGCCATCTGGTCACAGATGCATCATATTTCTGTTTTTTAGTATCAAAGTCAGTTTTTTTAATGTTTTGTTTGTTTGTTAATTCGGCTTCTTGTCCAATTTCATTTTCTAATGTTGTAATTTCACGTTGTAAAGTATCGAGTCTCGCAATTTCTTGTGTGTGTCCACGGCTTGTAATTTCGTTGTCGATATGTGCTATTTTGCTGCCTATTCGTGCCTGCTTGTCAATATAAATTTGTTTTTCAGCATCTAATTTAATTTTCTCTGAGTTATAGTCATCTTGGGTAATTGTGCCATTGGCCAAGTTTTGCTGTAACAACGCTAAATCGTTGTCGATGGTGTCGATGTTTTCAGATTGAATATTATCAAATTCGGATTGTAAGTTTTGTTTTTCTTCCCAATCATGAACAGATATGCCAATGTCGTGTTCTTGGGCGTTTTTTTCTGCTTCTGCCGACCTAAGTTCTTGTTCTGCCAGTGGTAAATCTTTGAATTCTGCTGCTTTCTTATTAAGTTCTACCAATGTTTTTGATAATCTAAAGTGGTCTTTTTTTGTTATCTTGCCACGTGCGTGTTGAATTGTGTTGCGCGTTATTACACCGGCCCAGAATATAGCATTTATTCCCAAGCCTAGCGTTTTATCAAGTGCGGCAGTAACAAAACTGATTCTTTTATTCCATGATAATTCTTTGTCCCCGAATAAAGAGAAATTTTTATTTGCTTCTTTGACCTTGTCCCAATGTGCAGATGTAAAAGTGTCATAACGCATAACTGCAAATGTTTCCAATGCAACTTTAGCCTCTGCAACTTTGCCTTTGGTCATTGCGTATTTCATTATCTCAAACGCGATTGCTTCGGCTTTGCGTCCATTGCGTAATGCACCTTCGAATGCTTTATCCATATCACCAGAATTTTTGATGTATTCCAATGCTTCAAATAAAAATTCTGCACCCTTTTTTGCAGTGGGCTCTTTTGTCTGAACACGTTTTAGAATAGCATCTTTTTTCTCTAAAATTTTTGCTAAGCCATCTTTGGGTGATATTTTTTCTTTGCAAATTGCATCAACAACTGCCTTTGCCTTTGGTTCAACATAAATATGACGGGCGGCACGATCCGTAAAACGTTTGAAATGTTCATCTTTAAAATCAGAAACTTTTTTGCTAATAGTTTCTTTTAAATCACGTTCGTCTTCCAGTTTTGGGGTAAGAGCGTTGTCGCCAGTTTCATAATTGTTGCCATCAACGCTTTCACTCATCCACCTTGTAATTTGGCTCCCGCCATAAGATTCAAAGTGTTTATAAAACGCAGATTTTTTTCCTTCTTTATCAGTGGCATATAATGCCTTTAAAATTTCAGCATAAACACTTGGGTCTTTAAATTGCGCCAGTTGCTGCGGATTTATCTTTTCGTTTTCTGGATCGATTGCCGCAATTAATTCGTCCAAATGATTTTGTAAAGTTTCACATTGGTCAGCTAAATTATCTTTTGTTGTTAAACCAAAGATATTTACCAATTCTTTTACGGTTTCTCCGCGAATATTATCCAATTTAAGTTGAAAGTTTAAATTTAAATTTGATCGCAAAACCCAAAGGGTTGTTCGTAGTTTTTCTATAACTTGTTTTGGGTGTTTAGAATAATCACCAGATTGTAAGTCTTTTAAAAAAGTTCCAAAAGAATAATCATCATTAAAATTCGAAGATAATAATTGTTGTAAATCAACGCTTTTAGTGATTAAAGCCGCTAACTTTTTAAAGGTTTCTTTTTGTTGTGCGTCAATTTCTTGTGACGAAAATGGTTTATAAGGAACCTCTGAATCATTGGTTGCAAACCATTTTTCTATTGGGAATGGTGCGTCTGGGGCGGCACGACGTAAATCTTCGCGATTTGCATTTATTGATCGAATTGTATCGCGACAGATGGTGTAAAATTTTTCCCAATCTTCGTCAGATAATTCTGGTTCCGGGAGAGTTGTTTTTAGATTTCCCTTACCGTCGTCCCAACCTTTTTGTTTGCCTGTTCTTTTATCATCTAACCATATGCGTTTTTCTTTTGGGGTATCTTCATAACTTTTTCCGCGTAATTCTTCCCATCTTGCTTTACGTGGTTCATCCATCTGGCCCAGGTGGTACGCCTTGTACCAATCAAGAATAAAATTTTTAAAACTTACATCTGCCATGAATGCACCCTTTAGTATCAGATATATTATACCAAATTTTACCAAAAATACAAGGGGACGGGGCAGGGAAAAAGAGAGTGTCATATAAAAAATACAAATTTTTCTTGCATTTAGAATAATAATGTGTCAAAATCTAGCCCAGACCAGTTGCTGGAGGCATAGCTCAGTTGGTAGAGCAAATGACTTTTAATCATTGGGTCCAGGGTTCGAGTCCCTGTGCCTCCACCAGTTTAGAAAGCCTCTTCTTGATGAAGAGGTTTTTTTGACGTTTAATTATAATTTACTCGAACCTACGAGAAGTAGGTTTGACAAGGAGACGCCGGCAGACGGAAGGATTCCGGTCAGTTGGAAGCTGATAGCCGACGCAGCGGCGAAGTGAAACGAAGGCAGTCCTACAGAACCCACCAAGATTAAAAGTCATCGCGCAAACGGTGGCTTTTTTCATATTTCGCAAGGCATTTGACCAGTTCGATTTTTCATCCTTCAAAAATCGCCAACTTCCGTAACTTATCGAACTCTTAAAGTAAAATTCAGAGAAATCGCACCATTATCCAAAAAAATTATCAAAGACTAACATACGGATATTCTTTTATTTTTTGTTTCAATTTTTCAGTATCTACCGTCACTTCATCTTCAAAAATCAATTCATCAATCGCACATTTTTCTATTGATTGGTAGGTAGAACCCATTTTATAAAAAGCAATCCTTTTTCCCAATTCCATCGCATACTCTATCTCGGAAACACAACCGTCAGCAATTTCACCAAAAAACCATACTTCATCTGAACGAGCAATCAAATTATTATTTCCATTACGAACCAAATCTCTGTCCACAAGTTCATATAGAAAATATCCAAATACATTAAAAGGGTTAAGAGGTATGCCTCCATGTTCAAAAACATATTTACAAACAAGCATCCTCATAAAAAAATTCTTTTTTGATTGCGCTGTAAAAACAACTGATTTCTTTTCAATTAAGTTCATATTTTATCTTCAAAATAGTCAAACTAATTCTATCCTATTTACTTTATTAAAGTCAACAATTTTATCGCTCTTTTCTTCGCTGGAAAAAAGTTAAAACAGGGTTTGAATTTTAAAGGTCAATTCTTTGACATCGGCTGAATGGCTTGCTCGATAATCGCTAATTGCACTCCACCAGTTCAGAAAGCCGAGATTTAATATCTCGGCTCTTTTGTTTTAAAAAATTGTTATTGAGTAAGGGGGGGAAGATGCAGATTGGTCGTTGAAGTTAAAAAAAATCACGCAAAATAGTCAAATTTTATTCTCAAAAATGCAAAATGTATATCTTTTGATGATTTTTTAATATGTCAAAACGACCAACTTGTAGATATTCTATTTAGTCATAAATAAATATCTAAAAATTAGTATATGTACATAATTATCTTGTGCTATTTAAAATTTTCACAGAACCAACGTCCAATGTAAAAATAAAAGGATATCTATAGCTTTTTAAGGTTGAGATTTATATTTGTATAACCTATATTATGATTACAATTGTATGACTAAGGAAGAACTTTGACAAGACACTATTTGATAGAAAATGACGAACTTATGAAAGAATGGAATTGGGAGGCAAATGAAGGCTTAAATCCCAATGAGTTAACTTTCGGCAGTAATAAGAAAGCTTGGTGGAAATGTTCTACGTGTCAAGGTAAATGGCAGGCTACTATCTGTGATAGAACCAGGATAGATGGAAAGAAAACAAACTGTCCATATTGTGCAGGTCAAAAAGTTCTAACAGGTTATAATGATCTTGCGACAAGATATCCTGAAATATTGGAACAATGGCATCTAAGCAAAAATATCTTAAAGCCCACTGAAGTTATGCCAGGAAGCTCAAAAAAAAATTTGGTGGGTTTGTCCTAAAGGTCATGAGTACGAACAATCCATAAATGCAAGGATATTACATCCAAATTCATGTCCATTTTGTTCAGGACAAAAAGTAGTGGAAGGAATAAATGATTTACAATCAAAATATCCTAATGTTGCAAAAGAGTGGGATTATGAAAAAAAATTACCCTTTAAAACCTGAAGAGTTTTTACCTGGAAGTGGGAAAAAAGTATGGTGGAAGTGCTCTAAATGTGGCAATGAATGGCAAGTAGAAGTAAGGCAACGTGTTAAAGGTCTTTCTAAGTGTCCAAATTGTAAGAAACAAAATGTGTCAAAGAATAATTTGCAAACAGATTTTGATTTTTAATTTTCCTTTTTCTAATTATAAACTAGTCGTTTTTTGGAAAGGTTTGTAGTTTTATAACTTCCCCATGTATATAGTGAACAAGTTTGATGTATATCAAATTTTGAGATATATCTTATATAACATATTGAAATGAAATAATATTTAAAAACATCTTAAAATGCGCAAAATATATACCAGTTATCGTTCATCAGAGCACTTGCACCACCACAAAAATTAAACCACCGAAAGGTGGCTTTATTTTTATGCCCCATGGACAAAGAATCCAGTTAGACAAAGGGCATGCCCCAACCAATACAACAAAAATATCAACCGTTAAACCGTTTTGTTGCTTTTTTGGGCCATTTGTGGTATAATATTGGTAAATCAGCGGACATTTTGTCGGCTGTTTTTTTGTCCCGGCTTTTAGGCTGGGTTTTTTTTGTTATAACAAAAGGAGGTTTTATGCAAAAAGTATCGTATATGGGGGACGGCTCAACAACCGAATTTTATTTTAATTTTCCCTTTTTTGAAAACAGTAATGTTGTTGTTACTGTGAACAATGAACCTGCAACGGGTTACTATATAATCGGAACATCAGGTGGTATTGATGCAGATATTCCATATATCGGTGGCAAGGTTGTGTTTGAAATCGCGCCAACATCAATTGATTGCATCACGATTGCACGCCAGTTACCATTGGAACGCATTGTGGACTATCAACCATTATCTAAAATAGACCCCACCACACTAAATCAAGATTTAAATTACTTGATGGAGGTTATAAAGGATCGTAAGGATGAATTGGCGGATTTAACAACAAAATACACAGAAATTGCGGATAAAGAATCTACAGACATCATTCTTGCACGCATATCGGCAATTCACGAAGAAATTGTTGATATAGATGCCAAGATACAGGCATTGGGTGATATTGGAACCCTGCAACAACGCGTAACCGATTTAACAACCACCGTCGGCGGTCATACAACATCTATTGGTGCTTTAGATACCACCGTCGGTGGTCACACAACATCTATTAATGGTCTGGACACACGAACAACTGGCATGATAGATTATGTAATTGAAAGCCAAGCCCCAACCGCAGAAAATAATTACACATGGTATCGCAAATACAAATCCGGCTGGGTTGAACAAGGGGGGGCAATATCGGATATTCTTAATGGGTATTCAACAAAAAGGTTTAACCTGCCTGTCAATATGTCAGATACTAAATATTGCGCATTTATTGTGTCCTGCAAGGCCGGAGATTTGTATACACCAAGGGTATTAAACAAATCTACAACCTACGTTGAATTTGGCTATATTGTAAATTCTACACAATATGGTGCCACGTGGACAGTCATGGGTGTATGTGAATAATCATCGCGACAATATTGTAAATGATCATATATCGTTATTCTGGTAATGGTTCCCTTAACCAATCTATATTAGATTTAATTTTTTTGGCTACATTACCAGCGATAACTATATTAGGTTCTACAAATTTTCCAGAAACAACACTTGCCGCACCTATAACAGAATTGTTTGCGATATGAGTACCCTTTAATATTGTGACACGTGTGCCACACCACACATGATCTCCAATTGAAACACCATGTACCTCATTATTTACAACTTGCTTTGTTTTATTGTTGATTATCTGGTGTGTATCACTTGCCCAAATTGAAACATCAAAAGAAAACATACAGTCACGTCCAAGCTCAATAAACGTGTTTGGACGTGAATTCATATAAAACTTAGTGTTGTTTAAAGAACATCCTTCGTCTATAAAAAGACGAGTATGTCCAGAACATAATGCGCCACCGATTACAAATATTTCGCCCACTGTCTTTTTTATTGTAAAATAATCCCCGTCATACAACACAAACAATGAACCGTTTAAAACGCATGGTTCAAAAATTTCAATTGTTGCGTTTTGACCATGAAATACAATTCTGTATCGTCTAACATATCGCGGATTGGTGATAATACGACCATCCACTGTATGTATTATTACACGATTGGTTTTGCCATTATATTTAATTTTATTAAAATGCAACCGTTTTAAAAAGAACATCTACTTCCCCTTATACCCTTTTTATATGTTTTCTAGATAATGGGATATTTAACCCGAAAAAGTGCAAAAATAATTGTTCTTGCTTATATTTGATATCGTTTTTAGTAAATTTACGTTTATGTTTATCAATAGTTATAATCTTTTTAAAGTAATTTTTATCGTGAACACGAATACCACCAGGAATTTGTGCAGATAATGCCCGTGCAAATTTATAATACACATGTCGTTGGAAATGATTAATCATATCCCGATAATCTTCTGGATTTTTAATAAAATCTGTCAAATTTATACAAGAAACATTTTGTTGATCGTTTACCCACTTTTGAACAGCACGATTCATATCAATGTGTCTTAAATATAGCCCTTTGCTATCAAATGGTTCGCAAAGTGGTTTAAGCTCACTACCCATGATAATGACTAATTTTGCTTTCGGACTTATATTTTGTCTGATATACATTAAATGTTCTATTAACATTTCGTTTGTTATCGGGCCAAGATATTCCAATTTTTTACTAAATGTGTCAAATTGTTTGGGAGTTATATAATGGTCTCTGGCATATATACTATCACCAGTCCAAATTGATTTATTCTTGTTCTCTGTAATTGGAATATTATAATTTCCGAATGGAAATATTAAACCTGTTTCTTTGTCGCGATACAATCCCAAAAGGTCATCAATTAGTAACGAGAATACAACAACATCGTATTTATCATTATACATATTTGTTGTATAATCTTCTGGACTTAACATCGGAACAGCATTTAAAATTGTTTCTATTTCAGATTGCTTTAAACGTTTTGAATCAACTGCACACCTAGAATGTTGCTGACTGCATGTTGCTGGCGCATTCTCATTAGCATGAATAAACTCTGTATCTATACCAATATTAGAATCTAAATACGGCATAATTCCAGATAAGTCACAAGGACCTTTTAACAAGATGTTGATTGTCTTTTTTTGTTTTTTGACACGGCCATGCTTTTCAGTTATGTACGTAATGTATTTTTGTGGTAAAACTTTAACAGCAACATCACCAACCGTAGTCAATTTTGGGAATCCCAATTTTGCATATACATATTGTTCGACCCCCATACCTAATGTCCTGCACGAAAACAGAAAATGTTCTAGTGTTTTTGTTCGTTTGTTTAATACATACATACCAATGATACCATAATCGCCATATTTATCATTACATGTGATATATCCTGATTCGTATACTTTTTTGTTTTTTAATAAAACTGTCAGTTCTTCGATAGAGCAGCGGTTCTTTGTATAGTTTAATTGGTTTGATCGAATTAATAACTCATGTAATCGGTCGATATTCTTTATACAATCATGATGTACCTGAACACAGATTTGACTTTCTTGCAAGAATTTATCATTTGATCCCATTTTTTGTTTATCTGCAACTTTGGTTTCCAAAATTTTATACTGTTTTAATCTAGAATGATTTAGGTCAGATTTAGTTATTTCTGGCAATTGAGATATTAAAGCATTTATTTGATCAGGCGTGCACACATTTATACCAGGATTATAAAACAGCGCTTCGTTCAAATTTATTGTATTATCATCTATAAAAAGGACATTAACTGGTCTTAATTGGGCATTTTCTATTATATTCTTTATCCGCGGTCCTTTTGGTTCCCAATTGATAGATTTAAATATAAACAAATCAAACAAATCGTCATACCCATTAAACTTTTCTTTAACCGCAGCATAATCGTTTTTGGAACAAATAGAATTCATTATACCTTTTCCAGTCAAATTGCGCACAAAATCATTGTTGTGATCAATAAATTCAGCTGTGCCTTGGGCCAAATTACCGTTCCAAAAGGTATCGTCTAAATCCCATATAATTAATTTAACATCTGATAAATTTATCATTTATTAGTCCCTTTTTTTTAATTTTATTTTTACACCACACAAAACAATTGTATGATGATTAACTGCAAAAATATTTTTTAATAAGTATCTTGATAAGAATTTGGCAAACAAAAACATCTGTAATATATTTGTTGTATTCTTGTATTGGTGGCAAAAAAGATTTCGTGACATATGTTTTCATATTATTTCACTTGTTGTTCTAAATATTTTTTAGGAGATTTTCTATCCCAATTAATATCAGTTTTTACAACTCTTGCTGGATTGCCAGCCAAAATGATTCCTTTATATTTAGAAAAATCACCTTTAACAACAGATTTAGTTCCAATAATAGAATTATCTGGAATATAGGAGTTTTTTAGTATTGTTGCACTTTCGCCAATCCACACATGGTTACCAATATTTATATAATGTCCGATATTACTCACATTACCACTAGAATCTATAATCGCATGCATATCACTTGGATAAAAAACTATATTTATTGAAAACATACAATCATCCCCTATCCAAATCTTTGTGTTATCTTCTAAACACAGGAAACGTACCAAACCCATAGAAGAATTTTTACCAATATGTATATCACAATTATTAACCTGTACCTCTTTGGTGCCAATTTCTATAGTTAAATATTCATCGTGTATACTTTCTTCAACAACCACATTATTATTATTTCCATGAACACGAACCAAAACTTTTGAATTTTTTGGTGTCGTAACAGAATTGTTTTCACCATTAATTATGGTCAAATGCTCTGGTTTATAACTATAAATTCTTATTCCACAGAAATAAACGTAAATATGGGCGTTATTATAATTTTGTTTTTTATAGAAAATATGCATTTATTAGTCCCCTTTTTTTAATTTTATTTTTACACCACACAAAACAATTGTATGATGATTAACCGCAAAAATATTTTTTAATAAGTATCTTGATAAGAATTTGGCAAACAAAAGAGGTTTACCAATATTATTAAATACCATATAATTATCACGCAATGTTTTGTTGTTTGGCAAATAGTTAAATAAGTTTTTGCATTGTTGAATAAATGCATCATGATACTTATCATCAAGTTGATATTTATTTAATGTTTCAATCAATGATTTTGCATAGTACCAGAATGCATTTGTTTTAAACGTATTGACGGTCACACTATCTGCATTATACATATTATACCTGTACCATGGACGATTGAATACACGTAAATGAAAATTTTTACACTTTAACACACGATTGACATTGATAATTGCTTCTGGAAAATAAGATAAATTATCTTTTATTTTTGGTGGCAAATAACTACGAGCATAGTCCATTTTCATCATCCATGATATATTGAGTGTATCTATTCCGTTTTTATCAAAAAACAGATTTAAATAAGATTCTTTATCTAAATCAAGATATTCACCATCCAATTTTGGAAAAATTTGATTGTTTTGATCAATAAAACAACCACCAATACAAGGATAATTTTTTTGGCATACTTTTACTGTATGGTATAAGTTATCCAATGTATTTTCATCGTATAATTCATCGTCTGAATCTAATTCTAAGGAATATTGACCAGATGCAATTTCATATGCCGCACGCGTGGCAAAATGTTTTCCACCATGTTTTATTGCCTTGTATATAATTTTAAAATCAGATTTTTCTATAAATTTATCTACAACCCGTTTAGTATCATCTGTTGATCCATCATCGACAATAATCCACTCAAAATCTTTGTTTGTTTGTGACAACAGCGATTGAAAAGCAAAATGTAATTTGTCTCCGCGATTATATGTAGGTGTTATAACAGACAAAAATGGTTTCTTATTTTTTTGCATCAGATATTACCTTAATAATTTGTGTGCAAATGCTATCTTGGTTAAATCTTTCAAGTGATTTTGTGGCACGACCGGTCATACCAGACACATCAATTTTATTGTTCCAGACATTTGACATCGCATTTGCTAATTCGTCAGTATTTCCAGGTTCAAATAATATTCCAGCGTCACCGTCTAGCAATATTTCATGGGGACCATTTGGACAATTTGATGATATGTTTAATGTTCCTGTAGCCATTGCTTCGATTAAAACAGTAGGCAATCCCTCATTAAAACTCGACAAAATATGCGCCATTGCACCACGCATATAACCGTATGGCTTTGGGATTTTACCTAAAAATACGAATTGGTCGTGTGCCTCAGTTGTTGCGGCCATTTTTTTCATTTCACTGGCGATATTTCCATCACCAATAAACACCATCTTTACATCTGGTTTGTGTTCTCTAAGCCAAAATTGGTTAAACGCGCGAATTATTGTTGGGATGTCTTTGTCGTGATCAACACGTCCAACACACAGAAAATACTTTCCATCATATTTTGGTGTATTAAGAGAAGTTTTGTTAATACTATCATAATCCACGGGGTTATAAATACGTACCAATCTGTCAGCATATTCCGGACATAATTTTGCAAAATCACTTTTCATACTATCTGAAATACAGACAATTTTGTTATACTGTTTTAATCTGGCAGGTATTTTATTTTCAATTGCATAATTTATTGAACAATGTAACCACGTAATCTTGGGTTGTTTCGCAAATTGTATTTGTCTGAAGGAAGATCCAGAAACATAATCTATGATTATATCACATGTGTTCAATATCGGATTACGCGCAATCTTATAATTACACCATTTTTTATAAATTGAAAAAATAATTTTTCTTATGTTTTCCAATGGAAACCCAAATTTTTTCTTATACTTTTCAAAAAATGAATTTAATCTGTACACAGAAACGACTTTGATTTGTGGTCTGTCTTTGAACCATTGAACATAATATGGTTCGGTCAATTCAGCATGTGTGAACACACATATGTCAAAAACACGTGATTTTAGCAACATATCCACAGTTGTCGTAAACACAGTTTCAACGCCACCAATGACCATATTGGGTATACAAAAAGCAACTTTGATTTTTTTGTTGTTTTTCTGGGCAAACGCATTTATACCGTCATGTTGTTTCTGCTCTGACAGCCGGTTATGTTTCAGAAAAATTGCCCCATAAATCATTTGATTTCTTGTGTTTTTTTTATATTTTGTATTTATAAAACAAACCAACGTTTAAATCAACATAAAATTTCCTAATTTGAATTAACTGTTTGATGTATTAAAAACACTAGAAAACCGGCGTATACAAGGTTTTTATACTGTTTATAGATTTGAATTAACCAACTTATTAAACAATCGTTCTTCTACTGCACCGCGAAAACCACGTTGCACGACAGTTCGGAATTTCCGAATAGTCGTGTTTTCTGGCAATTCCCCATCATTATACACATTTTGTATATGTTCATTATATACCAGAAACACCAACCTCAAACAGTAAAGAAATCTGTTTTTGGTTCAACCATACTGTATCATCCTGGACACGAACATCAATTTGTGTTTGTCCATTTTCAGCAATATATATCGCAATTTGATTATTTATATCCGTCATAGTAAATTTCCTTTGCCAATGGCCATTATATTATATATCAGGTAATTTTAAATAAAATAATTCCCTTTTTTGTAAATGTGTTACAATAGTAGCATAAACAGTGGCGTAAATATGCTTTTTGTGTGGTAGAGTAGGGGAATTTGTTGGATCCCTAGTAAATCTGCGGTAGCCCTGTGCCTCCACCACAAATTTAGCGACCAAATGGTCGTTTTTTTGTTTTTTGTATAAAACAAAAAATAAGTTGATTTAATTGTTTATAATGACTATATTTCCTTTCGTAATATAAAAGGAATAACCAATGTCAACAAACACACCCCGCGTATCTGTATTAACGCCTATTTACAATACAAAGCCGGAATATTTAAGGGAAATGATTGAATCTATATTGAATCAAACATATACAGATTTTGAGTTTTTGATATTAAATGATAGCCCTGACAACAAAGAAATCGAAAAAATCGTTTTGGATTATGCGAAAAACGATAAACGCATAAAATATTCTAAAAATGATAAAAATATGGGTATTACACCATCTCGCAATAAATTGCTAAAAATGGCAAAGGGTGAATATTTGGCGATATTTGACCACGATGACATTTCTGTGCCAACCAGATTAGAACAGGAAGTCGCATATTTAGACACACATCCATACATTGGTGTCGTAAGTGGTTGGTTAGAAAAATTTGGCGACAAACGAAAAAATGGTGAAATATGGTCTCAACCAGAATACGATTCTGAAATACGTATCTCTTTGATGCACAATTGTCATGTAATGCACACAGCGTCTATGTTGCGAAAATCGGTATTAACAAATAATAATATTGAATATGAAGAATTTTATACGCCTGCAGAAGATTATCGTCTTTGGGCACGTCTGATGGATGTGACACACTTTTATAACATCCAAAATGTTTTAGTTAAATATCGATGGTTTGGAAACAATACATCCAAACGGATGGAAACCCAACGTGAAGAAGCCGCTGCAAATATCAGAATGGAATTATGCGGGAAGTATCCAGAATATGCGAAACAAGTGATACGAACAAAGTTTGTCGGAACAGTATTCAGATTACGTCTCTTTGGGAAAATACCCTTATTAAAGATTAAAAACAACTGGATATTATTATTCGAATTCATCCCCGTATGTAAATTATTGTGGAGGTAGTTATGAAAAAAACAAAACGATTATTTTTATTTGCAGGATATGACAAAGACGGCATAATTGATGACACATTGGTGTATTATTTAACCGAGTTATCAAAACTTGGCGACATAGTATTAGTTATGGATTGTGATGTTGCAGATAAAACTAAATTAAAAGGAATAAATAATTTACTACACACAGAGTTGGCAAGACACAACGAATATGATTTTGGGTCATATAAACGTGGTTATAATTGGGCCCGCAATAATAAAATATTAAATAACTACGATTGGGTGTATTTGGTAAACGATTCTGTATACGGTCCGTTTTTTGATTTAGGACATGTGCTGTGTGATTTGGAATCGCGTGGGGTTGATATGACGGGGATGTGTTCTTCAGAGATAAACTCTTTCCCAGTTCATATTCAATCATGGTTTATTGGCATGTCAAAAAAGTTAGCAAATGCTGATTTTATCAACCGTTTTTTACAAAATGTAAAACATCAGGAAAACAAAGCATTAATTGTTCTAAAGTATGAAGTCAGAATGACACAACTTGTTAAAGAATATGGGTATAAAATATCTGTAGCTTCCAATGATAAAGGTGTTATGATATATAAAAATCCTAATTTGGTACTTAATGCTGGTGTGCCTTTTGTTAAAAAAACCGCTATGACACAAATATACGACATAGAATTTTTAGCACCATATACAACAGAGAGTTTTATTCAACAGATTATTTCATACGCAAAACGATATGGTATGCCATATATTTGTCGGCATTCTGCATATAAAGAGCATTTCAATTTTATGTTATTAGGAATACCTATTTTTCATGTTACGGTTGCAGATTCTCATTGGGGGACCAGTTACAAAGTATATTTATTCAAAAAAATACCATTAATCAAATTTGTAAGAAACAAACGAGTCCAGGACTAAACATGCTATTCAAAAAAAGAAAGCCAGTATTATCTTTTAACGATAAATGGCGTCAAAAGAATCCGAACAATCATACAACACTGGTTAAACCAACTAATATGGATGTTATTGTTGTCGGTGATGGGTCCTATGGACCTTTGGATATTGAAAATGCGGGAAATGGTAATACCAGGTTGGTAATTGGTAAATATTGCTCTATTGGCCCAAGTGTGCATTTTATTTTGGCATCTGAACATCCGTATAAACGTTTATCTACATATCCATGGAAAACAATGGTTTTAGGTCATGCTGCAACCGAGGCGGAATCCAAAGGTGATATCGTTATAGAAGACGATGTATGGATTGGGTTGGGTGCAATTATAAATAGCGGTGTTCACATTGGTCGTGGTGCAATAATTGCATCTGGAGCAGTTGTTATCAAAAATGTTGAACCCTATTCTATTGTTGGTGGAAATCCAGCGAGACACATAAAATATCGCTTTGATAAAAAGATACGCGATTTGTTAATGAAAATTGATTTTTCAAAATTAAATGACGATATAATAAAAAACAACATAGAAAATTTATATACGGATATAACCGAAGAAAACATTAAACATATATTGCAAAAAATTGGGTGCTGATATGAATATAAAAATATTGGTTTGTTATCATAAAAAAGATTTTCTTTTCAAGAATGATGTCCTTGTGCCAATTCATTGTGGTCGCGCAGTTGCGAAAGAAAAACACAAAGATGGCCAAATTAGCGACAAAGATTACAATTGGTTATTGGATAATATGATTGGGGATGATACTGGCGATAATATTTCACATCTGAATCGCGAAGTAAATGAGATGACAGCGATTTATTGGGTATGGAAAAATTATGATAAACTGGGCAATCCTGATTATATTGGTCTGTGTCATTACAGAAGATTGTTTAATTTTCGGGGTGCTAAATATATTTACAATAAAAATCATATTATGTCTAAATCGGGGCAAACTACAAAAAATATTGCCAAGACATTAAAAGGAGCGGATTTTATTACCAGAACGCCCATTAGTTGCGATGAATTGACAATAACAAATATGGAATGTTTCCAAGATATTTTGAAGTTGTCGGATACGCATTGCCCAGAATTGTACAAATCGTTCAAGTGGATGCAGACAAATAAAAAATATTTTTGTACCAATATGTTTATAATGTCCAGGGATGATTTCTTTGCATATTGTTCATGTGTTTTTCCGGTAATGTTCGATTTCTTGAAATTGGATAATCGTGGCGATTTGTTCACAGAAAGTGTAAAAAGACGCACAAATCCTAAAATGCTGGAACGCATTGATGACGGTAAAATATGGTTGCCACGTTTAACAGGATATTTAATGGAATACATAACGGCTTTTTATTTGGTTCATATGATGAAAACAAAAAAGCATAAAGAAATAGGTATTTTGAATACCGAAGAATGTGTGTTTTCTTGGCGAAAAATATTTAGATTAAAGCATCTTTTTTCTATAAATCGCACAGCAATCAATGGGGTAGTATATCGTACAATTTGCCTGCTGGGATTTTCAATCAAGATAAAAAGGATAAAAAATGCATAATCTTATTGTAGGGTGTGGTATATCTGGGGCGGCAATGGCACGCTTGCTTGCGGATGCGGGCGAACAGGTGGTAATTATTGATTCCAAGGATCATATTGCTGGCAATATTTATGATTATTATACAGATAATATATGTGTTCACAAATACGGAACGCATATTTTCCATACCAATAACAAAGCTGTTTGGGATTTTGTAAGTAGATTTTGCAAATGGTATCCATATCAACATAAAGTAAGGGGTTTAATAGATGGACAGATTGTTCCTATTCCATTTAATTTAAATACTCTGCATGCTGTATTTCCAGAAAGCCTAGCCAACAAGATTGAACAAAAATTATTGGATAATTTTGGACTAAATGTGAAAGTGCCTATTTTGGAATTGCGTAAAAAAGATGATAAAGATCTACAATTTTTAGCACAGTATATTTATGACAAGATATTTTTAGAATACACCCTGAAACAGTGGGGGCAAACGCCTGATGAAATAGACCCATCTGTATCTGGCCGTGTTCCGGTATATGTATCACGTGATGATAGGTATTTCCAAGATAAATACCAGGGTATCCCTATTGGTGGTTATACCAATATGGTAAAGAATATGCTGAATCATAAAAACATAACGGTTAAACTAAAAACGCCATTTAATAAAAATATGAAATACGACCGTTTGTTCTGGTCTGGCAGTATAGATGAATTTTTTGATTATCAATATGGCGAATTACCGTATCGCAGTGAACGATTTGATTTTATTACATTCCCATACGAAAAGTTTCAAGATGTTGCGGTGGTGAATTATCCATGTAATTACGATTGGACACGTATTGGTGAATATAAACATTTCTTGAACGACAAATCCGACAAGACAATCGTTTCATACGAATATCCAGAAGCATTTGAAAACGGCAAAAATGATAGATATTACCCAATTGCAAATGATACAAATGCACAATTATATCAGAAATATTTAAAACTAGCGCAAAAGTTACCAAATGTTCATTTCTTTGGTCGTTTGGGTGATTATAAGTATTACGACATGGATAAAGCAGTCAACAGAGCATTAGAATTGTTTAACGATATATTATAAATTTAGGTCACTTATGTGACCTAAATTTATAGGCAAAACCCTCTAACTAACCATATTTTTTCAGAATCGTTAGCACGTGCTGAATTTCCGATATCATTCAAAACATTGCATTGTGTTATGAAGCCTGCTGTAGTTATATTTCGAAAACCATGTAAAAAAACATTGTTGTTATCAATACTACAAATACCCGTTAATTGTATATTATAATTTGTATCTGACATTTCTATAGGTAATGTAACTTTTTGAGATGTTGTTTTTCCCCCTTGTTCTACCCAGCCGGATTTGTATTTGCGATACCAGGTATAATTGTTTTCTGCGGTGGGGGCTTGGCTTTCAATTACATAATCTATCATGCCGGTTGTTCGTGTATCCAGACCGTTTATAGATGTCGTATGTCCGTCAACGGTGGTGTTCAAACCGTCAACAGTGGTATCTAAAGCACCAATAGATGTCGTGTGTCCACCGACGGTGGTGGTCAGGTCGGTTACGCGCTGTTGCAGTGTGCCAATGTCACCCAATGCCCTTATTTTTGCATCTATGTCAACGATTTCATCATGAATTGCCGTTATGCGTGATAAAATTATCTCTGTGGATTCTTTATCTGCGATTTCCACATATTTTGTGGTCAGGTCCGCTAATTCATCCTTTCTATCCTTTATAACCTCCATCAGATAATTCAAATCTTGATTTAATGTTGTTGGGTCTATTTTGGACAGTGGTTGATAATCCACAATGCGCTCCAATGACAATTCGCGTGCAATCGTAATGCAATCTATTGATGTTGGCGCGGTTTCAAACACTACTTTGCCACCGATATATGGAATATCTGGGTCCAAACCGCCGGGTGTTCCGATTATACTGTAACCCGTTGCCGCAGTATTATTTATGGTAACCACAACATTACTGTTTTCAAAAAAGGGGAAATTAAAGAAAAATTCGGTTGTTGTTCCGTCCCCCATATATGATACTTTTTGCATAAAACCTCCTTTTGTTATAACAAAAAAACGGCGGACAAATGTCCACCGTGTATGCGATATATTATATCATAATATTAATAAAAAATCAACCTATTTATTGTTATTAGTTTTAAACTGCATATCATAAAGTGCTTTATACGCGCCATTTTCGATTTTTATTAATTCGTCATGGGTCCCGGCTTCAACAATTTGACCTTCGTTAATAACGACAATCTTGGTCGCGTTGCGAACGGTTGATAATCTGTGGGCGATAACAAACACCGTTTTGTCACGCATAAGGTTTTCAATCGCCTTTTGAACGACCGCTTCGGCCTTGTTATCCAGTGCAGATGTCGCTTCGTCCAGAATTAGAATAGGGGCGTTTTTCAAAAATGCGCGCGCAATTGCAACACGTTGTTTTTGACCCCCAGATAGCATAATACCCCGTTCGCCAATTTGCGTGTCCAGACCGTTCTTCAATGTCTTAACAAAGTCGTCCAGATATGCCATTTCTACGGCTTTATCAATTTCTTCCTGGGTCGCGTTTTCGTTACCCAAAAGTATGTTTTCGCGAATTGTACCGGCAAACAAGAAATTATCTTGGAACACAACACCAATATTTTGACGCAGAGATTTCATTGTGAAATCACGAATATCTGTGCCGTCTATGTAAATTCCACCCTCTGTAACATCATAAAAACGCGGCAGTAAATTCACCACCGTGGTTTTACCACCGCCAGAATTACCAACCAATGCAATCGTTTCGCCGTGATTTACAGAAAAATTGATATCTTTTAATACAGGAACATCAGGCAGGTATCTGAACGAAACGTGGCTAAATTCAATCTTGTTGTGTGTATTTGGCATTTGTTTTGCGTCTTTTCTGTCAACAATCGCCGGTGTTGAATCCAAAACATCAAAAACACGTTCAATTGCCAGAAACGACATCAATAATGAATTATAATTATTGCCGATACTTTTCATAGGGGTGTACAATAATATAAGTGCGGTTAAAAACGATACGAAATTACCAGCGGTAATAGTGCCGTCCAAAATCAACATCGAGCCAAACCATATTGCCAAACCAATACCAATAGATAAAACAATGTGCATTATAGGTGTAATCCACCGTGTCCGTTTTAACATTTTTAACCGCAGGTTAAATACATTGTTTAGAACACATTTAAACTTATCCTGTTGGTGACAATCCAGATTATAAGAAATAACTGTCTTGTTACCAGCATAGGATTCATTATAAGCCGTCAACAGAGCAGAGTCTGCAGCAATAGATTGACTCATTACAGAATTGACTTTCTTGCGCAACGTGGACATTGGTAAAAAAGCACCAACCAAAACTAGCGAACAAACAATAGCCAATTGCCAAGAGTTATAGAACAATACAGCTATTAAAGATATGGCTTTAAAGAATTTCTCTAAAAATGATTTTAAATTGGAGATCAACCCTGAACAAGCCATGTCTGCATTGTTATTAAAGGTAAATATCACATCGCCAGAGTTGCGCTTGTTAAAATATTCTGTTTCAAAAGTCAGCATTTTTTTGTATAAATCTAACTTCAAAAGATTTGTGATTTTTGTGCCAACCCAAGTATTTAAATATGCAGAAATGTATGTCAATCCCCCCTGGACACTGGTAAATGCAATAATTACAAGTGGAATATACCAAGCTGTTTCAATTGATTTCTCAATCATGACCAAGTCCATATATGGCTTTAACACCAATGCAATCAAAGCATCCATAGATCCAAGCGGTATAGTAATCAATACAGACAACAAACTCCGAAACCAATACGGCTTTACATATGGCCACATGCGTTTGTAATTCTTTACAAACATGTTTTCAAGAATAAGTTTTTTTAGTTCTTTTGTTAGTTTTTCTGCCATTTTTCTGCTCTTTTTAACCATTGCATTATAGTAGGTTTGTTTTTGTATTTCCAGTAAAAATTTTAGGTTCCTTGCACAATTAAAAATGGGCAAAAATAAGAAAACACATTTACTAAAAGTTATAGAAAACAAATACCAGCAAGAACTTCAAAAAAGAACAGAAAACATATTAAAATTAGATAGTGAATTATCACATATGAAGCACAAAGAAAAAAGGTTAGTGGACTTGCTTATAAGTGATAAAATTAGCCAAGAAATGTTTGAACAAACCAGTAAAGAAATAGAAGATTCCAAGAAAGATATTCAAGGCAAAATAGCCAGATATGACATTAGAATTGAAGAGTTTTTCAGCAATATGAAAAAAATAGTAAAAATAGCAGAAATCAGCCAAAAAATGTTCAAAAGTTCGAGTTTTTTGAAAAAAAGAGCAATTTTAAAAACAATAACCTCGAACTTTTTTACAGATGGAAA